>NZ_JBHXDQ010000072.1:0-47911 GCF_042725875.1 Streptomyces sp. NPDC127038 | reverse complement strand
GTGACACACCACCCCTGACGCACCACCACCGACCCACCCGGCACGGGCCGGGGCCCGGGGGGGGGCGCGGCCCCCCGGCCCCCCCCCCCCCCCCTCCGGGCCCCCCCCGTCCACCGCTTCCCCTAACGGGGCCTGGGCGAGGCCGGGGGCGTAAGGTATGCGGGGCGCCCCCGGGGGCCCGGGGCGGCGCCCCTCGTGCGGGCCGGGGTTCCCGGACCTCGCGGAACATCGTTGGCCCTACGGTCCCCGTCGCCGTCAGTGGCAGGGGAAACCGAGCAGGTGCCGGGCGTCGTGGACCCATTCGTGGACGTTCTCGCCGGAGACGAGGGAGGTGGCGCCCTGCTCGGCGCCGACGAAGTAGAGCAGGACCAGCATCAGCATGCCGAAGAAGACCGCCCAGGGGACGATCGCGCCGATCGGCAGCTTGGCGGGAACGGCGGTGGGCGTGACGGTCGGCTGGACGACGGACTGCGCCATGGGGCAGAACCTCCTGGGGAACTCGCGTCCCATCTCGGTGGTGCACAGGACGACAGCCACGGGTCTGACTCGCCCGCGTCCCTCACCCCTGGCCGGAGTGACATGTGCCGGGCTCACAGTGGCGCGACCGTGCCGGACTTGCACCGGGCTTCCGCCGAACCGTCGTCAATATCCACGTGACCGTACCGCGAAGCCGCACCCCGGCCAAGGGCGCACACTCGCCGTACTCCGTGCGCCCCACGGGTCGGTGAGCCTGTCCGCTGGGCGGCAACCGTCGTCCTGAGCACGGCGGTTGGCTCCGGGCGCGGTCCGTGACGCACGCACGGACCCGGCCGTACGACACGGTGCGGGTCCACGACACGCGAGAATGAAGGCATGACCAGCCGACTGATCCTGATCTCCGCGGCGACCAGCGAGGCCTTGCGCGAGGCCCGCTTCGACGACGGGAGCCCGGTGGACGCCCCGGGCCTGCGGGCCGCCCGGACCGCGGCCGGGGCCGGTGCCGTTCCGGCCGCCGGGCGGGTGTGGATCTCCCCCACCGCGCGGTGCCGGCAGACCGCCGAGGCGCTCGGACTCCAAGGCGGCTCCGAAGTAGACGAGTTGGGCTCTCTGGACGTGGGCCGCTGGCGTGGGGCGACGCTGGCGGAGGTGAGCACGAAGGAGCCCGAGGCGGTCGCCCGGTGGCTCTCCGACCCGGAGTCGGCCCCGCACGACGGCGAGTCGGTGCGGGCGTTCTGCGACCGGGTGGCGGAACGCCTGGACGCGGCGGCCGGGTTCGATGGGCGGACCGTGGCCGTGGTCGAGCCCGAGGTCGTACGGGCTGTGGTGGTACGGGCCCTGGGGGCGCCGGAGCAGGCGTTCTGGCGGGTGGACGTGCAGCCGCTCACCGTCACGGAGTTGAGCGGGCGCGCCGGGCGCTGGAACCTCCGCGCCGGCCGCCCGCTCGCCTGACCGGCCCGGCCCCGGCGGGCTCGCGTTCTCTCCGTGGACCCACGCCGGCGGCTCCCGGCCGCGCGGGAGGCTCGGCCCCGGTCGCGCGCGGCCTCACCGCAGTACGGCGATGAAGTCCTCGCACGCCCGGGCGCATTCACGGCATCTGCGTGCGGCGGCCTCCGACCCGGGGCAGCCGTCGAAGGCCTCCGCGCACTCCAGGCAGACGTCCCGGCACCACTCCAGCTGAACGCGGACCTCCCTCTCGTCCGCCTGCTGCCTCGACAGGACGTGGCAGGTCGCCTCGCACACCTCCGCGCAGAGGATGCCCGAACGCCGTGCGGATTCCCGCCGCTTGGGCCCGCCGGGATCCATGAGGCTCGCGCGCAGCGCGGCGGACCGGGCGCATTCGGCGCAGGCCTGGGCGCATGCGAAGCGGTCCTCCAGGAACCGGAAGAGCTCCTGCTGTGAAGTCGTCGTCGTCACAACAGGCGGGTAGCCGGGGAGAGTCGGTTCAAACGGCGCCCTTCAGGACGCTCACGCTCCGGCGGCCTCCCGGGAGATCTGCTCGAACTGCGCGCCCATCGCCTCGGAGAGCGCCTGCGCGGCCGACAAGGGGCGGACCATCACGGTGAATTCGTCGATGAGACCGTCCTCGTCGAAGTGCAGGAAGTCGCAGCCGTTGATCTCCTTGTCGCCCACCTTGGCCGTGAAGACGAGCGCGTGGTCACGGCCGTCCGCCCCGGCGATCTCGCGGACGTAGCGGAAGTCGCTGAAGACGCGCCAGACACCGCGCAGGATCGCCGCGGTGATCGGCTTGCCCGGGTAGGGCTTGAAGGCGACGGGGCTGGTGAACACGACGTCGTCGGCCAGCAGCTCCTCGACCGCGCCGAGGTCTCCGGCCTCCACGGCCTTGCGGAAGGAGTTCATCGCGTCCACCTCTGTTACTCAATTAATTGATTAGGTGCGGATAAGATTAGTCCTGCGGTCGCGGGCCGTCTAGCCTTGCGGGATGGCATTGCGCAACGCGGTACTGGCCACGCTCCTGGAGGGCGAGGCGTCGGGCTACGACCTGGCCAAGGGGTTCGACGCCTCGGTGGCCAACTTCTGGATGGCTACCCCGCAGCAGCTGTACCGGGAGCTCGACCGGATGGAGTCCGAGGGGCTCATCGAGGCCAGGCTCGTGGAGCAGGAACGCCGCCCCAACAAGCGGGTCTTCTCGTTGACCGGGGCGGGGCTCGAAGCGCTGGCCTCCTTCACCTCCGGGCCCGCCAGACCCGTCGCGATCCGTGACGAGCTGATGGTCAAGGTGTACGCGCTCGACATCGGCGACGCCGACGCCGTCCGGGTGGCGATCACCGAGCGGCTGGAGTGGTCGCGGGCCAAGCTGGCGCACTACGAGCGGATCGGCGCCCGGCTCCTCGACGGGCGCACCGAGGACCGGTATCTCGCCGAGGCCGAGCGCGTGGGCCCGTATCTCACACTGCTGGGGGGACGCGCCTTCGAACAGGCGATCATCGACTGGGCGGAGCGGGCGCTGCGGGTGCTGGAGCGGCGCACGGCCGTCACTCCCTGACAGAGTCCTGTCCACCGGCTCGGATCAGATCGGACCGCAGGAGGCAGTCGTGGTGCGTACGCTCGGTTTCGCCGTCGTCGGGTTCGGCTGGATGGGACGGGTCCACACCCAGGCGTACGCCCGGGTGCTCCACCACTTCCCGGACCTCCCGCTGCGCCCCCAGCCGATCGCCGTCGCCGACGAGGTGCCCGGCCGGGCGGAAGAGGCCGCCGCGCGGTACGGCTTCCCGAGCGCTCTCCGTGACTGGCGGGACGTCGCCGCCGATCCGCGCGTCGAGGCCGTGAGCGTCACCGCGCCGAACTTTCTGCACCGGGAGATCGGCGTGGCCATGGCCGCGGCCGGCAAGCACCTCTGGATCGAGAAGCCGGTGGGGCTGACCGCCGCCGACGCCCGGGCGGTGTCGGACGCGGTCGCCGCGGCCGGGGTCCGGGGCACGGTCGGGTTCAACTACCGTGGCGCGCCCGCCGTCGTGGCGGCCCGCGAGCTGATCGCCTCCGGTGACATCGGCGACGTCACCCATGCCCGTATCCGCCTGTTCAGCGACTACGCGGCCCATCCCGAGGGTGCGCTGAGCTGGCGCTTCGAGCGGAGGCGCGGCGGCAGCGGGGTCCTCGGGGACCTGGCCTCGCACGGCGTCGACCTGGCCCGTTTCCTGCTGGGCGAGATCGAGGCGCTGGTGGCGGACACCGCGGTCTTCGTACCGCTGCGGGCGCGGCCGGCCGGCGCGACCGCCGGTCACACGCGTGCCTCGGGCGGGGAACCGGCGCCCGTGGAGAACGAGGACTACGTCAACTGCCTGCTGCGCTTCGCCTCCGGCGCGCGCGGGGTCCTGGAGGCGTGCCGGGTCTCGGTGGGCGAGCAGAACTCCTACGGGTTCGAGATCCACGGCACCGAGGGCGCGGTGTCCTGGGACTTCCGCCGGATGGGCGAACTGGGGGTGAGCCGGGGGTCGACGTACCAGGACCAGCCGGTCAGCACCGTGTACGTCGGTCCGGGGGCCGGGGACTTCGGCGCGTTCCAGCCGGGCGCGGCGAACGCCATGGGCTACGACGACCTCAAGGTCGTCGAGGCGCACACCTTTCTGCGGTCGATCGCGGACGGCAGGCCGTACGGGGCCACGCTGACCGACGCGGTCCGCAGTGCGGCGGCGCTGGACGCGATGGTGCGGTCGGCGGCCTCGGGATCATGGGTGACGCCGACGCCGTAGCCACAACCGGCGCCGAAGCGACAACCGAGGCCGACGCCGTAGCCACAGCAACAGCGGCAACCGCAGCCGCAGCCGGTAGCCGTCGGGGCGGGCTCGCGGAGGGCGAGGGCCCCGACGACCGGTCAGGCGGAGGCGAAGGCCTCCTGCGGTGTGGCGTCCAGGACGAATCCGTTGTCGAGGCGGACGCGGACCGTGACGCGGAGCAGTTGTCGCTGGTAGGCGACCCAGTGCTCTTCCAAGGCCCCCACCTGCTCATCCAGTTGCCCTCTGCTCGCCTGCGGCATCTGGTGGCCGAAGTCGTCGAGGAGCGACTTGAGGCGCAGGTACTCACCGACCTCGTGACTCTGCCGCCTCTCCTGCTCGTCCACCCGCTCGACGGTGCCCTCGGTGCCCGCGGCCAGGGCCAGCGAGGCGGCCGCGAACGCATCCGTCCGCTCCGGGGGTTCCCCGGCCGGCGTCACGGACCCGGCCAGCCGGAGATCCGCCGCCAGCCGCACCCGTTGGCCCACGTTCAGCGTCATCGATCGTTCGTCTTCCTCGTCGGCAGGCGGCGGTCCGGTACGCGGGGCGTCGCCTGGCGTACCGGAGAGGACAGGATCATCCCATCCTCTCCCCCGGTCGCGGCACGGTCGAAGCCCGCGCCGGTCCCCGCCCGCCCGGCGGCCGCCCGGCCGTTCAGCCGCCGGTGCCCGCGGCGGCCCGCTCGCCGCGCCGGTCGACGACGGAGCGGCGCAGCACGGCCGTACTGCCCGTCAGCGTGTCGGACGTGATGCCCTTCCGCGCGTCGTGGGTGATGAAGCCGCGCGCTCCGAGGAACGCGAGGCTGTGCCTGTCGAAGATCCATTCATCGCGGGTGGCGGAGGAGGGGTCCTCCCGGGTGATGCCGATCCCGTGCCGGCCGGCCACGTCGACGGCGTCCGGGATCTCCTCGACGCCGGGTATCCGTGCGGCCGCCTCGTACAGCGCGGCGGTGTTCCGCGGCGGCATGAGCGTCTGGCTCAGCAGGTCGCCGATCAGGGAGAACACGGCCTGCTCCCTGGACTCCCCGTCGGAGACGCGGACTTCGCGGCGCAGCCGGGTGAGCAGGGCGTCCGGGTTCGTCGGCAGGGAGGACAGCCAGGCGTACGTGGGGTGGTCGATCCCCGCCGGGACGGCGTCCGTCGACTCGATCGGGATGGTCTCACCGGGCATCACGGCGTCCTTGCCCGACTCGCGCATCCAGCCGAGGGTCTTGATCGGCCTCGGGTCCTGCGAGGTCCAGGTCTCCATCGTGTGCGGGGCTCCCAGTTGCACGGGCCCGTCGAACGTCCCCTTGTTCGACACGGTCAGGCTCCTGACGTACACGAACTGGTCGTCCCTGACCGGCGTGACGTCACGGGCCATGGCGGCGACGGCGATGCGGTTCAGGGTGACGGAGGCGGTGCGGGCGCGGGCGCCGCCGGTGGCCGCGCGGTCCGTCGGCGCGGGGCCGTGGGTTCCGCCGGTGCCGATGCCCGTGCCGGTGAGGGTGACGGCCAGGGCTCCGGCCAGCACCGTCGAGACGAGGGGCACCAGGACGGCCGGGCGGGTGAACCTGCGGCGCGGGGCCGGAGCCTGGGCTGGGGCCTGGGCCTGGGTCGGTGACGGCTTCGGGGTGGTGGCGTGGCCGAGGTCTCGGTCGATCTGCTGCATCAGGACGTCCTTGTGGTGGAGGTGCCGCTCCGGCGGGAGGTCCCATTCGGCCGGAGCGGACAGCAGTTCCAGTGCGTCCTCGGTCCGTCGACCGTCGGCGTTCATCGGGTCTCCTCCTTCAGGAACAGGGCCGCGAACGCGGCCTCACTCTCCATCTCTCCACGGGGGCGCGGGGGTTCCGTCCTCGCGGTGTCCTGCCCCGAGCTGAGCCGGGCGAGCCGGGCACGGGCGCGCGAGAGCCTCGAACGTACGGTGCCGACGGGGACGCCGAGCGTCTGCGCGGCCTGCCGGTAGTCGAGCCCTGCCGACACGCACAGCGCGAACACCTCACGCTCCTGGCGGCGCAGCCGGCCCAGCGCCTGATGGACCAGGGCGAGCCGGCGGGCGTCGTCGATCCGCCCCGCCGTCTCCTCCGCGAAGTCCTCCACGGGACGGGGCCCCGGGCTGCGCGCGAGGAAGGCGAGCCGTCGGCGCAGACCCCGGTTGGCGTTGCGCGCCCGGTGCGTGGCGATGCCGAGCAGCCAGGGCCCGAGCGGTCCGCCCTCCGGCTCGACCCGTTCCCGGCCGCGCCAGGCGGCGAGGAACGTCTCGGACATGACTTCCTCGGCCTGCGACCAGTCGCCGGTCAGCCGCAGGGCGTGGTTGTAGACGGCCCGCGCGTACTCGTCGTAGAGCTCGGCGAACGCCTCTCGGTCCCCCGCCCTTATGCGCGTGCGCAGGGACTGCGCTGGTTCTTTTTGACTCACACTCGGTACTCTCCGCGCCCCGCCTCAGGTTCCTGTGGTGCTCGTCACGCCCTCGGCGCGGCGGACGGGTCCTCGCGAGGATCAGGCGAGGGCGGCGGCCAGCAGGGTGAAGGCGGCGACGAGGACGGCGACGCGGACGTAGTGGTAGCGGTTCCAGCGGTGCAGCTGCTGCTTCCAGTCGGCGGGCCGGTTCTCGGGGGTCCAGGTCTTGTTCCGGTTGTTGATCGGGACGAGCAACAGTATCGACATGATCACGCTGAGGATCAGCAGACCGGCGGCGGTCACCACGAGTCCGGCGCCGTGACGGTGCCATCCGGCGACGGCCCAGATCGCCGCGAGGGCGACCGAGCCGATGTACCAGAACGGCATCAGGGCGCCCAGCATCCGGCCGCCGTGCGCGTGGCCGAGCTGACCGCTGTCCTCGGGAAGCGCGTCCAGGATGCGGTTCATGATGAAGGCGACGGAGAACTCCACGCCCACCATCACGCCGACGACCACGGTGGTGAAGACCTCGAGTGCGTTGAGCATGATGACCCTCCCAGGATCTAGCGTTGCTAGCTGATGAGGCAACGCTAGACCTATCCCCGCTCGATTGTCTAGCAGTGCTAGAATCGAGGTATGTCGGTACAGGAACGCAAGGAGCGTGAGCGGGCGGGCCGCGAGCGCCTCATCGTGGCGACGGCCCGCGAACTCGCCGAGCAGCAGGGCTGGGACGCGGTCACCACCCGCCGGCTCGCCGAACGCATCGAGTACAGCCAGCCCGTCCTCTACAGCCATTTCCGCGGGAAGCGCGAGATCATCGGTGCCGTCGCCCTGGAGGGCGCCGCCGAGATGGCCGCGGCGCTGCGGTCCGCGACCTCCGCCGCGGACGGCCCGCGCGCCCGGGTCGCCGCCCTCGCCCGCGCCTACCTCGACTTCGCCGAGCGCAACCCGGCGGTCTACGACGCCATGTTCCAGCTCGACGGCGGCCTCGCGTTCGCGCGGGAGGACACTCCGGAGCCGCTGAAGGACGCCTTCGCGGCCCTGCTGGAGAGCCTCGGCGAGGTCGCCGGGGACGGTGTCCACCCGGGCGTGTTCACCGAGGTGTTCTGGGCGGCCCTGCACGGGGTGGCCACCCTGACCCGGGCGGGACGGCTTCCGCCGGAGTATGCCGAGCAGCGGGTGGCGCTGCTGGTGGACCGGCTCGCCGTGCTCTGACACACCATCCCGGCGGCCGTACGGCAGACGGGATGCCAACTCGGCCGTGTCCCGCGGGTGTTGCCCGCCGGTCCGGTTCCGTTCACATGCGTGATGCGTCTGTTGCTGGGGATGTACAGGAGGAAACACGCTGACCCCGGCCGCACAGTGAGGTGCTGGACAGATGGATCGCTTGTTCCGACCCCGTTCCCGGAGACTCGTCCCCCTCGCGGCCCTGGCCGCCGCGTCCTTACTGCTCGCCGCGGGCTGCTCAAGCAGCTCGGGCGGCAAGAAGGCCGAGGAGACCGGGGCCGCCGGCACCACGGGCAGGGCGAACACCCCGCGGATGACGGTGGCCCTCATCACCCATCAGGCGCCCGGCGACACGTTCTGGGACATCGTCCGCAAGGGCGCCGAGGCCGCGGCCGCCAAGGACAACATCAGGCTCATCTACGCGCACGACCCGAACGCGGGCGACCAGGCCAACCTGGTGCAGAACGCGATCGACCAGAAGGTCGACGGCATCGCGGTCACCCTCGCCAAGCCGGACGCCATGAAGGACGTGGTGGCCAAGGCGACTTCGGCCGGTATCCCCGTCGTGGGCCTCAACTCCGGTCTCAGCGACTGGAAGAAGCTCGGCCTGATGGAGTTCTTCGGCCAGGACGAGACCGTCGCGGGCGAGGCGCTCGGAAAGAAACTGAACGCCGAGGGCGCCAAGAAGGTCGTCTGCGTGATCCAGGAGCAGGGCAACATCGGCCTCACCCAGCGCTGCGACGGCGTGAAGAAGACGTTCGGCGGGACCACGGAGAACCTGTACGTCAACGGCACCGACATGCCGTCCGTGAAGTCCACCGTCACCGCCAAGCTCAAGCAGGACCCCGCGATCGACTACGTGGTCGCGCTCGGCGCCCCGTACGCCCTCACCTCGGTGCAGTCGGTCGGCGACGCCGGAAGCAAGGCGAAGATCGCCACCTTCGACCTCAACAAGGAACTCACCGGCGCCATCAGCAAGGGCACCATCCAGTTCGCCGTGGACCAGCAGCCGTACCTCCAGGGCTACTTGGCGATCGACTCGCTGTGGCTCTACAAGAACAACGGCAACTACAGCGGCGGCGGCGAGCAGCCGGTGCTCACCGGCCCGGCGTTCGTGGACAAGAGCAACGTCGCCACCGTCGCCGCGTTCGCCGCGAAGGGCACCCGGTGATGACCACGGCCGGAGGGGCCGGGCCGGCGGCGACCGCGCCGCCGGCCCCCGGCCCCCGGACGACAGGGGGGAAGGGCGCGCGGCGCCCGCCGGTGCTGCGGCTGCTCGCCCGGCCCGAGGTCGGGGTGTTCCTCGGCGCCGCCGCCGTGTTCGTCTTCTTCCTGATCGCGGCTCCCGCGGTGCGCTCCGGCGGTTCGATGGCGACCGTGCTCTACCAGTCGTCGACCATCGGCCTGATGGCCCTGCCCGTGGCGCTGCTGATGATCGGCGG
Organism: Streptomyces sp. NPDC127038; assembly: GCF_042725875.1. NCBI lineage: Bacteria > Bacillati > Actinomycetota > Actinomycetes > Kitasatosporales > Streptomycetaceae > Streptomyces > Streptomyces sp. NPDC127038. Next base: position 38,653 of record NZ_JBHXDQ010000072.1, on the reverse strand, counting down.
CGAGTTCGACCTGTCCGCGGGCGTCGCGGTGATCACCTCGGCGCTGACGGCGAGCATGCTCAGCTACCAGCTCACCGTGAACGTCTGGGCCGGGGTGGTCGTCGCACTCGTCCTCTCGCTCGCGATCGGGGCCTTCAACGGCTGGATGACGGTCCGCACCGGACTGCCGAGCTTCCTGGTGACGCTCGGGACCTTCCTCATCCTCCAGGGCGTGAACCTCGCGGTCACCAAACTGGTCACCGACGACGTCGCCACCGACGACATCAGCGACATGGACGGCTTCGGCCAGGCGAGGAAGGTCTTCGCCTCGTCGTTCGGCGTCGGCGGGGTCCAGGTGAAGATCACGGTCGTGTGGTGGCTCGTCTTCGCGGCGCTCGCCACCTGGGTGCTGCTGCGCACCCGGTACGGCAACTGGGTCTTCGCGGTCGGCGGCGACCAGGACAGCGCCCGCGCGGTCGGCGTCCCGGTGACCTTCACCAAGATCACGCTGTTCATGGCGGTGGGCTTCGGCGCCTGGTTCGTCGGGATGCACGAGCTGTTCTCGTTCAACACGGTGCAGTCGGGCGAGGGCCTCGGCCAGGAGCTCATCTACATCGCCGCCTCGGTCATCGGCGGCTGTCTGCTCACCGGCGGCCACGGCTCCGCGATCGGCCCGGTCTTCGGCGCCTTCATGTTCGGCATGGTGAACCAGGGGATCGTCTACGCCGGCTGGAACCCGGACTGGTTCAAGGCCTTCCTCGGCGTGATGCTGCTCGGCGCCACGCTCGTCAATCTGTGGGTCCGCCGCACGGCGGCCCGGAGGTGAAGCGACCCATGGCAGACAACGGATCAGGTACCGCGGACGCTCCCGCGCCGGGCGGCGCGCACGGGGACGGCACCCCGGCCGTGGCCGGCGGCGCCGCGATCGTGGACCTGCGCGGCGTGGGGAAGTCGTACGGCCACGTCCGCGCCCTGCACGACGTGTCGCTCGCGGTCCGTCCCGGCCGGGTGACCTGTGTCCTCGGCGACAACGGCGCCGGGAAGTCCACCCTCATCAAGATCGTCTCGGGACTGCACCGGCACACCGAGGGCGAGCTCCTGGTGGACGGCACGGCGGTGCGCTTCGGTTCCCCGCGCGAGGCCCTCGCCAAGGGCATCGCGACCGTGTACCAGGACCTCGCGACCGTACCGCTGATGCCGGTGTGGCGGAACTTCTTCCTCGGCTCCGAGCTGACCAAGGGCCCCTGGCCGGTGCAGCGGCTCGACATCGCCCGGATGAAGCGGACCGCCGACGAGGAGCTGCGCACGATGGGCATCGTCCTCGACGACCTCGACCGGCCGATCGGCACGCTCTCCGGCGGGCAGCGCCAGTCCGTGGCCATCGCCCGCGCGGTGTACCTCGGCGCCAGGGTGCTCATCCTCGACGAGCCGACCGCCGCGCTCGGCGTCAAGCAGTCCGGTGTCGTCCTCAGGTACATGGCCGCCGCCCGGGACCGCGGCATCGGCGTCATCTTCATCACCCACAACCCGCACCACGCCTACATGGTCGGCGACCACTTCGCCGTGCTGCGGCTCGGAGCCCTCGAACTCAGCGCCGACCGCGGCGAGGTCGGCCTGGAGGAACTGACCGACCACATGGCGGGAGGCGCCGAACTCTCCGCGCTCAAGGAGGAGTTGGCGCAGGTGCGGGGAGTCGACGTGGACCGGCTCCCCGAGGCGGGGGGCCTCGCGGCCGGAGGGGCGGGGGGCGGCTGAGGGGGTCGACCGGCGGCCCCGTTCGGCTCCGTACGGCTCCGTACGGCTCCGTACGGCTCCGCCGGGAGCGTCGGCCCAGGACAGCGGGCCCTGCGCCCGGATCACCCCCTGGAGGGGCGCCGGTCACGGTGATGGAGGAACGGTTACGCTGAGATCATGCCGTCCACACGTCGTACCGCGCGCCAGACCGACCTGCTCCAGCGGCTGGTCGCGTTGCTGGTGGCGGAGGGCTTCGCGGCGTTCACCCTGGACGAGCTGACCGAGCGGCTGCACTGCTCGAAGACGACGCTGTACCAACTGGCGGGAAGCAAGCAGGAGTTGGTACGGGAGGCGGTGAAGCACTACTTCCGCGAGGCCGCCCAGGCCGTCGAGAAGCAGGTGGCCGACACCTCCGCGCCCTCCGAGCGTGTGGTGGTCTACCTGAACGCGGTCGCCGGACAGCTGCGGCCGCTCTCCCGGCGGTTCCTCGACGACATGGCCGAGTTCGAGCCGGCCCGCGAGGTGTACGAGGCCAACACGCGCCTCGCCGCGGCGCGGATCCGGCAGTTGATCGCGGACGGTGTCACGGCGGGGGCGTTCCGTGACGTCCACGCGGCCTTCGTGGGCGAGGTCGTGGCCGCGACCATGCAGGAGATCCAGCGGGGCGAGGTCGCCGCCCGGACGGGGCTGAACGACGCCGAGGCGTACGCCGAGCTGGCGTCACTCATCGTCCACGCCGTCTCCCCCTGACCCCCGCCGGCCCGCCGTCCCGGCGTCTCGGGGTCCGGCGTGCCGGTGGCCTCGCGGTCCGGCACCCCGGCGCCCCGACACCCGGCAACCTCGCGGCCCGGCAGCCCGGCAGCCCAGACGCCCCTGTGTCCCGGCAGCCCGGCGCTCCTGCGGCTTGGCGGCCTCGCAGCCTCACGGTCCGACAACCTCGCGTCCCGACGTCCCGACGCCCCGACGCCCCGACGCCCCGGCAGCCCGGCAGCCCGGCAGCCTCGCGGTCTGGCAGCCTCGCGGGCCTGCCGGTCCGGCGGCCCGGCAGGCCCCGCTGCCCGCACCCCGGGCCCCCGCACCTCGGCCCCAGCCTGGGCCCCGTAGCCCCGCGCCCCTGCGCTTTCCGTTGTCTTCCGGCATGGCCTGGCGGTACCAAAAACGATACTGTTGTATCGCCTGGCGTATCGAAACCGTCCGGCGACCGACACCACCGAGGACATGCCATGCCCGCGACCCGCACCCTCCCCACGCCGGAAGCCGTCGACCTGATCGCCCTGACCCGCGAGCTCGCCGAGAAGGAACTCGCGCCGCGCGTCGCCGAGGCCGAGGCCGAGGGACGCTTTCCCCGCGAGGTCTTCAAGACGCTCGGCCGGGCCGGGCTGCTGAGCCTGCCCTACCCGGAGGAGTTCGGCGGCGGCGACCAGCCCTACGAGGTCTACCTCCAGGCCCTGGAGGAGATCGGCGCCGTATGGGCGAGCGTCGCGGTGGGCGTCTCCGTGCACGCGCTGTCCTGCTTCGCCCTCGCCTCCTTCGGCACCGAGGACCAGAAGAAGGAGTGGCTCCCCGACATGCTCGGCGGCGAGCTGCTCGGCGCCTACTGCCTGTCCGAGGCCCACGCCGGCTCCGACCCGGGCGCGATGCGCACCCGGGCGGTGCGGGACGGCGACGACTACGTGATCAACGGCGCCAAGGCCTGGACCACGCACGGCGGGTACGCGGACTTCTACACGGTCATGGCCCGTACGTCCGACGAGGGTTCGCACGCCATCTCCTGCTTCCTCGTCCCCGCCGACACGCCCGGCCTGGTCGCCGATCCGCCGGAGCAGAAGATGGGCCTGACCGGGTCCGCCACCGCCACCGTGCGCCTGGAGAACGTGCGCGTCCCCGCGAGCCGCCGGCTCGGCGAGGAGGGCGAGGGGCTGCGGATCGCCTTCGCCGGACTGGACTGCGGACGCCTCGGCATCGCCGCGGTGGCCACCGGCCTCGCGCAGGGCGCGCTGGACCACGCGCTGCGCTACTCGCGGGAGCGCGAGACCTTCGGCCGGCCCATCATCGAGCACCAGGGCCTGGCCTTCGTCCTGGCCGACATGGCCGCGGCGGTGCAGGTGTCCCGGGCCACCACGCTCGCCGCCGCCCGGCTCAAGGACGAGGGGCTTCCGTTCCAGGCGGAGGCGTCGATCGCCAAGCTGATCTCCACCGACAACGCCATGAAGGTCACCACGGACGCGGTCCAGGTGCTGGGCGGCGCCGGTTACACCCGTGACTTCCCGGTCGAGCGCTACATGCGCGAGGCCAAGGTCATGCAGATCTTCGAGGGCACCAACCAGATCCAGCGTCTGATCATCGGACGCGGCCTCAAGGAGAGCGACCGCGGCAGCCTCCGGGTCCGCACCTCGGGGAAGTAGCGCAGCGGTACGGCGTCCTCCGGTAGCCGGAGCGTCGCCGTGCCGCCCGGAACCGGTGCGTTCGGCATCCGCTCCCGGCGGAGAACGTCCGCGCGCGTGATTATCGCCGTCGGAACGCCGATACTTCCCAGTGTGAGCCCCTCGCACCGCCGATCCGCTCGCCGGCAGGACCCGACGCCCGGCCGGATCGGCTCCCTGCGCGGGCACCACCGGACAGCGGCCCGGCGGCCCTTCTCACCAGGAGGTTCCCATGAAGATGCTCATCAACGTGGCGGAGACGGTGGTGGCGGACGCGCTGCGGGGCATGGCCGCCGCCCATCCGGAGCTGACGGTGGACGTCGACAACCGTGTGATCGTCCGCAGGGACGCGCCCGTGGCGGGACGGGTCGGCCTCGTCTCCGGCGGCGGGTCCGGGCACGAGCCGCTGCACGGCGGCTTCGTGGGCCCCGGAATGCTCTCGGCGGCCTGCCCGGGTGAGGTCTTCACCTCCCCGGTACCGGACCAGATGCTGCGGGCCGCGGCCGCCGTGGACAGCGGCGCGGGCGTGCTGTTCATCGTGAAGAACTACACCGGCGACGTCCTCAACTTCGACATGGCGGCGGAGCTGGCCGAGGACGAGGGCATCCGGATCGCCAAGGTCCTCGTCAACGACGACGTGGCAGTGACCGACAGTCTGTACACGGCCGGGCGGCGCGGAACGGGCGCGACCCTGTTCGTGGAGAAGATCGCGGGTGCCGCCGCCGAGGAGGGCGCGCCCCTGGAGGCGGTCGAGGCGCTCGCCCGCAAGGTCAACGAGAACTCGCGCAGCTTCGGTGTCGCGCTCAGCGCCTGCACGACACCGGCCAAGGGCAGCCCGACGTTCGATCTGCCGGCCGGGGAGCTGGAGCTCGGTGTCGGCATTCACGGCGAACCCGGCCGGGAGCGGCGCGCGATGATGACCTCGCGCGAGATCGCCGACTTCTCGGTCCACGCCGTCCTGGACGACCTCGCGCCGCGCAATCCCGTGCTGCTCCTGGTCAACGGCATGGGCGCCACGCCCCTGCTGGAGCTGTACGGCTTCAACGCGGAGGTCCAGCGGGTGCTGACCGAGCGTGGCGTCCCCGTGGCACGCACCCTGGTCGGCAACTACGTCACCTCCCTCGACATGGCGGGCGCCTCGGTGACCCTGTGCGAGGTGGACGAGGAACTGCTGCGCCTGTGGGACGCGCCGGTCAGGACGCCGGGGCTTCGCTGGGGCGTGTGAGGACGGCAGCGGCCGACGGGCCGGGAACGGCAGCCCGGCCCATGGCCGTTGAACGCCCATGAGGTCAACTTCCGTACCACGCAAGGAGAATTCCGTGCTCGACGCCGATTTCTTCCGCCGCTGGATGACGGTGACCGCCGCCTCGGTCGACCGCGAGGCCGAGCGGCTCACCGACCTGGACTCCGCTATCGGTGACGCCGACCACGGCAGCAATCTCCACCGCGGGTTCACGGCCGTGACCGCCGTGCTGGAGAAGGACGTCCCGGACACCCCCGGCGGCGTTCTCACCCTCGCCGGACGGCAGTTGATCTCCACGGTCGGCGGTGCGTCCGGACCTCTGTACGGCACCCTGCTGCGCCGGACCGGCAAGGCGCTCGGGGACGCTCCCGAGGTCAGCGAGGAGCAGTTCGCTGACGCGCTGCGCGCGGGCGTCGACGCGGTCATGGCGCTGGGCGGAGCCGCGCCCGGCGACAAGACCATGATCGACGCCCTGGTGCCGGCCGTCGACGCGCTCACCGAATCGTTCGCCGCGGCGAAGTCCGCCGCCGAGGAGGGTGCCGTGGCGACGACACCTCTCCAGGCCCGCAAGGGACGGGCGAGCTATCTGGGCGAGCGCAGCATCGGGCACCAGGACCCGGGCGCCACGTCCTCGGCGCTGCTGATCGCGGCACTCGTGGAGGCGTCCGGTGAGTGACACCGACAAGCCGCTCGTCGGCATCGTGCTGGTCTCGCACAGCGCCGCGGTCGCCGCGTCCGTCGCCGAACTGGCCACGGGTCTGGCCGGCGGCGGCTCGGTCGCGCCGGTCGCTCCGGCCGGGGGAACCCTCGACGGCGGGCTCGGCACCAGCGCGGACGTGATAGCCGCCGCCGCGGCCTCCGTGGACCGCGGCGCCGGGATCGCCGTGCTCACCGACCTGGGCAGTGCCGTGCTCACGGTCAAGGCTCTGCTCGCCGAGGGCGACGAACTCCCCGACGGCACACGGCTGGTGGACGCCCCCTTCGTCGAGGGCGCGGTGGCCGCGGTCGTCACGGCCTCGGCGGGCGCCGACCTCGCGGCGGTGGAGGCGGCGGCCACGGAGGCGTACACCTACCGGAAGGTGTGACGGGACGGACGTACGCGAACCGGAAGCGGTGACGGCAGGGTCGTACGCGGACGGCTATGGCGTCACAGCCGGCCGCGGTACGCGAACGGGGCCGGCGCGCCCGGGACCGGACGGTGTGACGGCCTGGGCACGCGGAGGGGCGGGCCGTCAGGCGATGCCGTTCGCCGCGACACCCAGGGCCGAGCGGATGGTCCCGGCGAGCTCCTTGCGGGCCGTCGCGGGATCGGGCTCCGCCTCGTCGGTGCGCCACGCGTAGTGCTCGACCGCCGCGCGCAGCGCCGCGTTGAGCATGGCCGCCTGGATCTCCGACCGCAGGTCGACGGCGCCGAGACCGGCGCGGTCGGCGAGCGCGCGGGCGAACACGGGCTCGGCCTCGTCGTGCGCCTGGAGCCAGACGGCCCGCAGTCCCGGCTCGGTACGGGTGAGCCGCAGCAGCGTACGGACCCGCGGCGGCTGCGGCATCGCCATGGGGCCCTCGCCGTCCGTGGACGCCTGTTCCAGGGCGTCCTCCAGGGGGGCACCGGCGGGCCAGGCCCGCAGCGCCGCGGCGATCGCGTCGATCCCGGCAGCGAACAGCGGGCTCACGCAGCTCTCCTTGCCGGGGAAGTAGCGCCACAGGGTCCGGGTGGACAGGCCGACGGCCTCGGCGATCTGGTCGCCGGTGGTGGCGGACACGCCCTGCTCGACGAACAGTTCCACGGCGGCGCGGGCGATCTCCAGCCGGATCTCGGCCTTGCGTTCGTCGGTGAGCGGCGGCCTTCCGGTACGGCCCCGACGCCGGCCGGGGTGTTCGTCGATCGCGCCGTCCGGCACTGATGACTCCTCGGTTTCTCGGTTGCGTCCGCATATGCCGCCCGGGACTGCGGCTGCGGTGAGTCTAGCGATCTCGATCCACCCCAAGACTTTCTGTCATACAGCGACAATAAGTCGTACTGTGGCGGCGCGGCATCTCGGCCGCCCTCGTACGACATCTCTGGGAGCACGTCATGAACACCTCTGGACCGGACGGCCGCAGCGTCGTCGTCACCGGTGCGGGCTCGGGCATCGGCCGTGCCACCGCCCTCGCCTTCGCGGCCCTGGGCGCACGGGTGGTCGTGGCCGATCTCGACGCCGAGGGTGCCGCGGCGGTCGTCGGCGAGATCGAGGCGGCCGGCGGCAGTGCCGTGGCCGTGACGGGCGACCTCAGCGAGCAGGAGGTCGTGGACCGGGTGACCGCGACCGCGGTGGAACGGTTCGGCGGCGTGGACGTGCTGGTGAACAACGCCGGGATCATGGACCGGATGTCGGCGGTGGCCGAGGTGAGCGACGCGGAGTGGGAGCGGGTCATCCGGGTCAACCTCACGGCTCCGTTCCTGCTCACCCGCGCCGTGCTGCCGCACATGCTCGCCGCAGGAAAGGGAGTCGTGGTGAACACCGCCTCGGAGGCGGGTCTGCGCGGCAGCGCCGCGGGGGCCGCGTACACCGCCTCGAAGCACGGCGTGGTGGGGCTCACGAAGTCCCTGGCCGTGATGTACCGGGACAAGGGCATCCGCGCCAACGCCATCGCGCCGGGCGGCACCAGCACCGGGATCACCGTGGACATCGAGCCGGGCGCCCACGGCCCCGCCGTCCTCGGCGCCTACATGGGCAACGTCGGCCGGCTCGCCGAGGCCGAGGAGCAGGCCGCCGCGATCGTGTTCCTCGCCTCGGACGCGGCGAGCAACGTCAACGGCGTGATCCTGCCCGTCGACAACGGCTGGGCGGCCGTCTGAGTCACCCCGCGCCCAGGAGCCTCCGGGCGAGCCGCTCCCCCGCCGCCACGGCGGCGGCGTGGTCCTGGAGGGGCGACACCCGGGCGTCCTTGAACACGACGTAGGTGACCCCGGAAGGGGTGCCGCCGCCGCGGGGATCGGGACGGATCCCGAGTCCCGCGGCCGTCGCGTACGAGGCCTCGCCGATGATGTCCTGGGGGCCGACGTCACCGACGACGGCGTACTGGACGCGGTCCCGGTAGATCACGGCCGCCACCGAGCCGGGGCCGATGCCGTGCTCACGGTAGTCCCAGAGGTCGCTCGGGGCCGGCACGACGACGTACGGCAGGGTCTCGGCGCTCAGATAACGTCCGTCGGACTGCTGGAAGGCCGTGGACTCGGAGAACAGCGGGTCGGTGTCGCCGTTGCACGACGGGCCCGCCCTGCCGTCGCAGTCGATGTCCATGTCGGCCGTCCAGAAGACGGCGCCCGGGACCCCGCAGACCGGGATGTCGGCCCGGGTGCCGTCGTCGCTGCGGTATCGCCCGTGCGAGACGGGGGTGCAGCCGCCGAGCTTCGCCAGCAGGTCGGCGGCCCGGACCGAGCCCTCCCGTGCGGGCGCGACGGGACTTCCCGGACGGCCCGTGGTGGAGGTCGTGGACAGCATCGCCGGAGCCGAGGCGATCAGGGCGGCCGCCGCGGCCGCGGCCAGCGTCAGCGACTGGGCACGCACGATGAAGGACCCTCTCCTGAGGAAACCGGACGCTCATCTGCCCAAATCTGGTGGGCCGGTGACAGCGCGTCCACCGGGAGGGGGCCGGACGGTGCACGGCCGCTTCCGCGGGCGCCGCACGGCCGAGGGCCCGAGCCGGACCCGGCTCCGGCCGCTCGGCCGCACGCGTCGGCGCGGGATCAGCGACGACAGCGTTCCGCGCCGCGGGCAGGAACTCCCCTGAAACCGGGGCGAGTTCACACCGCGTCGAGGATCAGCATACGTACCCCCGGGACAGCCGGGACAACGACGTCCGCCCTCTTGATGTGGTCGCGTCACCCGTGTCTTATAGGTACAGACCAATCCCCGTCGAGGGAGGGCAGACCCGTGCGACGCGTACTCCTCACCGCCCGGTGCGTGCCGGCCTGCGGAGCCCTGCTCGCGCTCGCCTCCTGCGGGTGGGGCGCCACGGCAACGGGCCCGGGCGAACGGCTGCCGGCCGCGACGACGGGCGTGACCGCCGCCGCGGGGAGCTCCACCAGCGTGCACGTCATGTGGAACCTGGCCGACGAGGACCCGCGGATCACCCGCTACGAGATATATCGCGGCACCACCAAGGTCAAGGAAGTGCCCGGTTCCGAGCACATGGTGGACATCACCCGGCTCGAACCGTCCACCTCGTACGTCTTCAGGGTCCGGGCCCTCGACGCCGACGGGGTTCCGGGGCCGCTCAGCCGGCCGGTGCGGGCCACCACTCCGGCGGCGGTCGCGGCGGACGACACCGCGCCGACCCGGCCCGGCGGTCCGCACGGGAGAGCCCTCGGGGGCCGGGCGGTCCAGCTGTCCTGGACGGGGTCGTCCGACGCCCGGGGTGTGGTGTCGTACGACATCTACCAGGGCACGTCGAAGATCCACAGTGTGGGCGGTGCCCAGACGGCCGCCGTCGTCACGGGGCTGCGGCCGAACCACGCGTACGTCTTCACCGTGCGGGCCCGCGACGCCGCGGACAACGTCTCGGCGCCTAGCGGCTCCGTCCGGATCACCACCGCGCCGGGCCCGGAGGACGACCGCAGCACGGCACCGGCCGGTTTCCGGGCGACGACCCACCGCGCCGACGGGGCGTACTACATCGACCTTGCCTGGACCGCCCCCGAGGTCGACGGGGTGATCACGGAGTACCGGATCCAGCTCGACGGGCGTGCCGTCACCTCGCTCGTGTGGGGCGGCACCCCGCCAATCGGCACCTGCACGTACAGCTTCTACATCGGCCGCGATGCGGACGTGACCCACCGGGTGCGGCTCCGGGCGAAGCTGCCCGACGGCACCTGGGGCGCGCTCTCCCCCGAGCGCTCCGTGACGACCGGGGGGACCTGAGGCGTCCGCCGGACGATGGAATCCGTCACCTGCCCGGTCCCCGTCCGCATGCGGGCGAGGGCCGGGGCGCATTGGCTCGCAGGGAGGCAGCACGGGCCTTCCGATCCTCGGCGGCGCATGGGATGTACCGCCAACCGTGCCGCTGGAGGGCAGTTCCTATGCGTACCACTCAGAGACTTCTCCGCTCCGGCCTGACCGTGGCCGCCACCACTGCGCTTCCGCTCACCCTGGCCGCCCCGGCGGCCGTCGCATGGGGTTCCGGGATCTCCGTGAGCACCAGCGGCACCGCGGTCTCGGTCACCACCAGCGCCTGCCCGAGCAACGGAAGCAGCTTCGGCAACGCCTCGCTGCTGTCCAGCGGGCAGACGAACTTCGCCCAAGGCCGCCAGATGCCGCTCACCGGGACGAGCAGCAGCCAGTCGGCGGCCTGGACCGGTGTGAGCCCGGGAACCTTCACGGTCATCGTCGTCTGCCAGGACGGTACGACGGCGGGCACCCAGGCGATCATCGTCGCGGCCAGCTCGGCCCCCGCGACCCCCACGATCTCGACGACGGTCTCGCCGTCGCCGTCACGCGGGGTCATGGGCGGACTCGGCGGAGCCGTGAAGGACTACGGCACGCTCACGGTCGTGGGCGGCGGGGCGCTGGTCGTGACCGGCCTGGCCGCGGCCGCCTGGTTCCTGCGCCGCCGGTCCAAGCCCCACCGGCTCTGATCCGGGGTCCGTCACGACGGGCGGCCCTCCGAAGGCTCCGGCCACGGACGGCCGCCCACAGTCGTGCGGGGCCGCGTGCGCCGACCGCCGTGCACCGGTGCCGATCGCCCTGCCTCCTGGCAGCCGCCGACCGACAGCCGACAGCCGCCGGCCGTCAGACGGAGCTGGTCCGTCGTCAGTCGTCCGTCCGCATGCCGTCGAGTTCGGCCAGGGCATGGGTCAGCCACCGGGTCCAGAAGGTCTCCAGGTCGATGCCCGCCCGCAGGACGAGATGGCGCAGCCGGTCCTCGGGCGTACTCCTCCCCGGCGGGAAGTCCCGCTCCTGGATCGCCTCGTACTCGGCCAACTGGCCCCTGTGCAGGTCCAGATGGCGGCGCAGATCGGCCTCGACGCCCTCGGTCCCGACGACGGCCGCGGCGCGCAGGCGCAGCAGCATCGTGTCGCGCATCGGCTTCGGGTCCTGTGCGGCGGCGGTCCAGCGCGCGAGTTCGTCCCGGCCCGCGGGCAGGACCTCGTAGCTCTTCTTCTGGCCCCGGGCGTGCTGCTCGGGGGGCAGCGCCCTGATGTACCCCTCGGCCTCCAGTTTTCCCAGCTCGCGATAGATCTGCTGGTGCGTCGCCGACCAGAAGTAGCCGATCGACTTGTCGAACCGCCGGGTCAGTTCGAGGCCGGACGAGGGCTTCTCGAGCAGGGCGGTGAGGATCGCGTGCGGGAGTGACATGAGGTCATCCTAGGGAGCGCCGCGGGGGCCGCCCGGTGCCCGGCCGTACCGTGCCGGACACCGCGACGGCCCTCTCGCGGTTCGTGGTGCGGCCGTGCGTCAGAGCGCCGCGGCCAGTTCCGTGCCCTGCTTGATGGCCCGCTTGGCGTCGAGTTCGGCGGCCACGTCGGCGCCGCCGATCAGGTGGACGCCGCGGCCCGTCGCGCGCAGCGCCTCGTACAGGTCGCGGCGCGGCTCCTGTCCGGTGCACAGCACGATCGTGTCGACCTCAAGGACCTGGCTGTGGCCGTCGACGGTGACGTGCAGTCCGGCGTCGTCGATCCGGTCGTACTGGACGCCCGGGACCATGGTGACGCCCCGGTGCTTGAGTTCGGTGCGGTGGATCCAGCCGGTGGTCTTGCCGAGTCCCGCGCCGACCTTGGACGCCTTGCGCTGGAGGAGGTGCACGGTGCGCGGCGGGGCGGGCCGCTCGGGGGCGGCGAGGCCGCCGGGCGTCCGGTAGTCCATGTCGACGCCCCAGCCGCGGAAGTACGTGGCCGGGTCCTCGCTGGCCTTGTCGCCGCTGTCGGTGAGGAACTCGGCGACGTCGAAGCCGATGCCGCCGGCGCCGAGGATGGCGACGCGGTCGCCGACGGGGGCTCCGTCGCGCAGGACGTCGAGGTAGCCGACGACGCTCGGGTGGTCGACGCCGGGGATCTCCGGGGTGCGCGGGCTGACGCCCGTGGCGACGACGACCTCGTCGTAGCTCTCCAGGGTCTCCACGGTGGCCGGGGTGTTCAACCGGACGTCCACGCCGTGCAGTTCGAGCTGGGTACGGAAGTAGCGGATCGTCTCGTCGAACTCCTGCTTGCCGGGAACCCGGCGGGCCACGTTCAGTTGACCGCCGATGTCGGCCGCGGCGTCGAACAGCGTGACGTCGTGCCCGCGTTCGGCGGCGCTGACCGCGCAGGCGAGCCCGGCGGGTCCGGCGCCGACGACGGCGACGGTCTTGCGCAGCCGGGTCGGCGCGAGGACGAGCTCCGTCTCGTGGCAGGCGCGGGGGTTGACCAGGCAGGAGGTGATCTTGCCGCTGAAGGTGTGGTCGAGGCAGGCCTGGTTGCACCCGATGCAGGTGTTGATGGCCTCCGGGCGTCCGGCCTCGGCCTTGGCGACGAAGTCGGGGTCGGCGAGCATCGGCCGGGCCAGGGAGACCATGTCGGCGTGGCCGTCGGCGAGCAACTGCTCGGCGATCTCGGGGGTGTTGATGCGGTTGGTCGTCACGAGCGGGATCGAGACGGAGCCCATGACCTTCTTGGTCACCCAGGCGTACGCGCCACGCGGTACCGAGGTCGCGATGGTGGGGATACGGGCCTCGTGCCAGCCGATGCCCGTGTTGATGATCGTCGCTCCGGCGGCCTCGACGGCCCGGGCGAGGGTGATGACCTCGTCGAGCGAGGAGCCGCCGGGCACGAGGTCGAGCATCGACAGACGGTAGATGATGATGAAGTCGTCGCCGACGGCCTCGCGGACGCGGCGGACGATCTCGACGGGGAAGCGCGTCCGGTTCTCGTACGAGCCGCCCCAGCGGTCCTCGCGCCGGTTGGTCTGCAGGGCGATGAACTCGTTGATGAGGTAGCCCTCGGAGCCCATGATCTCGACGCCGTCGTAGCCGGCCTGCCGGGCGAGCCGGGCGGCGCGGGCGTAGTCGTCGATGGTCCGCTCGATCTCGGCGTCGCTGAGCTCGTTCGGCACGAAGGGGCTGATCGGAGCCTGGAGCGCGCTGGGGGCGACGAGGTCCCGGTGGTAGGCGTACCGGCCGAAGTGCAGGATCTGCATGGCGATCTTGCCGCCCTCGCGGTGCACCGCGGCGGTGATCTCGGCGTGCTGCGCGGCCTCGGCCTCGGTGGTCAGCTTGGCGCCGCCCTCGTACGGACGCCCGGCGTCGTTGGGCGCGATGCCACCGGTGACGATCAGGCCCACGCCGCCTCGCGCGCGGGCGGCGTAGAACTCCGCCATGCGCTCGAATCCGCGCTCGGCCTCCTCCAGGCCCACGTGCATCGAGCCCATGAGGACGCGGTTGGGCAGCGTGGTGAAGCCCAGGTCGAGCGGGTTCAGCAGATGCGGGTAACGGCTCATCGGGCCCCTCCGTACGCGGTGTCGTACGTCCGTTGTAGACGACGCGCACCCCGTTATGCAACTAGTTGCACAATGAGGAGGATCACTCGGCCGACCGCTCTCCGCCCGCGCCCGGAACGCTCGCCCCGACGCGGGGGACACCGTCGGCCGGGCGCCGCTTCGCGGTTCAGCCGAGGGCCACCCGGGCCACGAGGGCGGCGACCGCCTCGGGCTGGTCGACCAGCGACATATGGCCCGCGTCCGCGATCGGCACCATCGTCACGTTGGGGCTGGCCTCCAGTCCGGCCCTCTCCTCGTCCTTCAGCCCGATCTCGTCACGGTCGCCGCGTACGACCCAGGCGGGCACACCCGAGTCACGGAGCCGGGGCACCAGGCTCCCGTAGCGGTCCAGGTGGTCGAAGTAGCGGCGGATCATGACCCGGCAGAACGCCGGGTCGTTCTTGGCCAGGTCGGCGCCGAGCACCTCACGGCGGTCCGGGGGCATCATCTGCCCCACGACCCGCGGTGTCGCCTTGACCAGGCCGACCCAGGTCAGCGCCCCGAGGCCCGGCACCCGCCCGAGGCCGTTGGCGATCGCGAGCGCCTTGTCCTCGTCGGAGGCCGAGAACGTCGGGGAGAGCAGGACGACGGGTCCGGCGAAGTGCCCGCCGGCCGCCATCTCCAGGGCGACGTTGGCACCCATGCTGTGACCGACCACCACGCCGCAGCCCCGCTCCGCGGCCAGGGCGCCCGCCATCGCCGCGTAGTTCTCGATGGAGAGGTCGCGCGGCGGTGTGGTGCCCGCGTGGCCCGGCAGCGTCGCCGCCACCAGCCGCACCGGCGCGGAGGCGAGCGACGGTGCGGCCATCAGGTCCTCGTAGAACACGGTGCCGCACATCCCGCCGGGCAGCAGCAGGACCCGGGCGTCCGCGTCGGCGGGCCCCGACTCCCTGATGTCCCACGCGTCGAACTTCTCGGGGGTGCTGGTCATGTCCGGGCCTTCCTCTGGCACCTGTGGTCAGCCAGAGTGTGGCGCGCGAAGCGGAAGGATCGGCCGATCCGGGGCCGAACGCGGCATGTCGCCCGGCCCGTCCCGCCCCGCCCCTTTAGGGCTTCACGCCGATCACCACGTCGGCGTACATCTCCTCCGAGACCGCGAGCCGCGCGATCAGTCCGGCGCGGGCGAAGACCTCGACGGCCTTGGGCGCCTGCGCCTCGCTCGTCTCGATGAGCAGGCAGCCGCCGCGGGCCAGCCAGCGCGGCGCGTCGGCGGCGACCCGGCGCGCGAGGTCGAGCCCGTCCGCGCCGCCGTCGAGGGCGACCAGGGGTTCGTGGTCCCGGGCCTCCGCCGGCAGCAGTCCGACCTCGTCGGTCGGTACGTACGGCACGTTGGCGGCCAGGATGTCGACCCGGCCGCGCAGGGTGGTGGGGAGCGCCGAGAAGAGGTCGCCTTCGTGGACCTGGCCGGCGAAGGGCGCGACATTGCGGCGGGCGCAGCGCACCGCGGCGGGGTCGATGTCTGCGGCGTGCAGTTCGGGTCCGCCGAGGGAGGCGGCCAGTGCGGCGCCGACCGCGCCGGAGCCGCAGCACAGGTCCACCACGACGGACGCGTCGCGCCCGAGCGC
Organism: Streptomyces sp. NPDC127038; assembly: GCF_042725875.1. Lineage (NCBI taxonomy): Bacteria > Bacillati > Actinomycetota > Actinomycetes > Kitasatosporales > Streptomycetaceae > Streptomyces > Streptomyces sp. NPDC127038. Next base: position 23,220 of record NZ_JBHXDQ010000072.1, on the reverse strand, counting down.
GACGGCCTGGTCGACGAGGAACTCCGTACGGCGGCGCGGCACGAAGACGCCGGGGTCGAGGCCGATGCGCAGTCCGTGGAACTCGGCCCAGCCGACGACGTGTTCGAGGGGCAGGCCCGCCACGCGGCGGTCCACCATGGCGGCGGCCTCGTCCGGGGTGCGGGCGGCGGAGCGGATCAGCTCCGCCTCGTCCTCGGCGAAGACACAGCCGGCGGAGCGGAGCGCGGCGACCATCGGGTCGGCCGAGCCGGGAACATCAGGAGACAGAGGAGGCATGAAGCCGAGGGCCTTTCGACGTACCGAAGGGCGCTCCCACGGCCACCGTCAGACGGCGGCCGCGTTGCCTGGAGAGGAGAGCACCCGACCTGACACAGCGGTAATGGGTCTCACCCCCTCGGCAACTCATCGGCCGGGGACGGTCCCGGGCCGGGACGGCCACCCTACAGGAACGATCAGCGCACGGGTTGAGAATCGGCCGTCGCCGGCGGACCGCTCACCGGCCGCCCCCTCCTGTCCCTCCCGCCCCTCCCACCTCAAGTTGTACTATGCAACCAGAGCACGTCAGGGAGGTTCCGTCATGGCATCCGCAGGGTCCGGCGAACAGGCCGGCACCGCCGGGGCACCGGACGAGGGCGTGACGGCCGGCGAGGTGACGGCGGCCGTACAGCGGACCGGCGAGGTGACGCCCGACGTGGCCGTGGAGATCATCCAGCGCGAGATGACGGTGTTCGCCCGGCGGGCCCGCGCCTCGGCGGGACGCATGCATCCCGAGCTGTCCCTGGTCTCGTACACCCTCCTCGGTCACCTGGAGGAGGTCGGCGGCTGCCGGGCCACGGACCTCGCCGCGCACTACGCGCTGGACAAGTCCACGGTGAGCCGTCAGGTGGCGGCGCTGGAGCGGGCCGGGCTGATCGGGCGGCGCACGGACCCCGAGGACCATCGCGTGCAGGTGCTGTATCCGACGACCGCGGGCGCGGAGATCCTCGCCCAGGTGACCAGAAGCCGCCGGGGCGCGTTCCGGGAACGGCTCGCGGGCTGGCCCGACGAGGACCTCGCCCGCTTCGCCTCGTACCTGCTGCGCTACAACGCGACCGCTCCCGGTCCGGGCGCGGAGGGACCGGCGGCCGGGCCGCCGGAGAACTGACCCGCTCCCCCGCGACCCGCGGCGGTCCGCCCGGGGGCCGAGAGCTCTCCCCCGGCCCCCGGCGGTCCTACTCGGGCACCCGCGCCGCCATGAAGCGGACGTTGCGGCGCAGCCGGAAGCCCAGCGACTCGTAGAGGCGGATGGCGCCGGTGTTGCTCGCCGCCGTGTGCAGGAACGGGGTCTCGCCGCGCTCGCGGATGCCATGGGCGACGGCCAGGATCAGCCGGGTGGCCAGGCCCTCGCCACGGTGTCCGGGGTCCGTGCAGACCGCGCTGATCTCGGTCCAGCCCGGCGGGTGGAGCCGTTCGCCCGCCATGGCGACCAGGGCGCCGTTCCGCCGGATCCCCAGATACGTGCCGAGCTCGACGGTCCGCGGCTCGAACGGGCCGGGCTGGGTCCGTTCCACCAGGTCCAGCATGTCCGGCACGTCGGCGGGTCCGAGCCGTACCGCCTCGGCGTCGGGTGCCGCGGCCAGTCCGTCGTCCACCAGCTGGACTCCGTCGAGACTGAAGATCACTTCCCAGCCGTCCGGGGTCCGTCCGTCGAAGCCGGCCAGCGGGGCCGCTCCCCCGGGCCCGACCAGCTCGGCGAGGTCCGCCCAGTCCGCGGCGCCGGGATCGTCGGGCAGGGCCAGCCACGGGGACACGTCAAGGGGGTAGCGCAGCACGCGCCCGCGGCGTTCGGCGAAGCGCGCGTGCGGCCCGGTCAGGGAGCCGAGAGCCGGGTTGTCGAGAGGGTGACGGCCGGAGGGGCTCCCCTGCGTCTCCGGGCCCTCGAACCGTGTGGAGACGTACGCCTCGGTCATCTGCTCCCTCACTCTCCTTCGCTGTGTCGCTGTCTCGCCGTGTCGATATGTCACTGTGTCGCCGTGCCGCCCGTGCCGGTGCGCCGCCCGGCCGGTGCGCCGCGTGAGGCCGCTCACCGGTTGTGCGTGTACGGGCCACCGGAGTCGGCTCCAAGGGCAAGGAAGATCGGGGCACGGCTATTCCCGGACGCCGGGAGAGTTCACGGGTCCGCAATGATCGGCGCCCCTCCCCGGCTCGGAGCACGATCCGGGTGCGCGTACCGTTGAATGGTCAATAAGCGATGCGTGCCGGGACCACCGCCCCGCGCCCGCACCGGTCACCCTCGATCCGCGGGCCGCCGTCCGGCGACCGCGCCCGATCCGCGGACCGCCGTCCCCGCGGTCCTGGAGGCACCACCCGTATGAACGTCACGCGAGGCTTCACCGGCCGCCCGCGGGTCCACAACGCAGGACTGCCGCCGGGCCAGTACGACGCCGGCGACGACTGGCCCGTCCTGTCCGCCGAGGTCACCCCGGACCTGGCGCCCGCCGACTGGAACCTGCGGATCGACGGTCTGGTGGCCGAGCCGCGGACCTGGGACTGGGAACAGGCGCACGCGCTGCCCGCCTCCTCGTACGAGGGCGACATCCACTGCGTGACCAGCTGGTCGAAGTTCGGGGTGCGGTTCACCGGGGTGTCCCTGGACACCTTCCTGGACGCCGTACGACCCGACCCGGCCGCCACCCACGCGGTCGCGTACGCGCACACCGGGTACAGCGCGAACCTCCCGCTGGCCGACCTCACCGGTGGCCGCGCCTGGATCGTGTGGGACTACGACGGCCGGCCGCTGCCCGCCGAGCACGGCGGCCCGGCACGGCTGATCGTGCCCCATCTGTACTTCTGGAAGAGCACCAAGTGGATCGCGGGCATCCGGATCCTCGACCACGACGAGCCGGGATTCTGGGAGCGGAACGGCTACCACGCCCGCGGCAACCCCTGGGAAGAGCAGCGTTACTCCGGTGACTGAGACCACGACCTTCGTACCGCCGACACGGTTCGCCGTGCCCGGGCGCATCGCGGTGGGCACGAGTACGGCCACCACCTGGCAGACCGCCACGCTCACCGGGATCCGCCGTGAGACCCCGCACGCGGCGACCTTCCGGTTCGCCGTGCCCGCGTGGGCCGGGCATCTGCCCGGCCAGCATCTGATGCTGCGACTGACCGCCGAGGACGGATATGTGGCCCAGCGCCACTACTCCATCGCGTCCGCCTCCGACGACAGCGGCCACATCGAACTGACCCTGGACCACGTCGACGGCGGCGAGGTCTCCGGCTGGTTCCACACCGTGGCCCGGCCCGGCGACTCCGTCGAGGTCCGCGGTCCGCTGAGCGGCTTCTTCGCCTGGCCGGGCGACCGGCCGGCGCTGCTGGTGGGCGCGGGTTCCGGTGTCGTCCCGCTCATGTCGATGCTGCGGCACCACCGGGCCCGGTCGCTCGATGTGCCGCTGCGCCTGCTGGTCTCCGCGCGCAGTCCCGAGGAACTCGTCTACGCGGCGGAGTACGGCGACGAGACCACAGCCGTGTTCACCCGCGCGGCCCCGGACGGTGTGCCCGTCGGCCGTATGTCCGCCGCACATGTGGCACCCCTCATGGCCGCAGCGCCTCCCGGTGGGTGGGAGGCCTATGTCTGCGGTTCCAACGGCTTCGCCGAGCATGCCTCGCGCCTGCTGGTGGCGGCCGGGCAGCCGGTGGACCGGATCCGGATCGAGCGGTTCGGCTGAGGCCGCGCGGCCCGTGGCGGGGCGTCAGCGGGCCGGGATCTGCTGGGTGAGGTTCACCGGGTTGCCGTCGGGGTCCTTGATGTGGGCGACGCGCTGTCCCCACGGCATGTCGTTGGGGCCGCCGTCGACGGAGCCGCCCAGCGCCTCGACCCGGCCGAGCGTCTCGTCGACGTCGTCGACGGCGATGCTGAGCAGGATCCGCGGGGCCGCCCCGCTCCCCGCGTCCTCCTTGGCCACGAGGCCGAGATCGCTGTCCCCGACGCGCAGTCCGAGGTAGAAGACCGGGCCCTCCGCAGGCACCCGGAAGATCTCCTCGGCGCCGAACAGCTTCGTGTAGAAGCCGAGCAGAACGTCGTGGTGGTCGGTCAGGATCACGGGCTGGATGGTGGACATGGCACTCTCCTGTCGGGAAGGGTCGCGTACCCGCTGCCGGGAACGATCGTGTCGCCGATGACGGGAAGGATCGTGTCGCCGACGCGGAGAACTGGTCGTGTCGTTGGACAGACCGGTCGCGGACGGCGAACTCATCGGTGACTCGGGAGTGGCCCTGCGAAGGGTCAGCGGCTCGGCGGCCCAGCGCCTCTTCCGCTCATCTGCTCATCGGCTCATTGGCCCGGCGGCCCGGCGGCCCGGCGGCCCGGCGGCAGAGAACCCGGCGGCAGAGAAATGGCACGCTCCGGTTCCCGCGGCCGTGCCAGGATGCGGGCATGGACGAGACCGGAACGGCGGACGTGTTCGCGGCCGGGCACCCGCGCGGGCGCGAGCATCTCTTCGCCTATCGGGTGCGCGGGCTCGACCGCAGCGCGGTGGCCCTGTGGATCAGTGGCGTGAACGACGAGCCCGACCGGGTGCTCGCGCTGCCCGCCGCCGATCGCCGTCGGGTGCCGTTGTTCACGACCGTTCGGCAGGCGCGGGTGTACGCGGACCGGCGGGGAAGAAAGCTGGACTGGCCGGAGGCCGCCACCCTGGAGCTCGGCCGTGTCCAGCACTGGCTGGAGGACCCGGTGCGTCGGCAGGTCCCCCCGGGGGCGGTGCTGGACGCGTGGAACTTCTTCGAGGACCTGGCCCGGGGCCTCGGTGAGGTCGACCGGCTGCCCCCGCAGGGCGCGGTCCACAACAGTGCCTACGAGAGGCTCTTCGGGGGCGAGTGCGCCGCGTGGACTGAGGCGGAGCAGCGGGCCGTACGGGAACTGCTCACGGCCGGCGTGGAGCTGTGGAACTCCTGCCCCGCGATCGTCAAGCCCGGCTCGGGCGGTGCCTCCGGCAGTGGGCGGGGCGCTCCGGGCGCCCGCTGATCCCCGGGCGCACCGCCCTCGGCCCCGGTCTCGGCCCCGGCAGGAGCCCCGACGGCGCCCACCGGCGCGCCGGTGCGGAGGAAACCCGTCCCGGTGCTAGACACGACCGGTCCCGGCCGGGACGCGCGACACCCGACGGAAGCGACCGGTGTATCCGGGCGCCGGCGGGGCACGCGGTGTGCGCCCGGGGGCGTGGACCGGGGCGGCCGTTCCGCGCCGTCGAGGCTCCTGTCGGAGCCGGGGGCGGTGGGTGGTGGGGAGGTGGGGGCATGCGAGCCCTGATGCTCGGCCGGAGGTGGCGGCGTCATCCGCTGCGGCGGCGCTCCGATGTCGTCGAGGCGTGGTGGGCGGTGGCCGTAGGTGTTCTGCTGCTGGTCGGCGCACCGCTCGCGGGGGCGGGGGTGGCGCGCTGGGTGTACGACGACGCGCGGGCGCACGCCGTGGCGCTGCGCGCCGCCCGGCACCATGTCCGCGGTGTGCTGCTGGACGACGTGCCCGGGACCGGGCCCTCGACGCCGGGCGGTGGAACGCGGCCGCGCTTCGCGCCGGTTCGCTGGACGGGGTCCGACGGGCGGGTGCGGACCGCCCGGGTGGGCGGTGTGCCCGAGGGGCTGCGGCGAGGTATGCGCGTCGATGTGTGGACCGACGCCCGCGGCACGATCGTACGCCCGCCGCCGAGCTCTTCGGTGATCCGGCAACAGGCCCTGGCCCTGGGCGTCTTCACCGGCGCGTGCGTCGTCTTCGCCGTGTCGGTCGCGCATGTCTGCGTACGCCGGACCCTGATGCGCGGACGGCTGGCCCGGTGGGAGCGCGACTGGGCGCGGACGGAACCGGAGTGGACGCGGCGGACGGCCTGAAGCCGGTAACGGCGGGACTCCGGACGACCGGGAGCGGCCCGTCGCCTGCGCGGCCGCGGGGTCCATGGCGGGGCCGTGGCGCGGCCGCGCGGTCCATGGCGGGGCCCGTGGCGGGGCCGTGAGGGCGGACGTACGGTGTGACCGTCCGTGATCATGAGCCGAAAGGCGGTCCCCGATGGCCCTGTTCGACCTGCCGCTCGACGAACTCCGCGCCTATCGCGGCGCGTCCACCGAGCCCGACGACTTCGACTCCTTCTGGGCCAGGACGCTCCAGGAGACCCGCGAACACGAACTCGCCGCCCGCTTCGAACCGGTCGGGATCCCGCTGAAGACCGTCACGGTCCACGACGTGACGTTCGCCGGCTTCGGCGGCCATCCGGTCAAGGGCTGGCTGACCGTGCCGGCCTGGGCGAACTCCCCGCTGCCCACGGTCGTCGAGTTCATCGGGTACGGCGGCGGACGCGGGCTGCCGCACACGCATCTGCTGTGGGCGTCGGCCGGGTTCGCGCACTTCGTGATGGACACCCGCGGCCAGGCGAGCGTGTGGGGCGGCGGCGGGACCCCGGACCCGGTGGGCAGCGCGCCCGCCTTCCCGGGGTTCATGACGCGAGGGATCGAGGACCCCGAGACGTACTACTACCGGCGGCTGTTCACCGACGGGGTGCGCGCGGTGGAGGCGGCCCGCTCGCACCCGCTGGTCGACCCGACGCGTGTCGCGGCGCTCGGCGTGAGCCAGGGCGGCGGCATCAGCATCGCGGTCGGCGCCCTGGTGCCGGACCTGGTGGCGGTCTGCCCGGACGTACCGTTCCTCTGCGACTTCCCGCGCGCCACGACCCTCACGGACCGCGCGCCCTACCGGGAGATCGGCAACTACCTCAAGACCCACCGCGGCCGTACGGAACAGGTGCTGCGCACCCTCTCCTACTTCGACGGGGTGCACTTCGCCGCGCGCGGGCGGGCACCCGCCCTGTTCTCGGTGGCACTGGAGGACCAGACCTGCCCGCCGTCGACGGTGTTCGCGGCCTTCAACGCCTGGGGGAACGCCGACAAGGAGATCGAGGTGTACGACTTCAACGACCACGAGGGCGGCGGCCCCCACCAGCAGGCGGCACAGCTGCGCTGGCTGCCCGCACACGTCTGAAGCCGGCAATCCGCATTCCTGTCGGTCAGAGGCACCTTTCTTCCATCCGGCCGAAAGGAATTACGGGCGGCCGAAAACCAGGCTTTAACCCGGCTCCAAGTGGTCCCGATCTAGACATTAAGGGGCACGTTCCGGCCCGGAGCGCCATGAATCCTTGCCGTATGCAGTCGCCTTGCAGGATCTTCATAGGGAAAGCACGGGGGACAAGGCGATGCATGGGTCACACGGAGGCAGGAAGGCGCCCTATTGGCAAGCCTTTACGTGTCCGGCGTGTCGCGCTCTCCCCGTTCGAATGTTGAATGAAGGAGAAGTTGTGATCTCGAAGACGATGAGAGTGGCCCGTTCCGTCGCCGTGGCGGCTGCGGCCACCGTGGGCGTCACGATGGCCATGCCCACCGGCAACGCCTTCGCCATCGACCACATCGAGTGCCGTGGTGGCGCGGACTACCTGAAGATCTGGTCGCACCTGAACGGAAGCTCCAGCGTGGACTGCTACGCCAACAAGGGCCGGACCGGCTTCGGCTCGTGGTGGGTGGACCGCATTCAGACGGGCAACAACGATCTCATCTACTACGACGCCAACGGCGACTCGGTGCGCATCAACCGATGGACCGACATCACTTTCCCGAGCCGCCCTCCGCTGGTCAAGGACATCGAAATCCTCTAACGGAGGATCGGGAAACTCCCCGGAAGGGTTCGTACCGACGCACGACCCTTTCCGGATACGTATTCATGCCCGCGCGGAACTGAATTCAACGCGGAGATGAAACGAATTCTCTCCGGATTACCGGTGCAGGTCGCGCGATTTCCGCGCGGCCTGCACCGGCCTGCCTTCATGACATCCTTCGTGACATCCTTCGTGACATCGACAGGGTCGCGTCAGAAGAGGCCGGTCCACTGCACGTCGACGCTCCAGGTGTCCGCTCCCGCCGCGTAGTCGGCGACGAGCGCGGCCACCTCGCCCCGCCCGCTCACCACGCAGCGGTAGTGGCGTTCCATCGAGCCTTCCCGGTGTTCGACGGCGAAGCCGTCCGCGGCGAGGCCCGCGTTGGGGCCGTGGCCGACCTGAAGGAAGTGGCCGCTGCGCCGCTCCAGGATCAGGAACCAGTTCTCCGCGGACAGCCGGCGCACGGCACGGTCGATCACCTCGGGGTCCGCGTCCTCCACCGTCAGCCCGACGCACGGCCGAAGGCTGAGCCCGTCGGCCCCGCGCTGGGCGGGCGGACGGTGCAGCACCTGCGCCTGCGGGTCGAGGCAGACCAGACCGTGCCGGCCGGCGAGGGCCAGCACCTCGGGTGCCGTGCCGTCGGCCCGGCTCCAGGAGATCGGCATGATCACATGCGCGGCCGAGACGTCGAGGCCGGCCGCCCAGGGTGACGCCTCTACCCGCACGTCGTCGCCCTCCGCCTCCGAAAGGTCGGGGAACCGGGCGGCCAGTTCCCGGTGGAAGGCTGCCACGGCCTCGTTCGCCACGACGCCGGCCCCCGCCAGGTCGCCCTCGCACAGCCGCTCGTACGTACGCGTGGCCTCGGCGACCGAGACGCGCCCGGACTCGAACCACACCGCGAGGTCAAAACTCATGTCGCCCTCCATCCACCGAACCCCGACGCGGCGAGCCTACGACCGGCCGCCGACAACGCCCTCCCGGCGTGCGCTTGTCGCCCCTCGCCGACGCCTCGCCCGGCCCCGAGGTGCGGCACTCTCGACCGGCCGGGCACTTTCGGACACGGCGGTTCCGGCGGCTCCCGCGCTTTCGGAAGCCCGCGGGCGGCATGGCGCCGACGCCCACGGCAAGGCGCCCCGGACCACGCAGCACAGTCGGCCCAAGGGATTCGACGCCCGGCGCCGCTCAGGCCCGGGCCCGGGGAGGGTGGCACACCCCGGCCGGGGACGCGGACCGGAATCGGCCGAAGTCGCCGGACCCCCTTCCCCAGTGGTTTAGACCAATGCTAGATGTGGTGGCGCACCGAGCTCACACGGCTACGTTTTGTCACCACGCAGGAGGCGCGGTCATGGCCCGCACCACCCATCCGTCCGAACACGAACCGCTCTACGCGCGGATCGCCGCACAACTGGTCGGCGAGCTGCGCGCCGGGACCATCCCACCCGGCGAACGCCTTCCCGGAGAACGCGAGTTGGCCACCAGGTTCGGCGTCAGCCGGGAGACCGTACGGCAGGCGCTGACCATGCTGCGGCGCGACGGCCAGGTCTCCACCGACCGGCGCGGCAGCCACGCGACACTGTCCGGCACCGGCGCCGAGCACGTCCCGTCCCTGGACTTCCCCGTCGGCGCGCACACCGGCGAACCCGACGGGTGCCGTCGGGCCACCGTGACCTGGGAGACTCCCTCGCCGGAACACGCGAAGGCCCTCGGACTCGCGCCGCTGCGGGCGACGTTGGTCCATCGCTACGAGTCCGCCGCGGCCGACGGCAGCGGACTGCGCTCGGCCGTGACATCGTTTTCCGCCGTCGCCGTGACCGAGGTGGAGGAACTCGCCCGCTACCGCGACCGCGCGAACGGCAACTCCTCCGCGCAGCTGTCACGCGCCTACGACTGGATGCGCAGGGCGGGGCTGACCCTGCACCACCGGGACGCGATCACCCGGCTCCCGCAGTCGGTGCGGGTCACCCGGCGCGTGCACGACCAGTACGACCGGCCGCTGGAGATCACCGACCTGACCGTGGACGCCCGGCAGAACGCCCTCGTCTACGAGTTCACGTTGCCGGCGGCGAGGTGACGACCGGGCCCCGCCCTCGGCCGCCGGCCGGGCCGTCCGCACGCGTCGCCACGACCATCCGGGCCCGCGGGCTGCCGTCGCCTCGGCGGCCGAACCCGGTCAGCGGGTGAAGCTCCGTCCGGAACCCGGCCCGCGCCAGCTCGCTCAGCACGTCGCCGAGCCGGAACGTGCGGTAGTACATGACGAAGGTCGGGCGCCGGACGGCGTTGCGCACCCGCATCACCGTGTCGAAGCCCAGCAGGGCCCAGTACCAGGGTGAGCCGGCCCGTGGCGGGGCCGTGATCGGGAAGGCGAAGCGTCCGCCGGGCCGCAGCACGGCGTGGACTCCGGCGAACAGGCCGGGCAGCTCCCGCGGCAGGAAGTGCCCGAACGCGCCGAAGCTCACGACGAGGTCGAACGCGCCCCCGAAGGGCAGGGAACGGGCGTCCGCCCGGACGAAGGCGACCGCCGGACCCCGCGCCCCGCCCAGGGCCCCTCCGAGCCGGGCCCGTCCGACCGCCAGCATGCCCGCGCTGATGTCGACCCCGGTGACGCTCCCCCGGCACAGGCCCCGCAGGACCTCCATGCCGGCGCCCGTTCCGCAGCACAGGTCGAGTCCCGCGTCGAAGGGCCCCATCGGCGCGAGGGACTTCCCGACCGCGTCGAGGATCTCCTCCGGAGTCCGGAACGGCGTGTGGTCGAACTTGGGCGCGAGCAGGTCGTAACCGTGCTCGATCGAGGACAGGGCCTGCACGGCCAGTTCGCGGAGGGTGGGGCCTTGCGGGGTGAACATCCCGCCGAGCTTAGGGGCTTCGATCCGGATCGGGGGGATGTCCCCCGGACGGGTCGAACGCGGCCCGAACGGCGGCCCGTGGGGCAGCGGACGCCCGGTGCGCTGATCTATCGTCGCGGGCATGACCTCGTTCCGCCCCGCCCCCGCCTGGCTGGCCGACGCCGTCTTCTACCAGATCTATCCGCAGTCGTTCGCCGACTCCGACGGCGACGGCATCGGCGACTTCGACGGAATCACCGAGCGCCTCGACCACCTCGCGTGGCTGGGCGTCGACACCGTCTGGCTCAACCCGTGCTTCGCGTCCCCGTTCGGTGACGCCGGATACGACGTCGCCGACTATCTGCGCGTCGCACCCCGCTACGGCTCGTCCGACGACCTCGCCCGGCTCGTCGCGGAAGCGGGCCGCCGGGGCATCCGCGTCCTCCTCGACCTCGTGGCGGGCCACACCTCCGACCAACACCCCTGGTTCCGGGCCGCGATGGACGATCCGGCCGACGACCGGTACATCTGGGCGCCCGAGGGCCGCGTCCCGGACGGTTTCGTCCCGTCCCCCGGGACGCGCCCGGGGGCGTACCTGCCGAACTTCTTCGCCTTCCAGCCGGCCCTCAACTTCGGCTACGGGCGCACCCGTCCGGACGAACCCTGGCGGCTGCCGGTCGACGCGCCCGGGCCGCGAGCCAACCGGGCCGCGCTGCGCACGGTGATGGACCACTGGCTCGGCCTCGGACTCGCGGGCTTCCGGGTGGACATGGCCGCCTCGCTGGTGAAGGACGACCCCGGCAAGAGGGAAACGGCAGCGATCTGGACCGAGTTGAGGCACTGGCTGGACGCCACGCATCCCGAAGCCGTGCTGCTCTCGGAATGGGGCGAGCCCGAGCTGTCCGTCCCGGCGGGATTCCACGCGGACTTCTTCCTCCAGTTCGGCGGCCCCACCGACGGGCTCGCCCTGCGCTCGCTGTGGAGCAACGGCGAGGGCACGGTCAACGAGGCCTGGGACCCCCTCGACTGTTTCTTCGACGCCGAGGGGCGCGGCTCACCGCGGCCGTTCGTGGAGGCCTGGCGGGCCGCCACCGCCGTGCTCGGCCGGGACGGCTTCGTCGCGCTGCCGACCGCCAACCACGACTTCTCCCGGCTCAACTGCGGCCCCCGCACGCCGGATCAGCTGCCCGTCGCCTTCGCCTTCCAGCTGACCTGGCCGACCCTTCCGGCCATCTACTACGGCGACGAGATCGGCATGCGCTACGTGCCGGGACTGCCGGACAAGGAGGGCAGCGTGCTGGGCCCCCGCTACAACCGCGCGGGCTCCCGTACGCCGATGCAGTGGGACGACGGCCCGAACGCCGGTTTCTCCACCGCGCCGCCCGACCGTCTGTACCTCCCCCTCGACCCGTCGCCCGACCGCCCGACGGTCGCCGCCCAGCGAGCCGACACGACCTCGCTCCTGCATCTGGTCCGCCGGCTCGTCGCGTTGCGCAAGGCCGCGCCCGAGCTGGGACCGGACGGCTCGGTCGAGGTGGTGCACGCCGGATACCCGTTCGTGTACGTGCGCGGCGGCCGGTATCTCGTCGTGGTCAACCCGTCGCGGGTGGAGGTGAGTTGCGCGGTCGACCGGCTCTCCGGAGTCCGCTCCCTGGAGACGGACGGCGTCGAGATCGGCCACGACACGGTCAGGGCACGGGGGTTCGGCTACGGCGTATTCGAACTCACCGGCACCCGGACCGGCTCAGCCCCTCAGCCGTAGGAGGGCGAGCCAGACGTCCGGGGTGTCCGGGTCGGCCCCGGCGGACGGCCCGGGCCGCGCGGGGCTCTCCGCCCTCGGCCGTGCGCGCCGGGCGAACAGCAGCCGGAGGGCACCGGGCGGCGGGATCCTGCGGGCCTGGACGGTCATGGCGCGGGGCCTCCTCAGACGGTGGTGGCGCCGCCTCCCGGCCTGCGGGAGGCGACCTCACCGGACCGACGAAGAGCCCCTAGGCCGATCGACACTCGGCGAGCCGCTTCTCCAGGAATCTTCGCTCGGCCGCGTTCTCGGCCAGTTCGAGAGCCCTCTCGTACGCCTCGGCCGCCTCGGCCCTGCGTCCGGCGCGGCGCAGGAGGTCCGCACGGGTGGCGGGCAGCAGGTGGTACGCGTCCAGCTCGCCCTCCTCCTCCAGCTCGGCGACCAGGGCGAGGCCGGCGTCGGCGCCCTCCGACATGCCGACGGCGACCGCCTGGTTGAGCCGGACCACGGCGGAGGGAACGAAACGCCGGAGCTCGCCGTAGAGGCCCGCGATGTCGGCCCAGTCGGTCTCCTCGGCCGTGGCGGCGGTGGTGTGACAGGCGGCGATCGCGGCCTGGATCTGGTACGGGCCCGGGCGCTCCCGGCGCAGCGCGGTCTCCAGCAGCGCGGCGCCCTCGTCCGCCTCGGAGGCGTCCCAGGCGGTCCGGTCCTGGTCCTCCAGGGTGACCAGCTCGCCGGCCGCGTCGACGCGGGTGCCGCTCCGGGCGTCGTGGAGCAGCAACAGCGCGAGCAGGCCGAGGACTTCGGGCTCGTCGGGCATCAGCCGGGCCAGGACGCGGGCGAGGCGGATCGCCTCCGCGGAGAGACCGGTGCGCGTGAGATCGGCTCCGGCCGTGGCCGCGTACCCCTCGTTGAAGAGCAGATAGAGCACGCCGAGGACGCCGGTGGTGCGTTCGGGCAGGAGGTGCGCGGGGGGTACGCGGTAGGGGATGCCCGCGTTGCGGATCTTCCGCTTGGCCCGCACCAGCCGCTGCGCCATGGTGGCCTCGGGGACGAGGAAGGCGCGCGCGATCTCAGGGGTGGTGAGCCCTGCCAGGGTGCGCAGGGTGAGGGCCACGCGGGCCTCGATGGCCAGCGCGGGGTGGCAGCAGGTGAAGATCAGCCGCAGCCGGTCGTCGCCGACTCCGTCACCGCCATCCGTTTCGTACGGGTTGTACGTTCCGTACGGGTCGTACGGACCGTCGTCGCGTGCCGACACCGCCACCTCCCGCAGCTTGCGCGCACCGGCCGCCTCGCGGCGCAGCACGTCCAGGGCCCGGTTGCGCGCGGTCGTGGTCAGCCAGGCGCCGGGGCGGCGCGGTACTCCGTCGCGCCGCCACCGGTCGAGCGCCTGGGCGAAGGCGTCCTGCGCACACTCCTCGGCGAGGTCCCAGTCGCCGGTCACCCGGATCAGGGTGGCGACGACCTGGCCCCACTCCTCACGGAACGCGGCCGCGACCGCCTCCTCGATCCCGTCGTTCATTCCCAGACCGGCCGCACCTCCACCGCACCGCCCGCCAGCGCCACCGGATGCCGGGACGCGAGCGCGATGGCCTCGTCGAGGTCGGCGACCTCGACGAGGTCGATACCGGCGACGTACTCCCGCGCTTCGACGAACGGCCCGTCGGTGAGCAGGACTTCGTCGCCCCGGACCCGGACGGTCGTGGCGTCGGTCGCCGGCCGCAGCCGGGCGCCGCACCGGACGATGCCGCGCTCGGGCACCTCCTGGAGGTACGAGGCGATCCGGGGGCCGGAGGCGATGTCCTCGGGCACGGGTTCCTCCCCGTCGGCCGGGGCGCAGATGAACAGGGCGTACCTCATGACCCCGTCCGCCCGGCGGGCGGGAGGCCGGCGTCCGACGGCACGGACATGTGCTGGTGGACGATCAGCCAGCGGTCGCCGGCCGCGCGGTAGCCGGTGGTGACGCGGGTGACGGAGTCCAGCGTGGTGCCGTCGGCGAGCGGGGCCCGCAGGCGCACCAGGGCGTGGCTGAAGGCGACGCTCTCGTCGACGCGCAGCCGGAAGTCGAGGACCTCGCGGTCGGCGGGCCCGGCGAGCGCCGAGAACCACTGCTCCTGCGCCTTGCGCAGGGCGTCGGCGCCGGTCTGTTCCAGGCCGCTCACGGGGTGGAAGACCTCGACGTCCGGGGCGTAGCAGGCCATCGCCCGGTCGAGGTCGCGTTCGCGGACCGCCTCGGTGAGTTCGGCGTCGAGGTGGCGGATGCGCCCCTCGGCGTCCTCGTCGTCCCAGAAGGCGCGGACCTCCATCGCGCCGATCGTGGCGACCGGGTGTTTGGCCGCGGCCTCGATCGCCTCCTCCATCGAGGCGCAGTCCAGGATGTCGAAGCCGGCGACGTACTCCTTGGTCTCGGCGAACGGCCCGTCGGTGCGCAGTACTTCGCCGTCGCGGACCCGGACGGTGACCGCCTCGGCGGGCAGCCGCAGGCGGTGGCCGTGCAGCCGGACGCCCCGCTCGACGCCCAGTTCCTCGACCCACGGTTCGACGGGCGCCATCCCGGAGGCGTCGGCGGTGTCGTCGCCGCAGACCAGCAGCATGTACTTCATGGTTCCTCCCGGTGCTCATGTGCTTCCTACACCGCACCGACGAACGGCGCCCCGGCGAATCGACAGTCCCGGGAAGATTTTTCCCGCGTTCCGTCAGAGGCGGGAGGTTCCGGGCCGCACGGGCAGGGTGCGGACGCTGTTGCCGACGAAGCTTGCCTGGTGGGTGAGGTCCTCCTCGGACACGGCGAGGTCGAGGCCGGGGAAGCGGGTGAACAGCCGTTCCAGGGCGATGGTGGCCTCCATCCGGGCCAGGGGCGCGCCGAGGCAGTAGTGGGCGCCGTGGCCCAGGGAGAGGTGACGGGCGGCGCCGGGCCGCCGGGGGCGGGTGACGTCGAAGCGGTCGGCGTCGGGTCCGTGCGCGGCCCGGTCGCGGCCGGCGGCCGAGTAGCCGGCGAGGACGGGTGTGCCCCGGGGAATGACGGTCCCGTCGACGGTGAGGTCGCGCACCGGGTAGCGGAACGGGAAGTAGCTGACGGGGGCGTCCCAGCGCAGGGTCTCCTCGACGACGTCCCCCCAGTCCGCCCGGCCGTCGAGGACCGCGGCGAGCTGGTCGCGGTGCGCGCACAGGGCCCGCACGGCGTTGGTGATCAGGTTCAGCGTGGTCTCGTGTCCGGCGATGATCATGAGTACGAGGGTGCCCATGAGTTCCTGCCGGCTGAGCCGGTCGCCGTCCTCGTCGTGGGCGGCGATCAGCGCGCTGGTGAGGTCGTCGCCGGGGTCCTCGGCGCGCGCGGTCGCGACGGCGTCCAGTACGGCCATCAGTTCGCGGTTCGCGGCGACGGCCTGCTCGGGGCCGATGTCGGTGGAGACGACCTGGTTCGTCAGCCGGTGCAGCCGGTCGCGGTACCGGGCGTCGACGCCGAGGAGTTGACCGATGACACCCATCGGGAGCGGGAGCGCGAAGTGTTCGCGCAGGTCGGCCACTCCCGCGCCGCGTTCCGCCGCCGCTTCCAGCCCGTCGAGCAGGGTCGAGGTCAAGTCCTCGATCCCGGGGCGCAGTTGTTCGACCCTGCGGGCGGTGAACGCCTTGCTGACCAGGGACCGCAGGCGCCGGTGGTCGTCCCCGTCCGCGGTCGTCATGCCCTGCACGGTGGCGAAGGTCATGAGCGGCCAGCCGTCGGCTATGCGGCCCTCGTTCAGGGCGGTGAAGTGCCGGGCCCCCTTGGCGACGTCCGGGTGGGCGAGGAACTCCTTCAGCGCCTCGTGCCCCAGCACCGCGGCGCCGTCCACCTCGCCGGGCAGCACCACCGCCGTGACGGCGCCGCGGGCGAGCAGCCGCTCGTTGACGGCGTGCGGGCATCCGCCCGCGGGGTCCATGCGGTGCGGCGTGACGGGCGAGGTGTCCACCGTGTTCTCCTTGCTGCCGGGCCGAGTTGGCGGTCGTACGACTGCGACGGGCGCCGTCCGAAGATCGATTGTGCCCGCTCGGAACAGCGCGCGCAGCAGCTCGGTGAAGCACCTCGGTGAAGCCGTTCGGACGGCCCGCGCGAGGCGGAAGGCTCCGGTGCGGCGGACGCTCGCGCGAGGAGGCCCGACGGACGGGTGACCCGGATCACACCCGATCCGGGCCGACCGGTGGTACTCTGCGAACAGCACTCGTGTACGCCGCTCTCATCAGGCGCCGGTGCCAGTTCACTTCTCCCGCTGTCACGCGGCCGACTCCGGCACGCGAAACAGCTTCTCGGCACCACCTCACGCGAAGACCGGGGATCTCCCGTCGTGTCCGAGGTGACGTTCCCGCCGCACCGGAGCGCGCCCCGCGCCCTCCCCTCGCGGCCCATCCCTTCCTTGCGCATTCCCATGCGATCCGTCCCGAGAGGACACCCCATGACCACCACACTCGAACACCCCCCTGTGGAACAGGGGCCCCGGACCCGGACGGCCGTCGGCGTCCTCGACATCGACGGCACCGGGAAGGGGCACCTGCGCTCCGCCGACCTCCTGCCGTCCCCCGACGACCTCCAGGTCTCCCCCGCGCTGATCCGCCGTCACGGCCTTCGCCGGGGCGACACCGTGGAGGGCGTGCGCGGCGGACCCCGCGTCCTCACCGAGGTCGAGCGGATCAACGGCCGTACGCCCGAGGAGCAGCGCCGCCGCCCGCACTTCAAGGACCTCACCCCGCTGCACCCGCGTGACCGGCTCCGTCTGGAGCACCCGGCGAGCAGGCTGACCGGACGCGTCGTCGACCTGGTCGCACCGGTCGGCAAGGGCCAGCGCGGTCTGATCGTCGCCCCGCCCAAGACCGGCAAGACGGTACTGCTCCAGCAGATCGCCGCGGCCGTGGCCGGAAACCACCCCGAATGCCGTCTGATGGTGCTGCTCGTCGACGAACGCCCGGAGGAGGTCACCGACATGCGGCGGTCCGTACGCGGCGAGGTCTACGCCTCCACCTTCGACCAGGCGCCCCGGCAGCACATCGCGCTCGCCGAACTCGTCGTCGAGCGGGCCAAGCGGCTCGTCGAGGCGGGCGAGGACGTCGTGATCCTGCTGGACTCGCTCACCCGGCTGTGCCGGGCGCACAACAACGCGGCGGCCTCCGGCGGACGCACCCTGAGCGGCGGTGTCGACGCCGCCGCCCTGACCGGCCCCAAGCGGCTCTTCGGCGCGGCCCGCCTCGCCGAGGAGGGCGGCTCGCTCACCATCCTCGCCACCGCCCTGGTGGAGACCGGTTCCCGCGCCGACGACTTCTTCTTCGAGGAGCTCAAGAGCACGGGCAACATGGAGCTGCGGCTGGACCGGACCCTGGCCGCCCGGCGCGTCTTCCCCGCGGTCGACATCACCCCCTCCGGCACCCGCCGCGAGGAACTCCTGGTGCCCGAGGCCGAGTCGGCCGTCGTACGGGGACTGCGCCGGGCCCTGCTGACGCGCGACGGGCAGACCGGCCTTGAGACCCTCCTGGAGCGGCTGCGCGCCACCCCCGACAACGCCACGTTCCTGCGCCGCGTCCAGCCCACGCTGCCGTCCTGACAGCCCAGCGTCCAGCCCACGTCGCCGTCCCGACGGCCCCGCGGCTGCGGCATCCGGGTGCTCGACGGCTCCGCTCGGCCCGGCCACCCCGGCGTGTCGCCCGACCCTTCCTACGTTTGCGGTATGACGATCGGATTCTCATCCCGGACCGCTGCTTCGCGCTCCGCGGTCACGCGTGCCGCACTGACCTGCTCCGCCGTCTGCGCGGCCGGGCTGCTGGCCGCGGCGCAGAGCCCGGCCTCCGCACTCACCGACGCGTTCCCCCGGGCTCCGCGGCCCGCCGCGCCACCACCCTCGTCGCTGAACCAGCCCGGCATCCAGGTACGGCCCCGGCCCGGGGCACCCGAGGTCCCCGACGTCTCCGCGCTGTCCTGGGTGGTGGCCGACGCCACCACCGGCGATGTCCTCGCCGCGCACAACGCCCACCGCCGGCTCCCGCCCGCGAGCACCCTCAAGACCCTGTTCGCCCTCACCGTCCTGCCGAAGCTGCCCGGCAGCACCCTGCACACCGTCAAGGAGCGGGAGCTCGAAGGCATCGGCGCGGGCAGCAGCATGGTCGGCGTGGCCGAGGGAATCACCTACCGCGTGTCGGACCTGTGGCGCGGTGTCTTCCTCAACTCGGGCAACGACGCCGTGCACGTGCTCGCCTCGATGAACGGCGGCTGGACGAGCACCGCCGCCCAGATGCAGGCCAAGGCCCGCTCCCTAGGCGCGAACGACACCCACGTCGTCTCGCCCGACGGCTACGACACACCCGGGCAGGTCTCGTCGGCGTACGACCTGGCGGTGTTCGGACGAGCCGGACTGCGCAACCCCGACTTCGCCCGGTACTGCTCCACCGCCGAGGCCATGTTCCCCGGCCAGGGCAGCTCCACGTACGGCATCCAGAACACCAACCGGCTCCTCACCGGCGCGAACGGGGTCGAGCGGTATCCCGGTCTGATCGGGGTCAAGAACGGCTACACGACCAACGCGGGCAACACCCTGGTCGCCGCCGCCAGGCACGGCACGCGCACCCTCGTCGTCACGCTGATGAACCCCCAGGCGGGCGGCGGACTGACCGTGTACGAGGAGGCGCGCTCCCTGCTCGACTGGGGCTTCGCCGCGTCCGGTGAGGTCGATCCCGTCGGAACCCTGCTCGACACGCGCTCCGTCCCCGCCGGCGGGCCCTCCGCGGCCGGTACCCGGGCCTCCGGTCCGGCGCGTCCCGGGCCCGCCGCTCATCCCGGCCGTGCCGTCCGGCCCGCCGCCGGCGACCGGCCCCTGAACAGCCCGCGCCCGGTGGCCGCCGCGCCGTCCGAGGACTCGGGGCTCGGCTGGTCGGGCGCCGCCGGGATCGCCGGTGCCGCCGTGCTGGGCGCCGCGGGCGTCGCGTTCGCCCTGCGGTTCAAGGCGGGCCGGTCCGGGCGCGGCTGACCGGCCGGAAGCCACAGCAGCAGCCCCAGGGTGATCCACGTATAGGTGTTGCTGCCGAGGAAGCCGCCGAGGCCCGAGGCGTCGTCGAACCACAGCCACACCACACTGCTGCACAGCACCGCGTACAGGGCCGCCGCGATCCGCACCCTGCGCCGCCGCAGCAGGACGGCGAAGGACGGCAGCAGCCAGACCAGGTGGTGCACCCAGGTGATCGGGCTGACCAGACAGGCGGTCAGCCCGGTCAGGGCGAAGGCGGCGGTCCAGTCCCCGTCGGCGAGGGCGCGTGAGGTCCGCCAGGCCCAGACGCACAGGACCAGCAGGGACAGGGTCGCCCACAGGGCCCTGCTCGGTTCCTCCGGTGCCACCAGGCGTGCCAGCACGCCCTGGAGCGACTGGTTGGAGACGTAGTCCAGACGCCCGATGCGGGTCGTGTCCCACAGCGCGTCGGTCCAGTAGAAGCGGGAGGCGTCCGGCGCCACCCAGGCCGCCAGCGCGGTGGCCGCCGCCGCGACGCCCGTGGCGACACCGGCGGCCCGCCAGCGCCTGCCGAGCAGCAGCAGCGCGATGAAGAGCGCCGGGGTGAGCTTGATCGCCGCGGCGAGACCGGTCCCGGCGCCCGCCCAGCGGCCCCGCCCGCTCGACAGCAGCCAGGCGTCGCTCAGTACGAGGGCGAGCAGCACCAGGTTGACCTGGCCGAAGCTGAAGGTGTCGCGGACCGGTTCGAGCAGCGCCAGCAGACAGGCCGTCAGGGCACAGCCGAACCAGCCGTAGCGGCGCAGTTCGGGGCCGACCAGGATGCCCGTGACCAGGCCCAGGGCGGTGAGGTTGAGGAGCAGGGCGGCGGCGATCGCCGTGTTCAGGCCGACCAGGGCCATCGGCAGCATGCCGAGGGCCGCGAACGGCGGGTAGGTGAACCCGTAGCCCGTTCCCGGCACCCGGTAGTCGTAGATGCTGCCGCCGTGGTGGACCCAGTTGTCGACCGCCCCGTAGTAGACGCGCAGGTCGAACCAGTCGCGCAGCAGGGGCACGGTGGCGGTGAACACGCCGACGACGACGGCCAGTCCGAGGACGAGGAGGAGCCGCCTGCGGTCGGTGCTCAGCAGGGCCGCCGGTCCTTCGGCAGCCCTGTCGCCGGTGGGTGCCCCGGCTCCCGTCGGCCCTGTCGTCGTCCGTCTCACGCTCGTCGTCCTCGTCCCGGTCGCCCCGCCCGCCTGCCCCGCGTCCTTCGCCCCGCCGGGCGTTCCCGTCCCGGAAGCCCCGGGAGCCCCGGACGCCTCGGGAGCCCCACGCGCCCTGTACGACCCGTCAGGCGTTCCCGTGCCCGTCGCCCCGACCGTCCCGCCCGGGTGCGTTCCGTGCGTCACGGGATTTCCGTGCTCCGCGTCCGCCGTCATGCCGTCCGTTCCAGTACCGGCGCCTGCGGCTGGGCCGCCTGGTGGGCCTGCCAGAGGACGACGAGGGCGAGCAGCCCGCCGGAGACGGCGAGGATCACCTGTCCGGCGTCCGCCGGCGCGCCGCTCGGCAGCACGGCGAGCGCGAGCACCCCGCTGGCGGCCGCGACCCGGCCGCGCACCGAACCGGTAGGCGCCGCCGCCGCGATGAGGAACAGTCCCCACAGCGCGTACCAGGGCCTGACCGCCGGACCGAACACCGCCACCGCGGCCAGGCTCAGACCCAGCGCGTAGACGGGGTGCGGGCGCAGCCGCAGCCATATGAACAGCAGCAGCCCCACGGTCGCCAGGAGTCCGGCGGCGTGCCAGGCGGGCATCGCGAGCGGCGCGAGCCCGCTGCCGAGCTTTTCGAGGAGGGCTCCGGTGACCCGCCCGAGGAGGCTGGTGGGTGACCAGTTGTGCGGCGAGACGGGGGTCTTCAGGGCCGCTATCCAGCCGTAGCCCGTACCGGCGACCGCCGTCGCGGCGACCGTGGTGGCGGTCGCGACCACGGCGGTGGTCACGGTGACCCGCGCGATGCCCCGGCGTCCTCGTCCGCGCCCGCGCAGCGCGATCACCGCCACGAGACCGAGCGCCGCGGGCGCCTTGACGAGGGCGGCGAGGGTGATCAGGACGATCCCCAGGACGGGCCGTCGGCCGCGCGCGGCCACCAGGCCGACGCCGAGCAGGCCGAGCATGATGGCGTCGTTGTGCGCGCCGGCCACCAGGTGCAGCAGGACCAGGGGGTTGAGCGCGCCCAGCCACAGCGCGGCGGCCGGGTCGGCGCCGCTGTGCCGGGCGAGGCGGGGCAGGGCCGCCGCCATCAGGGCCACCCCGAGCAGGGCGACCATGCGCATGCCGAACAGGCCGGCCGGTATCTGCCCGCGGGTCAGCGCCGACAGACCGCGGGCGACGGCGAGGAAGACGGGCCCGTACGGGGTGGTGGTGGTCTGCCACACGGGCGCCACCTCGTCGGCGAGCGGGCCGCCGAGCTGCGCGGGCCCGTACGCGTAGACGTCGATGTGGGCGTCGACCATGGCGCCCTGGGCGAGGTAGCTGTAGACGTCCCGGCTGAAGAGGGGCGGCGCGAGCAGCAGCGGCGCGGCCCAGGTGGCCAGGACGAGCAGCAGGGAACGCGGGGTCGGCGGCTCCGGGCCGCGTACGACGGTGCCGAGCAGGGCCCAGGCGGCTATCAGCAGGACGACGCCGAAGTACACCCCGACCAGGCCCAGGACGGCCCGGCCCGACCCGGGCGCGAGGAGGTCGCGCGCGGGCAGGGCACCCGCGGTCTCGCCGCCCAGCGCGAGGACGGCGGTTCCGGCGAGGCCCAGGGCCTGGCAGCGGCGGAGATCGACGGGGAAAGCCATGGCCAACACTCCGCAAGCGTGTCAACGCCGGGTGGCCGGAAGGCGACGCGGCGCTCTCCGCGCGGGGTCCGGAGCGTGACCTCCGTGTGGTGCCGGGGAATTCAGAACACGGACACGCCGGTCAGGGTCGTGAAGCGGTCCAGGGCGGCCACGCCGGCCACGGAGTTGCCCCGTTCGTCCAGGCCCGGGCTCCAGACGCACAGGGTGCACCGGCCCGGCACCACGGCGATGATGCCGCCGCCCACCCCGCTCTTGCCGGGGAGCCCGACCCGGTACGCGAAGTCGCCCGCGGCGTCGTAGGTCCCGCAGGTCAGCATGATCGCGTTGATCTGCTTGGCCTGGCTCCGCGGGAGCAGCCGGCCGCCGTCGGCGCGGATGCCGTGCCGGGCCAGGAACCCGGTGGCGAGGGCGAGATCGGCGCAGGAGGCGGCGATCGAGCACTGGAGGAAGTACTGGTCGAGGAGGTCGGGCACCGGGTTGTCGATGTTTCCGTACGAGGCCATGAAGTGGGCGAGGGCCGCGTTGCGGTCGCCGTTCGCGGTCTCGGAGGCGGCGATGTCCCGGTCGAAGTCGAGGCTCTGGTTGCCGCTCTCGGCGCGCAGGAACTCCAGCAGGGTTCCGGCCGCGTCCCCGGTACGGGTCTGGAGCCGGTCGGTGACGACGAGGGCTCCGGCGTTGATGAACGGGTTGCGGGGGATGCCGTTCTCGTACTCCAGCTGGACCAGGGAGTTGAACGGGTTGCCGGAGGGCTCGCGCCCGACGTGCTCCCACAGCGCGTCGCCCTCGCGGGCCAGGTCCAGGGCGAGCGTGAAGACCTTGGTGATGGACTGCGTGGAGAACGGCTGCCGCCAGTCCCCCACCCCGTACACCGTGCCGTCGAGTTCCGCGACGGCCATCCCGAAGCGGCGTGGGTCGCAGGCGGCCAGCGCCGGGATGTAGTCGGCCGGCCGGCCGCGGCCCGGGGTCTGCGCGATCTCGGTGGCGATGCGCTCCAGGACCGGCTGGAAGGTCAGGGAGGAGGGCGACGACGCGTGCGCGGGCATGATCGCCATTGTGCCGCCCGTCCGGCCCCCGCACACCACGGAGGGCGCGGAGCCGGGTTCCGGCGCCGCCCCCCCCCGGCGGCGGCGGCCCGGGGGGCGCGGGGGGGGGGGGTATCACTCCCCGTCCGCGCCGCGTCGGGCCGCACGTCCGTACTTCTAGTAAC
>NZ_JBHXDQ010000071.1:18664-48906 GCF_042725875.1 Streptomyces sp. NPDC127038 | reverse complement strand
CAGCGCATCCTCGCAGCCCCACGGCACTGAGTCAGCCTGATCTTGTGGCGAGCACGGGCTCACCACAAGATCAGGCTGATTTTGCCAACAGCGTCACGTCGTGCTGGTGTCGGCGGGGCGCCTTGTGCGGCCGGGCGGCCTGTCCGGTCCTCGCCCGGTCGCCGGAGTGACGTGGGTGAGGGCCGGGCAGGGTGTCCGGTGCGGGTGAAGGGGTGGCTTGGCGGGGGCGGGATGCGTCACGCTGATGAGACGACAGATGGGGGGGCCGACGTGGCCGTGGAGTTCGATGCGGTGATCGACCATGACGGTGTGGTCTGGCAGGCCTTCACCGACGACAACGGGGTGCTGGTCATCGATGTCGCCGCGGACGTGATCGTGTACGTGAACCGTGCGATCGTCGGGGGTCTGGTGTATCCGGCGTGGGTGGACGATTACGGGCGTCTGGTCATCGAGCTGGACTGACCGGCCCGGCCGGTGGGCTACAGCAGCCGGGCGTCGGCGAGGCCTGCCGCCCGTTGCAGCATCCGGGCCGGGGTACGGCCGTCTCGCTGCCGGTCGTTGAAGGCGGGGACGGACGGGACGTGGTCGCCGAACTCCCGGTGGATCGCGTCCATCAGCACGTGCGCGGCCTCCCCGGCGAGGCCGGCGTCCCCGCGGGCCTCGGCCCGGATGGCGCCCATCAGGCAGACGGCGCCGGACTCGTCGGTGAGGGCGTCCTTGCACCATCCGGCCGTTTCCATGTGGTGCTGTGCGCGCTCCAGGAGTGCGGCGACCGGTGTGCGGTAGGTGGGCGGCGGGACGGCGGCGGGGATGGTGACGGGTGTGTAGGGGGCGGTGATCACGTCGGCGAGGTCGATGGGATCGGTGGACAGGTGCGCGGTGCGCACCTCGTGGGCGACGGCGGCCTCTTCCAGTCGCACGGTCATGTCGGCGAGGCGGGCGGCGAGCCGGGCCTCCAGTCCGGGCTCCGCCGTGGTGGCGGGGGCTGCGGGAGGCGCGGATGCCGTGGCGGGCCGGACGGAGACGGTCATGACGGGCTCCGGTCAGGAGGTGCGGGAGAACAGGCCGGCCACAGCGCTCAATACGTCGCTGATCACGGGGGCCAGCCCGGTGGAGGAGAGCGCGAACCCGAACGCGATACAGGCGAGGGCGGCAACGGTGGTGACGGAGCCCTGGCGTCGCAGGGCGACGACGATGACGGCCAGGAGCAGGGCGAGCGCGACGGTGACAGCCACGGGGCGATCCCTTTCAAGGGGTTGATGGGTCGGGTGGGTGCCGCCCGGCCGGCGGGCCGGGCGGCACGGTGTGGGGTGGAGTCGGGTCAGTCGACGGTGACGGTGAGGTCGGCGCGCAGCTCGCGGAGCACGTCGTCGTCGGCGCCGGTAGGCACGAGGACTTCGCGGGCTTTGCTGCCGTCGGCCGGGCCGACCAGGCCGCGCTCTTCCAGCGCGTCCAGGAGTGCGCCAGCGAGAGCGAACCCGACGCGGAGCTTGCGCTGGAGCATCGACTGGGATCCGAACCGTGTGCTGACCACGAGTTCGGCGGCCAGCAGCAGCAGTTCGCCGTCGACTCCCCCGGGCAGCTGCCCGGCGCCCGCACCGCCGTGTTCTTCAGGGTCGGTGGCGGCGACGGGCCCGTAGACCCCGTGGTCGACCAGGCGCAGACGTCCGTCGTTGACAAGGTCCGACAGGGCGTTGCGGATGGTGCCGGCGGCGGCATCGACCGAGTCCCGGATCTCCTTGGCGCTCATCTCCCGGTCGACGGCGGCCAGGATCTTCTCCTTGACGGTGGGTGCCTTTGTGCGGGCGGGCTGGACGACTGGGGGCGGCGCGAACACACCGATACCGTCACCGTCGTCGTAGCCGTCGTCGTTGTCGTCGCCGGACTTCTTCTTGTTCTTGCCGGTGGGAGGCTGCACGGCCCAGTCGTGCCACAGCCCCAGCTCGGTCAGCCGCTCGGTCTCCCGGTCTGTGAGCTGGCAGATGCCGTCCTCGGGGAAGAGGTCGCCGAGTCCGTCGGGGCTGCCGTCGTCGGGCAGGTGCGCCCACAGGGTGCGCATCATGTGCGCGGCGGATCCGGTGATGGTGTGTCCCATGCCCTGGGTGGTGGCGCCGGGGATGTCCTGTGCGGTGCCCAGCATCCGGTCGAGCAGGGAGACATGGGCACCGAGCCGGTCGGGGATCGGGGCGAGGTCGTGGTCGCCTGCGAGTCCGCCGGTGGCCTGCCGGGCGGCGATCCCGCCGGTGATCCGCAGGACAACGCCGATGCCGCCCTGCACCTGATCCCGCAGGGAGGCCGCGCCGCCCAGCTTGTCCAGGTTCAGGGACTGTCCGGCGAAGACCACGCCGATGCCGAACTTCCGGCCCTCGCGGGCCAGGACGTCGGTCATGAACGCGATGTCGTCGCCCAGCAGGTCGTCACCGACCAGCGAGTTGAACTCGTCCAACACCAAAATCAACCCCGGGTAGGGGGAGTGGGCGGAGAAGTCGTGGCCGACCTCGGCGTTGATCTCGCCCCGCAGGTCCATCAGCGCGATGGCCGCCTTCAGCATCCACCAGGTGAAGACGGCGCCGGCGCCCTGCCGGTCGACGTAGCGGCCGACGGCGGACATCTGCGCGTCGGGGCGTGCGGAGGTCACCCACGTCGCCAGTCCGGCCAGCGCCCACGCCGCGCACATCAGCGCGAGCGTGACCGTCTTGCCGGAGCCGGTCACGCCGACCAGGAAGCCGTGCAGCGTGCCGGACGCGGAGCGCATGTGGACCGTGGCGTCGCGGCCGTCGGGGGTGGTGCCGATCGTGTACCGGCCGTACGCATCCAGGGTCAGCAGCTCGCGGGTGGCCTTGCGGCCAGAGGTGAGCGGCGCCGACTCATACACCGTGACCAGGACCTCGTTGCCGTGCACTTCGGTGACCAGGCGCATCTCTTCCGACCTGATCCCGAACGCCGTACACAGCTGCTCGTGAGCGACCTTGGCGACCTTTCCCGGCTCGACTGCGGCCAGGATCATGCCGCGTGCGGGGATGCCGTTCTGCGCGGGGCGCTGCTCGATGCGCAGGATGCGGCTGTCGGGGATCGCGCCGCCGGGCCGGGCGACCAGCTGCTCCCACAGCGACTCGATGCTCCGGCTGCTCTCGCCGGTCGGGGCGACGGTCAGCCGGATACGGCCGGGCCCGTGCACGGTCTCGGTCATGGACACCGCGAGGGTCGGCACGCCGAACGCGGCGGCGATGGTCTCTTCCTCGATGCGGCCCACGGGGGTGCCCTGCGGGGCGACGATCTCGCACGCGAAGTCCGGATGCGACTGCGAGATCGTCTGGCTGATGTTCTCCAGGTGGGTGTGCGGGGCGACCTGGTGCTGGTCCCACAGGCGCATGACCAGACCCTCGAACCCGGCCGGGTAGGCGACGGTAAGGTCGCCGGGGGTCCAGGTGGCGCGGGTGGCGGGCAGCCACGCGGACATCAGGCCGCCCCACCCGAGCGCGAGGGGGATCTCCCACCAGCGGGTGCCGGGCGTCATCGCGTTCGCGGCGTAGACGGCGCTGCCGGTGACCGGCCCGAGGAGGCGCTGTGCGCTGCGCACGGTCCGGCGGAAGTCGCCGGTCATGGTCTGCCGGTACAGGCGCCACACGCTGGCGCCGCCGATCACGCCCGCTGCCAGGTGGGCGGCCGGCTGGTGGAGGTTGGGGAGTACGGCGAGTGCTGCGGAGGACACCCCGTAGGCGCCCAGCTCGACTTTCGCCCGCGTGGGCATCCTGCGCATCACGGCAGATCAGTCCTTCCGAAGTGAGAGGAAACGGTGTGGGGCTGCACCCTGATCGGGTGCAGCCCCACCAGGTCGTGCAGACGGTGCGGTCGGTCGGGTGCGGGTCAGACGGGCCGGTAGAAGCCGGGCTTGGCCTGGCGGGCCCTGGATGCGGTGGCGGCCTCGTGGACGGCCCCGTACTCCGCCTGGTGGGCCGCCTGGACGTCGGCGGTGGCCAGGTGGGTCTGCTCGGCCGATCCCACGAGCCGCGTGCAGTCGCCGGACACCTGCCCGAAGGCTTCGCCGACCTCGGCGACCGCTGCCACGTGCCGTGCGTCGACCTCGGCCGCCGCGCACAGCTCGGCGACCGTGACGGCCGCATGGGCGTTGGCCCGCATCCGCTGCGCGAGCAGCTCGGCATGCTCGAACAGGTCGGCTGCCGCGCTCTTCAGGGCCGTGAATTTGGTGGTGATGGCCTGGTAGCCGTTGGCGGCGCCGTCGGCTGCGACGGCGGAGGCGATCTCTCCCATACTGTCTGTCTCCCGGTCAGTTCTCGTTGTGGATGCGGGCGCTGGGCGCGGTCAGGCCGGCGTCGGCGGCCGCCGTCTGGGTGGGCCGGTAGTCCCGCTCCATCGCCGTCTCTTCCGCCTCGGCGAGCTCCGCCGCGGCAAGCGCGGCCTTGGCGGTGCGGGTGGCGTTGACGACGAGCATCCCGACGCTCTCCAGCAGCACCGTGAAACTCCGGACGGTGCGCGGGCCGAGCACGTTGTGGGTGACCGCCAGGTCGGTGCCCATCGCCTCCAGCTCGGACAGCAGCCGCCGGGCCTGCATGGCCAGCGCCTGCGCGTCGTCGTAGGTCTCCATCCCGGCCATGGTGAGCCGGGCCAGAGCACCGACAGCACCGTCGAGGTTGATCTCGGTGGCATGCCGTCCGGCCATCGCGTTCGCGGGCGGGGCCGTCACCTGGACGGATCCGGATGCGGATGGGGGCATAGGGAAGTCCCTTCTCTGGGTGGTTCCCGGCCGGGTGCCAGCAGGACGCTGCGGTGCACGTGGCAGCTGCGGGCGGGCGGGGGCTATCGGGGTGGGCTCCCAGCGGGTGCCGTGCGCGCGGGCAGGACCGGCCTGTTCAACGGTGACGGTGACCGGGTCCTCGGTGTCGAACGCCGACGCCCGCGCCCACCGCCATGCCTGCTCACCGGACGAGGGCCCGGCGTTCGGGTCGCCGCTCGGGCGGCCGGTGCCGGTGCTGCCGGGGTCGGGGGCGGAGGGTTTGCGGGGGCCGGTCCGCTGGCGGCGGGGGCCGCCGGAGGCTTTCCAGTCATCGCGGCGCTTGGTCCAGCGGTCGCCGATCGTCTCGTGCACGGCCTGCCAGAACGTGGTGCGCCCGCCACGGCCGCCGGGTGTCCAGCCGGTGTTGACCGGTCCGGGTCCCGTGCCGGGAGCCCGGCCGGAGCCGCCGCCCACAGGACCCGTCCGGCCCTTCCAGCGGGCTGACGGCTTGTCTCCGGTGGCCTCCCAGAACGTCGGCCCGCCCTTCTTGGCGGCCCGCACGGCGTTGCGGACGGCATCTTTCGTGGCAGCACTGTGGGCGCCGCTCGCACCCTTGCCGCCGGACGGACCGCCGTTGCCGCTGTTCTGCTTGCCTTTGGACCACCAGTCGGCGATCTTGCGGCCCGCCGACCGGCGGCCGGCGTTTCCGCCGGAGGCGCCCGAGGCGCCGCCGCCGGCACCGGCACCGCCGCCACGAGTGCCTCCCCACGAGCCTCCGCCCCGGGAGCCGTTCCCGGAGCCGGTGCCGCCGCGGGAGCTGTTCCCGGAGCCACCGAAGGTGCCCCGGCCAGATCCGCTGCCGGAGCTCCCGCTGCCCATACCGCCGCCGCGTCCTGGACCGTTGGTCCGGCCGGGCCCGGTGTGGCTGGCCATAGGTGTGCTGCCGCGTCCTGATCCGGGCCGGGCACCCGGACCCGTACCGGTGCCGCGCCCGAACGCCCCGGTGCCGCCCCGCCCGCGGCCGCCGGATCCGCTGCCGAGTACCGAGCGTCCGTAGTCGTGGCCGGACGGCACGCCACGGCGGCGGACCCCAGTCGCTTCGGCTCCCAGCCGGTGCGCATCCGCCGTCGCCTTCGCGGCCAGCAGTTCGAGCTCGCGGCGGTGCCGGGCGGCTTCCGCCCTCAACGGCACCGCTTCCTTGACCCAGGTCTGCATGCCCTCAAACGCCGCGAGGGCGATGGCGAGGATCGCCGCGAGGGAGAGCGCGCCCGCCCGGGGTGCTCCCGCATCAGGCGGGCCGGGCGGGTCGGCGCCCTCACTGCGCAGTACTGCGGCCCCGTCCGGAGCGGCGGGCGCGTGCGGGATGTCGGGGGCGTCCCACGGTGAGATTCGAACGCCCCCGCCCTCGCCGGGATCGGCGGGAGCGGGGGCGGAGAGGTCGGGTGCGGGGGGCAGATCCGGAGGCGGCGCAGAGCCGATCCGGGGGAGTGTGAGGACGTTGTCCGGTCGTGCGTCGTCGGACACGGCCCCTCCCTTCCTGGTAACCGTCCGTGACAGGAAGAAGGGCCCTCGCACACGTACGCGTACACGTGGTTGGGACCCCCGGTCAAGGACATTCGGGCGGTGATGATGACGGTCATGATGACGATGGCGCTCACTGGCAGTGAGCGCGGTACAGACGCTCCAGCTCCTGCGACAGGGCGTTGAACGTGGCGTGGTCGCCGGTCCGCTTGACCTTCTGGAGCGCGCCGATTTTCAGCAGGTCGTGCCAGGCCCGGAAGAAGCTCTCCGGGCCTTCGCTGCGGGCCTGTTCGAATCGGCGGTTCCAGTGCGCGGCCTGCCGCGGGGAGAGGCCGGCGGCCATCAGGCACCGCGCTTTTGCTGGCCGAAGAAGTCACCGAGCAGCTTCGGAGCGCCGCCCGGCTGGCCGTCGTCCTGTCCGGCCGGGGCGAGCCGCTGAAGCGTCTGCTCGGCGCTGTTGCGGGCCGCCGCGTGCACGCCCGCCTTCTTGTTCGCCTTGGCCAGCTCCTTGTCCTTGCGGCGCTGGAGCACGGTCTCCGGCATGGTCTCCTCGTACGCGGCCGCCGTGGAGTTGATGGCGCGGGCGGCCTTGCGCAGGGCCCGCGCCGCGTCCCGCAAGGGCTTGGCGCGCTTGCGGGCCCTTGATGCGGCCGACAGGCCAAAGGGCAGGTCACCGGGCAGGCGGCGGGCCTTCACGTCGGCCTGGAGGGCGTCGGCGAGGCCGTCGTAGGACTGCGCGTCGTTCAGCAGGCTGCCGCGGTGCGTGGCCTGCCAGCCTTCGCGCTGCCCCGGCACGGCCAGAGCCTGCACGCCGTGCGTGACGCGGGATGCGATGTCTTTGCTGGTCACCTGGGGATTCCTCCTGGTCTACTGGGGTGCTGTGACTGCTTCCGGCAGTCGCAGCGAGGGCCAGCCCAATTGCCGTGGGCTGGCCCTCACTGGTGTGTGCCGGACGGGTGTTGGTGCTGGTCACTGCTGTACGTGGTAGCCGCTGGCGATCAGCGCGGCGGCCTCGGTGCGGTAGCGGGACGCGGTGTCGGTGGACGACACGTCGCACGCGCTCTGCACGTCGGCGATCGAGACCAGCCGGGACAGTTCGCGCTGGACTTCGTGCTCCGACAGGCCGATCGGGATCAGGCCGGCCGCGAGCGCCACGCGGGCGACCTTGCGGACCGCCCGCTCGCGTGGGGTGAGCCGCGCGGCGTCCTCGGCTTCGACCGCACTCCGCTCAGTTTCGGCGGCGGCGAGCCGCATTTCGGCAGCACGCTGATGGGCTTCGGCAGCATCCTGCTGGGCACGCGCGGTGTCGGCGACAGCCGCCTCCTGGAGGCGCTCCTCCTCAGCCCGCTGACGGTTGGCTTCGGCGGTGGCGCGCCGCGTTTCGGCAGCAGCCTGCTCCGTTTCGGCAGCGGCCCGGTCTGCTTCGGCAGCAGCCTTTCGGGCTTCGGCGATGGCCTGGGTCTCGACCGCCTGCGCCTCCGCCGCGGCGATACGGTCGGCCTCCGCCGCGAGCTTCCGCTTGTCGGCTGCCTGCTGCTCCAGGGCCGCCGCGCGGACGTCGGCGGCGGCAGCGGCCTCCCGCTGCTGGGCTGCCTCGCGTTCAGCGGCAGCCTCACGGGCCCGGGCCTCGGCGAGCAGCGCCGTCTCCAGCGCGGCCTCTTCCCGCTCGGCGACCCGCTCGGCAGCGCTGACCTGCGCACGGGCCTGCGCACGGGCCTGACCGGTCTCGGCTGCAACCTGCGCGCGAACCGCTTCGAGCATGCCTTCCGCCCTCAGCCGGTCGGCCTCCGCTCGCGCCTGCGCCTGCTCCTGGCGCGTCTGTGCCTCCAGGCGCCGGCGCGCCGCCTCCTCGGCCCGCTCCTGTGCCTCGCGTTCCTGCCGTTCGGGCAGGGCTAGGGCCTCGGCGACGGTGTACCCGTAGGGGGCCATCGTCATGGGCAGCCGCTCGTCGTCACTCGCCTTGTCGAGGCTGCCGTTGTGCTGGCGCAGCAGCCACTGCTCGTAGCCCTTCAGGTCCCGCTCCCGGCGGGTCATCTCCGGGTAGGAGGTGATCCCGTACAGGCGCATCCGGCGGTAGATCCGCGGTGTCCCGAGTGGGCTGAGGATCCAGCGGTGCAGCGGGATCCGGTCGGTGGCCGTACCGGCTTCGAGCTGCACCTTCTTGATGAACAGCTTCCGTGCGGCCTCGACACCGATCACGAACAGCAGCGGCATGACGCCGTGGCTGGCCGACCGGACCGGGTCGGCACCGATGTCGCCCTGCGACGAGGCGTTGAACCAGATCGTCGCGGCCGTCATCGTGTGCGCAGCTGCCCTGAGCAGCGGCCACCCTGTGTCCTTGCGGATCAGGTACAGGTCCAGTGCCAGGAACGCGATGATCGACGCGTCCACGCCGACCGGGAACCAGCCTGCCAGTCTGTGGCTGAAGCCCCAGCTCAGGGCGACCTCGGCAAGGGTGCTGTAGGACATCGCGAAGCCGATGACGCCGACCAGCGTGCCGCCGATCGCGGCAACCGCCGAGAGCACCAGCATCAGCCGGTCCCGGCCGGGCTTGATCGGGTTCCGGTTGTCCGTCTCCGAAACGCTATCCGGTGCCCACGAAACGGGACCAGGTGCTCCCGAAACGGGGGCGGGCGGAACCGAAACAGGGGTATCGGGTGCCGCCTGATGGGGCACGTCAGTGATCGTCATAAGGGCCTCCGGGAAGGGGTGTTCAGGGCGCGCCCGAACCGAATCCGCGCGCTCCCGAAACGGGAGTGGGCGGAGCCGAAACGGTGGCCGGTGGAGCCGAAACGGCTCCGGGCGGGCGGTGTCAGACAGGACGGTGCGGGCCGACGACTCGGCCGTCGGGCAGGAGTTCGCCGGTGTCCTCGAAAAGCAGGACGGCATTGCACAGCAGCGACCAGCCTTGCTCCGGGTAAGCCACCAGGACGGCGGCGGCCTCCCGGTCCGGGCTGTCCGCCGACGGGCACGGCGAGTCGTGCAGGCACAGTGAGGACGGCAAGCGGTCGGACGGGGCGGTGATGGTGGGGACGGGCATCAATGCCTCCCAGCGGGGTGATGGGTCGCGCGGCTGCGCGGCTCCCCTGGACGCCGCCCGGCCCGGCCACCGCACGGGTGCGGGGCCGGGCCGGGCGTGTCAGGCAGCCGACAGAGGTGGCGGTGTCGGGCTGGGGTGGTGGTTCTACTGGCAGCCGCAAGAGCCGCCGTTCCAGTCGTCCAGCCAGGCCCCGCAGTCGGGGCACTGACCGGAGCTGGTGAGTTGACGTCCCAGCGCGGCGATCAGCCGGCGCATCGGACGGCTGCCTCACGCACGAGGTGGTCCGAGGTGGTCCAGACGCTGCCGACCGCGAACGGTTCGCCGTCCGCGCGCAGCACGTCGCGGACGATCACCGCCCACTGCGCGCAGCGCCTGCCGAGAAGACCTCGGGCCTGCTCCGGGTCGCGGACCACGGAGAGAACCTCGAATGCGCCGTCAACGTTTTGGTAGATCGCTCCCGGCTGGCGGGGGCCGATCTGTCCGTCGACCACGCGCCGCAGCGCTTCGAGGGTGGTCGGGTCGGCGGTGGTGTGCGCGGTCCGCGGGTGCGGACGGGGGGTGGTCGGGGTAGGCCGGTCCGGCGTCCGTTCGTGCGGAACGGGCCGCTTGGGCAGGGGCGGCCTGGTGGTGAGGGTGGGTACGGCTGTCATGCTGGGCATGTGGGTCGTCCTCTCAGGAAGGGTGACCTGCGACAGGACCCCCGGGCGGCCACCCGGGGGTCCATCGCGTGAGTGCGTCCTGCGCACTCCGCCGGCCACCGCGCCCCGCTCATGGCGGGCGTGATGACCGGCGGGCAGCGCAGGGCTGCGGATCAGCTCTGCTGTTCGGCGTCGCGGGCGTCCGCCTCCTGCATGAACTCGGCGTATTCGGCCTGGTCCATCTCCTCGTAGGCGGCGCACACTTCCTCGAACGTGACGTCGTCGTCCATGTCGTTTCCTGTCTTTTTGGGAGGCTGTCTTCCAATCGGCTGCGGCTGCGGCCCCGACCACCCTTGCGTTCAGGGCGGCCGGGGCCGTGATCGTTCGTCTCAGTGCGGGTGCGGGTCAGGCCGTCGACGTCGCCGGGGTCTTCCGGGCGTACTGCCTGCCCAGCTCGGCTTGCCGCCGGTCGTGCGCCTCGATGTCCTGGGGCAGCATCGGCAGGTCGGGGCCGCGGAACTCGGAGACGGTTCCTGAAGTCCGCTGCGTGCAGCGGTTGTTCGCCTTCTCGACCGCCGTGCCGCCGTGCTTGGCCCATTGCGCCTTGCGGACGGCCGGCGCCGACTGCTTCCGTGCGGCGCGCTGCTCCTGGCGCTCCAGCTGCTCGCGGGCCTCACGGCGGGCGGGCTCCTGCTGGAGCGCGAGGACGAAGCGGCAGGCCAAGATCGCGCCGTCCGGGCAGTGCTGACCGCCGACGCACCGCGTGCATCCCTGCGGCCGAGTAGCGCTCCGCCCCTGGCCGACGCTTCGGGTGCGGTGGGCGAGGTATGCCTGGCGAGCCGCCTCCAGCGTGATCTCCGCGTTCATCCGGGAGACCGGTGCGGCCGGGGCCGGGAGCGGCTTGTAGAACTGCTGCGCCGCACGACGGTTGTCCTGGGGCATCGCCTCCCGCAGGAGGCGGTCCTGCTCGACCTGCCAGCGTCGGACGTCGATGTCGATTTCCACGAGCTGGTCGCTGCCGGGGCAGGTGATGTGCTTCTCGCCCTCCGCGACCTTGTCGGAGATGCAGTGCTCGCGGATCTTGAGGACCTTGTCGCCCATGATCCGGCGCCAGGTGAGGCAGTCGGGGCAGGCGATCGACTTCACTTCACCCGGCCGGACGTTGTAGTCCTGCGGGGCCATCTTGCTGAGCAGCATCGCCGCGCGGCGGTTGGTGTGCTTGGTCCGGACGCGGCCGGGACGGATGCGGGGCATCGAATCCTCCTGACGTGGGTCGGGTGCGGGTGCTGCCTTCTCTGCCGCGCCAGGCCGGCCTTTCGGCAGGTTGGTCCTGGCGGACAGACAGCGCAGCAGCGCCGTTCGAGGTGGATCAGGTGGAGCTATTCGGTACAGGCCGACCGGGGGAGCTCGGCTCACCCCACTGCCGCTTGCCGCCGCTCACAAGAGCAACACCTGCTGTTTGGCGACCTCGCTACCGAGGTTGCCCCTAGTGAACCCAACTTCGGTACCGATGTCAACGATTACGCTACCGAGCAAAGAGAGATTGCGATATCATCCGGACAGCTCCCAGCGCGACCCACGGGGTCCCTGTGAAACGGCTCGGTAGCAAGGAGCCCTAGGATCGATACCGAGGTTGGGAGACAGATGACGGATGAGACCAGTGCGCAGCCGACCAAGGCCGAGCAGATCGCTGACGCCTTGAGGGCAGCAATCCAGCATGGCGACTACGGCCCTGGTGATCGCCTGCCTGGAGAAAACGCGCTGGCGGAGCAGCATGGTGTAGCGACTCTCACTGCCCGTAGAGCCCTGGGCATTCTGCGCACGGAAGGTCTCATCGAGACGAAGAAGGGCGCGGGCGCACGTGTCGTCTCGTTCACTCCCATTCGGCGTCGAGGCATTCAGCGACTGGCTCGAGAACAATGGGGGAGCGGCAAAACGGTCTGGGCAGCGGACGATAGCCGCGCACCAGATGTCGACCAGATCACGGTTGTTGAAGCGGCAGCCGCCCCACAGCACATCGAAGCTGTTCTGAGCTGCTCCACCGTTTGCGTGCGTCGGCGCCGCTACCTGGTCGACGGGCGGCCGGTCATGCTTGCCGAGTCCTACCTCCCGCAGGATCTCGTTGAGGGAACACCGATCGCTCAGGCGGACACCGGTCCAGGCGGCATTTACGCGCGGCTGGCCGACCTTGGACACGGACCAACCCGATTCCGCGAAGAGGTTCGCGTCAGAACACCGTCTACTGACGAGGCCAGCCGGCTGTCTATCCCTGCCGACAGAGCCGTCATCAAGGTGGCTCGAACGGCTTTCGACGCAACTGGTCGCCCCGTTGAAATCAACGAGATGACCATGGACAGCACGGCTTACGTGCTCGACTACGAGTTCGACGCCTAGCCCTGCGCTCACAACTCCCCCTCGATCAACTGCTCATGGGAGCCATCACAGCGGAGAAGGCCTTACAGCAACATCACAGCGCCTTGTCGAAGCTCATGCACATAGGCGTTCACAGGTTTTCAACGTCCACGTACACATGGAATTTGGCGCCCAAGTTCTAGGCTCGCGGCCATGACGATGACGGAGGGGCAGAGGGTGGGGAAGCAGCGAGCGGGGTGGAGGCCGGACCGTCTCCGGGAGCAGCGTGAGGCTCACGGCCTGACCCTGGAGAAGGTCGGCGAACGCCTTCGAGCGGTTGCTGAGCAGGCAAAGCTCAAGGGCATCCCCGCCGCGAATCCGCAGACCCTGTGGCAGCACGAGCAGGGCGAGGTCTTCCCCGGACCCCACTACCGGCGGGCCTATTGCCTCCTCTACCGGGCCACTGAACCCGACTTGGGATTCCGGACGGCCCTGCCCGGGGAGGAGTCCTCCTTCAAGCTCACGCCGCTGGACGACCGCCTCAACGGATCACACGTTCTGGCTGTCGAGCGCGCTATTCACCGCATCGCGCCGGGCTCGGACGAGGCCGACCACTTCGACCTGCAGCAGCGGATCATCGACGCATGGAAGCGCCGGCACACCGGCGGCGACCCCCACCGTCCGGTGCTCATCCTGGTCGGCGGCTTCGCCGGCAGTGGCAAAACCGAGCTCGCCCGCTTCTTCGTCCAGCTCACCGGCTGGCCGCTGCTCGACAAGGACCCGCTCACCCGCCCGCTCGTGGAGCGCCTCCTGGTAGCCCTGGGCGGTGACGCGAACGACCGGCACACCGACCTCTACCGTGAGCAGGTCCGGCCGGTGGAGTACGACTGCCTGATGCAGTCGGCCATGGCCAACATCAAGTGCGGCATCTCCACCGTGCTCACCGCGCCGTTCATTGCCGAGATGACCGACCCGGCCTGGATGAAACGCCTGACCAACCGGGCCAGCTCGATGGGGGTCGACGTCTTCCCCGTGTGGGTGCGCTGTGATGAAGAGTCAATGCGCGAGTACATCGGCTTCCGGTCCGCGGCCCGCGATGCGTGGAAGCTGGCGCGCTGGGACGAGTACATGGCGACCATCAACCTGGAGCTGCGCCCGGCAGTGCCGCACCTGGTGGTGGACAACCGGCTGGGCACCGCGGTGACGCTCGCGGACCAGGCCCGGCAGGCGATGGGGGCGATGTACTCGTGAACCCGAAGCAGGGCCTGATCCTGTACGGCCCGCCGGCCTCGGGCAAGGACACCGTCACCAGTGCACTGACCGAGCTGAACGCGAGGTACGCGCCGTTCGCGCGGCTCAAGGTCGGGACGGGTAAGGCCACCGGCTACCGGATGGGTACACCGGAGCAGCTGCACGAGCTGGAGGCCGCGGGCGATGTCCTCTACGCGAACGCGCGGTACGGCAACACGTACGTGATCGACCGGCCCGGCGTCGACGCGGCGTTCGCGGCCGGGGTGCCTGTGGTGCACCTCGGACAGGTCGACGGCATCCGCGCGCTGGTCGACGACTACCCGGCCGACTGGTCAGTGGTGCTGCTGTGGTGCCCGCGCGAGGTGACCGAGCAGCGGTCGGCGGGACGCGGCGACAGCGACACCGCGGCGCGCCTGGCGGCGTGGGACGCGACCCGCGAGGACCTGAACATGCACCCGGGTGCGGCCTGGGACCTGACCATCGACACCACGAAGGCGGTCCCGCAGGACGCGGCGCGGCTCATCAACCAGTTGCTGGTGCAGCGGGGAGCGGCGACGCCATGAACGTGGGCTACGGCTGGGCGAGTCGGTCAAGGGCGTCGGTAAGCGTGAGCTCGCCATCGTCCTTGGCGTCGTTCCACCGTGCCAGGGTGGACGCAGCCGCGCGCAGCATCTCCGGTGGAAGGCCAGCGGCCGCGAGGGCGTCGGCGGCTTCCTCCAGTTCCGGGCCCCAGCGCCAAGCGCGAGCCGCAGCCTTGGCGACGTACTGCGGCTCAGACAAGTACGAGTCGGTGCGCCGGGAGGCGACCTCGATGAGCTCCTGGTCGACGCCGTGCTCGCGCGCCATCCCGACGGCGAGGGCCACCAGCACCCGTGAGGTCTTCTGGTACGACGCATACGCCAGCTTCAGCGCCGACGCCTTCCCGAGCTCTGTGCCCAGCACCGCCGTCCGGACTGCGGTACCCGCGAAAAGCGCCTCGATGCGGCCGGTCGCGGCGGCGGGTCCGGAGAGGTACAGGGTCGGTGTCTTGCCGCCGACCGGCGGGGAGCCAACGACGCCGCCGTCCACGACGGTCGCGGCCGGTTCGAGCAGCGCGGCGATCCGCTGTGCCCGCTCGGGATTGATGGCGTTCGCCTCCACGTACACCCCGGCGAAGCGGTGCACGGCGACGTCGCGCGCCAGGTCCTCGGCAGCGGCCGGCGGGCAGAGGCTGATGACGATGTCGCTGCGGTTCAGCAGCTCGGCCATTGTGGCCACGGGCGTGAGTCCGAATCGGGCGGCGCGGGCCACGGACGCGGTGCTGCGCCCGGCCTCGCACCACAGGGTCTCGGCCGCGTTGGTCGCGGCGCAGGCGGCGACGGCGGCGCCCATGCTGCCGGGATGGAGGATGCCAACAGTCGGCTGGTCCACGCTGTTACTCGCTCTCGTTGAGCAGGATGGTGATGGCATCGATAGCAGCGCGGACGGTTCGTTCTGCGGGCGCGAGGTCGTCGGGCCATGGGCGCCCATGAAGCCAGATGGTTCGCAGTCCTGCGGCACGACCACCGCCGATGTCGGCGGCGGGGTTGTCTCCGATCATCCATCCGCCGTGGCTGAGGTTGGTTCCGCAGCGCTCGGCAGCGAGTTCGAACAGGCGTCGGTCTGGTTTGCGGACCTCGATGTCGCCGGAGACGGCGAATCCGTCGACGCAGTCGAGGAGACCCGTCGCTGCCAGTTTGGCGCGCTGAATGTCGGCGGCGCCGTTCGTGGCGATGCCGACTGTCCAGCCTTTAGAACGAAGTTGGTCGAGGCCGCTCAGGGTCGCGGCGTCACAGGTGACGGAGGATGCGATGCGATCGACGTAGCCACGCCACAGCCGTGCCTCATCATCGGGCAGCCGGAATTCTGCGATCAGGCGACCGAAGTCGGCGGGAGCAGCACGGTCAGCCAGTTCTGTTGTCAGCCACGCTTCAATGTCCGGTCCGTAGCCCCAGTCGTTGCACAGGCCGGTGATCGCGTGGGGGAAGGCGGTCGCGCGGTTGACCAGCGTGTTGTCGAGGTCAAAGAGGGCAAACCGCATGGGCGTGACGATAGCTCAGGAGTTCTCGGCTGTTTCATCGCTCGACACGCCTCAACTGCACCATCAGAAGTTGCGAGTTGTGTATAGTTCCGGATCAAGGAAAGCGAGGGGGAGTGATGTCTGAGCTACTCAACGCCGTTGACGCGCTGCTCGCGCGCCCGGATCATCTTCCATCACCTGAGGTACGCGCCCGTCTCCGGAAAGCCGACGGGCTCACCCAGGAAGAGGTCGCCGAAGTCTTCGGCGTCACCAGAGTGGCGTTCAACCGCTGGGAAGTCGGGGCTGCAAAGCCGCGGCGACGTCACCTGGAAGCGTACGCCCACTTGCTCCGGGGATGGGCAACCAAGCATCCGGAAGCAGCGATGACCACGCAGGAACCACTTGAGGATGCCAATGTCTGAACGTCCTCCGTAACGCCGAAGCGGCCCCCGTCGCCACAACGGAAGCCGCTTCCCAGCGTTTCGACTCGCACCCGATCAAAAGTTCCGAGTCGTGAGCAGCGAGGTGACCTCGTCTGCCGGGTGATGCCCGTGGGCTCGAAAGCCCGCGCGGTCACCTATACCCAGGATAAGCGCCCTCTTTCGCGCTACGCCACT
Source organism: Streptomyces sp. NPDC127038 (assembly GCF_042725875.1). Taxonomy (NCBI): domain Bacteria; kingdom Bacillati; phylum Actinomycetota; class Actinomycetes; order Kitasatosporales; family Streptomycetaceae; genus Streptomyces; species Streptomyces sp. NPDC127038. Next base: position 32,714 of record NZ_JBHXDQ010000071.1, on the reverse strand, counting down.
ATCCAGGGCCTTGAGTAGGTCACACTCGCTGGTCGCGGCTCCCCTATCTGGGGAGATGACCCCTTGCACGGCAAACGACACCTACGGCGTATGGCGGTCGCAGCGGCCGCCTGGACCCAGCCGTCCCCTGTCCGGCCCATCGTGGCCGGCCCCGTGGGGGAGGTGCGTCGGTGATCCAGCACATGAACCTGGTCTTCCAGGCTGATGGCCTGAGCGTTGGCGAGGGCGCGTTCTTGATGGCGTGCTGCAACCACACGGACGCCAGGGGCTACGTGATCGCCTCGATGCAGCAGCTGGCTGACGAGGCCCACATGAAGGAATCGGCCGCGAAGGCGAACAAGCAGAAGTTGATCAAAAGCGGGCTGCTGGCGTCGAAGGAGCGGTACAGCCCCAAGAACGGTGCCCGGATCGCGGACCTGTACCGAGTGAACCTCGATCTGCTGGCGAGCATGAAGCGCGCCCGGACCGACTACGGGCCGACCCTCGTGGAAGAGCTCACCTTCAGCGCCCCCCCGGAAAACCCCAGGTCAGACCCCGGGTCGGATTCCGACCCCTCCCCCCGTCGGATTCCGACCCCCCCGGGTCGGATTCCGACCCCCCCCCGGTCGGATTCCGACCCTGCACCCGGGTCGGATTCCGACCCCCTTCTCCTTCCTTCTAAATCTCCCTCTTCTCTCTCTCCTGTCTCAGGTCCCAGTGACGGTGCCGAGGACGTTCCGCCGGACGGAGAGAGAGAGACCGATGCTGCGCCCCAGGGGCACACCCACTCGGGGGCTGAGGTTCCGCAGCAGCGCGAGCAGGCACACCCGACGACAGCAGTGGGCCGGATCGTGCAGGCATACGCCGAGGCTCTGGGGCGTCCGCTGCTGAACGGCACACGAGCGAAGCTGGAGGGTCAGGCGGTCGAACTGCTGGCACAGGGCCTGCCGGAAGCCTGGTTGTGCGACCGCGTCCGGGAGATGGCGGCGCGCGGCTGGTCCAACCTCACTCAGCACGCGGAACGGTCCACCGTCCCGATCTCGATCACTCCCGGTGCCACGGGTCGGGGCAAGCGGGGCTTGCCCGAGTGGTGCGGCGAATGCGGTCAAGGCACTCCGGCCGCCCGGCTCAATCCCCGTTTCCGGACTCTGGGCGAGCTCGGGGCGGGCGAGAAGTGCGCGAGCTGCCACCCGGACTGTGTGGCCCTCGTGGATGCCTCATGAGGGGCAGGAAGGAACGCCCAGTGAGCAATCAGCAGGCCATCGATGCACTGCTTGCCTCCGCAGCGCTGGAACGGTCTCCGCTGCCGCCTGCCGAGGAACGGCGTCGGCTGCGCGAGGGACTGCACCTGGTGCGCGCACAGCTCGCGGCCGCCTTGGGCGTGAGCGCGTCTACGGTCGGTGGCTGGGAAGCGGGGCGGGAACCGAGCGGGGAAGTGCGGGAGGCGTACGCGTACTTCCTCCAGGGAGCCCGTACCAAGCTGGACACAGCTGGCCGTACAACCGTGGCAGGCCCTCCCAGCGAATCAGACAAGCCCGCGGAAGCCGGCTCGGTCGTCGATGCGGACGACGCTGGCGAGCTGACCGTGGTGTGACCGAGGCGAAGGCCAAGGATGTGTACACCGTCGGCAGTGACCGGAGCCAGGTCGAGAATGCCCCTGAAAGCGCCTCCTAGCGTCGATCACCTGTCCCGGTGTCAATTCCCCCGCCGGGCACGGCGATCGGCCCTCACGAGCCCGTGCAGTGATCTGCGTACCCAAGGGCTGAAGAAGACGATGCCCGAGTGGAACATCGAGTTCGGGAAGTACGGCCCGTGGTTTGAAAGACCACGAAGCTGGACGACCTCGTCAGCTACATCACCGCGCCCGTCACCGCACGCTGCGGGGGCCGCACTCGTCTGGGCCTGCGCGGCCGATGCCGGCCAGGAGCCGGACGATGTGTGGGGCGACCAGGCCGTCAACCTCGACAGCCAATGGGGCCAGTACGAATACGGCACCAACATCGGCTTCACCGCATGGCGGCGCCTTTACAGCAGGTCGATCACCCTTCAATATGGGAACATTCGTTCGATCCATGGGGTGATGGGAGCTGTAGCGAAGCCGAGTGGTTGGATGCCAGTACCGGTCGTGAGCCGTCTCGTTGGGCACAGCAAGCCACAGAGGTACGGGCGAACAGGCTCGGCTAGGGGATGGAGGGCCGACCGTGAGTGATCGCAGTTCGATCGAATGGACCGAGGCGACGTGGAACCCGACGACGGGGTGCGATCGGGTCTCGGACGGATGTGACAACTGCTACGCACTGGCGCTGGCGAAGCGTCTGAAGGCGATGGGTTCACCGAAGTACCAGGCCGACGGCGATCCACGGACGTCCGGGCCCGGTTTCGGGCTGACGGTGCATCCGGATGCCCTGACGGTGCCGTATGGGTGGAAGAGCCCGCGTACGGTGTTCGTGAACTCGATGAGCGACCTGTTTCATGCACGGGTGCCGCTCGACTACGTGCGCCGTGTCTTCGACGTGATCGCGGATACTCCGCAGCACACCTATCAGGTCCTGACCAAGCGGGCGCGGCGCCTGCGGCAGGTCGCCGACCGCCTGGAGTGGCCGGCGAACCTGTGGATGGGCGTCTCTGTCGAGAGTGCGAAGGAACTGCCGCGTGTCGACGACCTGCGCCAGGTGCCCGCGGCGGTGAAATTTCTGTCGTGTGAGCCGCTGCTGGGGCCGTTGGATGGACTGGAGCTGACAGGCATTGACTGGGTCATCGCGGGCGGCGAGTCCGGACCAGGGCACCGTCTCTTGGACGAAGCCTGGGTGACCCAGATCCGGGACGCTTGCCAACAGCACGACGTGGCCTTCTTTTTCAAGCAGTGGGGCGGTCGCACACCGAAGACCGGCGGCCGCGAGCTGGACGGCCGGACCTGGGACGAGATGCCGTTGCCGGTATCGGTGTAGCCCGGCACCGCGCCCTCAGGACGCTTCGTCAGCGACATCCTCCGGAGCGTAGAACCGCACGGTGCACCCCTCTGGCCAGTCCGAGCGCGCGCGGACCGGTTCGACTCTGAAAGCCAGGCCCTGAGAGGCCAGTTTGGTCAGCGAAAGCCGAAGATGCTTGTCCATGTAGTTCAGCTGGGCAGCTCTGCTGGACAGCGTCTCCCATCGCTGCTCGGTGCCCGCGTAGCCCTTCAGAGCGGTGTCGAGCCTGCTTTCAACGGCTTCCTCCGCGAACAGCGTCGGCGCATCGAGGCTGTCCGCAGAAGCGCCCTGTCCGCTGTAGCCGTCCAGCTTCCAGGCCATAGGCGCCCAGCACTTCAGTCCGGCCTCGCTGTGTGTGGCCAGAATGAGATGATATCGGGCGCTCTGATTGCTGATCTTGACGCCGAAGCTGCTGGTGAACAGCTCGTGCTGTCGAAAGCCGTCCTGGTAGGCCCTGGCGAAGGCGTCCTTGCGCAGCGCGGCACGCCGGTCGCCCGACACGGCTGCCTGCCAGTGGTCCCCGCCGAAGTAGGTGGTCATGGTTTTGTCGAAGTTCTCGCGCTCGCAGAAGCGGTGCAATTCGTTGGTGAACAAGGTGAAGAGCACTTCGTCGCGAGGAGAGGTCAGGCACTGCCTGATGAGGGAGAACGGGGCGCTCTTCAGCGCGAAGGGATCGACGAGCCACAGCACGGGGGTGTCGCTGCGGCCGTGGTGAGCGAGTGCGGACAGTCGCTGTTGCTGTTCGGCGAACCGGCCCGGCTCCTGCACCTGGATGTTCAGCTTCGGTGACGAAGGCAGCTTGGCGAGCTGTCGGCGGAGCTCTTCCACACGGTCAGCCCGCTCTTCAAGACAGATCAGGTTGAGCCGCTTGAACCGATCGTGAGCGCTGTGCTCGAGGAAGGTCCTGGCGACCACAACGGGAGACCCGGCCAGACCATCGGTGTAAATGCCGGGACCCGCGAAGCAATCCACGATGGTGGCCTCGGAGAACACTTGAAGGATCTTTGCCATCCAGCACTGGAGATAGTGCCGGTACACAAGGTGTTTCACCTGTGTGTGAGGGTCGCTCTTCCAGACGGTCAGCTCCTGCAGATCATCAACTCGCCCCACAGTTCCCCCTGACCCGACACCAGTTGGACACCCAGAGTCACCTCTCCAGAACTTGTTGTCTACAACACCAGTCGGCCATCTCTCCGGGCCCCGTCGATCCGCCGGCCTGAGTGCCTTGATCGCAGGGCTGGAGAGGTGCATCGCAGGGCTACTGGTTCCACCGGTCATTCGATCGAGTGACCGGTGCCTGTACAGGCCGGGGCAGGGTCAGCTGGAACTAGACAAGGCCCATGCCTGGCCTTATGGCTGGCCTGAGCCGTGTCTGACAATTCCCACCTACGACAGCTGACGTCCCGTTCCAACCGCTTTTGGTGATCAGTGGTTATTGTCGGCCTTCCACGCAGTAGGGTCGGCGCCAGCCGGTTGGCGGCGGGGAAAGTGGGGGGAACCGCTGTTGCCTGATTTGAACGAGACGACCCGTGCCGTCGTCCGACGGACTATGGCGGCGCCGGACGACGGAGTGCCCTACGAGGTGCATCCGCCGGAGCAGGTGCTGGACGCGGACCTTCACCGCGCCATGGCCACGCTGATCCTCGACGCGCGCGATCGGCTCACCCCCGACCAGGCTGGCGGGCCCGGAGGAGTCGATCTTGAGCTGGTCTTCCTGGTCGGCTGCTACTACGCGGCCCGGATGCAGCTCCTGCCCAAGGAAGAGGCGCGGTGGGCTTCCTACGCGTTCGAGTTTCTCTTGGCGGTGGTCCGCGAGCTGCGCCCCGAAGCAGTGCCCACCCACTGGCGGTTGGTGTTCGAGGAGCAACCGCCTCAGCTTGCTCCCGCGTACGAGGTCCTGCACGTAGTCGGGACCGCGCTGTTCCTCCCCAGCGAGGCGACCGGGGACGTGAGCGGAGTCCTGTGCGCCACAGCACTTCTGAGCACCGCCTGGGAATGGTCGCGCGGGACGGAGTCGGAGCCGGTCCTCAGCTTCAAAGCGGGGACTTTCCTTGCTGCCGCCGCCGACCTGGACGAGGACCCCGAATCTGCGGGCCAGATGCGGGGCAAGGCGCTTCACCTGATGCGAGGGGGCCTCGGCGCGATCCCCCTGGACCAGACGTCCCAGCGCGACTCGATGATGGCCGAGATCATCCGAGTCCAGTCGAAGGTTCCGGCGGTCGCCGCGCCGGACGACGGCGTCCACGCCGAGTTCGACCCCTATCACCGCGACGGTGATCCCACGCGACTCGACCGGGTCATCGACCGGCTGCGCGATGTCGTCGCCACCGTGGCCGAACCGGAGCGCAGCCACCAGCGCTTCGAGCTCGGCCAGATCCTGCGGATGCGGTTCGAGGTCAAGGGAGACTTGGACGACCTGAACGAGTCGATCGACCTGCTCGGTGCGGCCCTGGCCGGTCCTATCGACCAGGAGATCCGCGCCACCGTCCGTTCCTTCCTGGCCCTGTCCCACCTTGACAGGTACAGCACGAAAGAGGACCGGGCAGACCTGGACGAGGCCACCGTCCTAGCCCGTCTGGCGTGCGGCGCCGCCACCGCCGCGTCGCCGGCTCACGGGCAGAGGCTCACCAACCTGGCGGCGGTGCTGACCGCGCGGGCGGCGGCGGACGGTGACCCGGCCGCGCTCGACGAAGCGATCGAGCACCTCAGGCAGGCACTGGCCGTCACCCCGCCGTCCCAGCTGGACTACCCGGTCATGCTGATTAAGCTCGCGGTCGCCCTGCGCGAGCGGGCCAGCCGTCCCGGACAGGAACCGGACCTCGCGACGGCGGAGGCCATCTTGCGGCAGGTGGCGGGCAGGGCCGCGGACCCCGGGTCCGGGCCGCATGCCTTGGTCGCCCGTGTGGAACTGGGTGAACTGCTTGCGAAGCGGGGGCTGCGCCTGCGGGCCGCAGCCGACCTCGACGAGGCGGTTTCGTACTGTCGGGCGCTGGCAACCGCCCGGACCGAGGACGTCCGCTCCCGCCTGTACGGGGCGGTGAGCTGGGCGATGATGGCCGCCCACCTCGGCGACCTGGACCAGTCCCGCACCGCGTTCGGCGTGGCGCTGGACGACCTGCTGCCCAAGCTCACCACCCGGGCGCTGGGCCGCGACTCCCAGGAGGCCCGGCTGCGCCTCACTTACACCCTGGCCAACGCCGCCGCAGCCGTGGAGATCCAGGCCGGCCGCCCCCGACAGGGGCTGGTCCGGCTCGAACAGGGCCGAGGTGTGCTGCTCGCACAGGCCCTCCAGTTGCGCGGCCGCCAGGACGCGCTGCGCGCCGCCTCGCCCCGGCTCGCCGACCAGTACGAGGAGCTGTGCCGGGAACTGGTCGCACCCCGGCTCGACCCCGAGCGGCGCAGGGCCGCGGCCGATGCCTTCGACGACCTGGTCGACGAGATCCGCCAGCTGCCCGACCTGACCGGTTTCCACCGCCCGCCGAACTGGAGCAGGCTGAGCAAGGCCGCCGAGGCGGGCCCCGTCGCCGTCGTCAATGTCTCGGCACTGCGCTGTGACGTCCTCCTGCTGCGCTCCCGGCGGGGCAGCACCGTGATCGAAGTGCTCCCGCTGCCGGACGTCACGGCCGAAGAGGTCAACCGGCGAGCGGATGTCTTCCAGACGGCGGTTGCCGGGCTCACCGCGCGCGGCGCCAGCATCGCCGACCGGCTCCGGTGGGACAGCGACCTGAAGAAGACGCTCCACTGGCTTGGCGCTTCGGTGGTGGGGCCAGTCCTCGCGAAGCTCGGCATCGACCACCAGGACAGCCGCAGGCCGCTGCCACGACTCTGGTGGTGCCCGACCGGCGCCCTCGCCCTGCTGCCCCTGCACGCCGCCATCCTGCCCCGCACAGGGGACGGCCCCCCGAGCCCCCCGGTGTACGCGCACGACCTGGTCATTTCCTCCTACGTGCCGACGTTGGGCTCGCTGCTCCACGCCCGCGAGCGGCCCGCGTCGGCCGCCTGGCGCGGCTCGCTGGCCGCCGTCGCTGTGGATGCAGGCAGCGACGCCCGACCGCTCGCCGGCCTCGACGAGGAACTGGCCGCGACGCGACAGATGCCCGGACCCCGCCGCGAACTGCGGGACGCTGCGGCCACCCCCGAGAACGTCCTGACGGCGCTGCGCACGCACACCCATGTCCACCTGGCCTGCCACGGAGCATGGGACGGTGCCGACCCGTCGAACAGCAGACTCCTCCTACACGGGGGCACCCTGGCACTGCGCCAGCTCGCTGCGGAGCGGCCGGTCGACGCGGAGTTCGCCTATCTCTCCGCCTGCCACAGCGCCGCGCCTGGCGCGGAACTTGTCAACGAGGTCGTCTCGGTGGCCTCGGCCTTCCAGTTGTGCGGCTACCGACAGGTCATCGGCGGCCTGTGGACGGTCGACGACGAGGTGGCGCCGCGGCTCGCCCGCGAGGTGTACCGGCTGCTCGCCGAGCCCGGCGCTCCCGACCTTGCGACCGTCCTGCACCGCGCCGTGGACGCGCTACGGGCGGACCCCGATTTCGACGAGCCCCTCTACTGGGCCTCGATGATCCACAGTGGGCCGTGAGGGGCCGGAACGGAGGACGATGAACCGGGACCGCGGACAGCGGGCGGCATTCTGCTCGGCTCTGCCGTACCTGAGGGAGTACCTGGCCGCCCAGGGGCGGGCGGCGGAGCTGCGGGAGGCCGTGACGGCGGTCCTGGCCGACACGTCCGTCCAGGACGCAGTGGCCGGACTGGGCATTCCCCGCTACGTGCTGGAGGACGGCGCCACGGTGCGCGGCGAGGAGCCAGGCCCGGGCGACATCCTCTCCGACGTGGTGCCCCGCGCCGAAGGGGAGCGGTACTCCTGCCCCGATGGGTGGTGCGGACGCCGCGAGGTACGCGAGCCCGGTGGGCCGGTCCCCGCCGGAGGACACTGCTGGCTGCGCGACCGAGCCCTCGTGCTGACGAGGGTGTGAGCCGGTGTCCTCGCTGCTCGGCGGCCTCGGCGAGAAGCTCGTTGACAAGTGGGTCTCCGCCCTGGCCGTTCCCGGTCTCCTGCTGATGGCAGCGTCGGCGGCCGCTGCGGTACTCGGCCAGGCCGATGCCCTCGACGTTGCCGCGCTGCGTGCTCGGGCCGGGCAGGAGGCAGCGCGCGCTGGGGAGTGGTCCACTGTCGCTCAGCTCGCCGCGCTCGGGGCCGTCGTGCTGGGCTCCGTCGCCGTGGGCGGCCTGGTACGGGCCTTCGCTGGGGCGGCCGAACGAGTCTGGACCGGTGCCTGGCCCGCCCCCGCCGACCGGCTGGCTGCCCGGTTGACGGACCGGCGGAAGACCCGGTGGCAAGGCCTCCAGACCGAGATCATCACTCGTGGCGATGCGATGCCGATCCCCGCGCCGAGCCGCCCCGACTACGAGGTGAACCGAGCGGAGATCGACCGGCTCACGGCGCTTCGCGACCGGATCGCCCTCGCGGAGCCGCAGCGGCCGACCATGACCGGCGACCGCTTCGCCGGCACTGGCACCCGCCTGCGCAACCAGTACGGCATCGACCTTGCCTCTTCCTGGACCCGCCTGTGGCTGGTTCTGCCAGACACCGTCCAGGCCGAGCTACGCGCCTCGCGGGCCGGCTTCGGTGCGGCCGTGGAGGGAACGACCTGGGCGGCCTGCTACTTCGCCCTGGGACTGTGCTGGTGGCCCGCCGCACTGATCGGGCTCACGGTCGGCCTCCTCGCGTGGAGCCGCGGTCGTCGCGCCGCGGTGCTGCACGCGCAGCTCGTCGAATCGGCTGCGGACCTGCACTTGAAGACGCTGGCAGCCGAGTTCGGGCTCGCCAGCACAGCCTCCGTGCCGGACCTCACACCGGCATCCGAGCCTGACTCCACACCTGCCTCTACGCCTGGTCTTCCACCCGGCTTCTCTGTGGAGCGAAAGGTTGGCTTGGCACTCAACCGCATCTTCCGCAAGGGCACCTGACTGCAGGTGCCCGGTCGGCGTGCGAGTCGCGGAGCCAGCGGATCAGCGAAGCCAGGACAACTCCGGCTCCGCGCGGGAGCCAAGTTGACGGCCGCGATGCTCGCTGCCGCGTTCCCCGGACTGCGCTGGGCGTACCCGTCCGCGATCGGGCAGGCGCTGGCCGATGTGCAGCTCGACGCCAACGGAACGGCCCGCTACGCCTGGGCCGGGTACGAGGTCCACGTGAGCGTCGCCCATGAGGACCATCTCGACGGCAACCCGGAGAGCAACGCACTGCACCGGCAGGTCCGGGCGCACTGTGTCCTGCTCGTCCCGGGCGTGGCCGATGCCCTCTCGCGCGGCCATGTCGAGTGGGACATGGCCAACCCGCGGCCGGAGGTGGTGTTCCCGGCGGCCTACGCGGTAGCGACGGCGGACTCGTCCGATCCGCGGTTCGCCAGTGCGGTCCTTGCGACGGTGGGCCGGGCGCTCGATCACGTGCGGATCGCATCGGGGCATGCGCAGGGGCGTACGGAGACGGCGGCGCAGGAAGTGCTGTAGGAGAGCGAACGGCCGGCTGGGGTGTCTCAGCGGGTGTGGCTGGGCAAGAAGCGGGCCGAGGGGGTTAACCGGGCATAGCGATGACGGGCGTGCCGTAAACCGTGTAGGAATCTTCCCGTGTTCCTTCGGAACACGTCATGATCCGTAGCCCGACGATTGCGTTGGCGCCAAGCGCTTGGGCGTCTTCTGAGATTTCCCCGAGCACTTCGGTCAAGGTGGTGTGTGCGGAACCCTTGAGCCAGATCATCGACCACCACCGGGTAATCCAGTTACCAGGAACGGTGTCGGTCGTGAGCAGCAGCACTTGAGTCATACCGGCAGATTGCATCGGAGCGTGAGGGCTGGCATTCAGGCATGGGCCGGTTGCCTCACATGACAAGCCGGGATATAGAACGGAGCGGCACTGGGCCTCGGACACAGATGTCGTGGGGTCCGGGTCGATACGGTTCGTAGCGTCTAGGTTCGGTCCGATCCGGCCCGGACCCCGGACGGGCCCGCAGGAGACCCAGGGTCGCGGTGGCCGGTGACGCTTCGTTCTGTAACCCTGAGCCCGGCTTTCGACGCCCAGCCGGGGGCCGGTGCGCCGAGGATGGTGCGCAGCGACACGGCGGGCTCCCCTCGGCTGACGAACGGCAGTGTGTGGGTCGAGGCGCCCGCCGGCTCCGGGTAGCGTCCAAGCTCCCCTTGCGGGAACCGGGGCCGGCGGGCGCGGAATCAACTCACACCCCATAGACGAGGTGAGTCCTCCAGGCGTTACACCTTCTGCCGCGCGCGGGTCAGGCGGCGCCCCCGGGCGCCGCCTGAGCGTCGTCGGGTTGCCCGTCGTCGTCCGGTTCCGCAGGTGCGGGTGAGTCGCTGGCCGCTGCGATCCGTGCGCGGTCGGTCTGGCCGGCCTGGTTCAGCTGCTCTCGGCGGGTCTTGCCGCGCTCGGTCAGCGCGGTCTTGGCCACGTCTGACCCGTACTTCACCACCGCTGCCACCCCTCCCGACCCGAGCACGGTGATGAGTCCATAGCTCGAACCCCCTGAGGCGACGGAGCCGGCTTCAGTCGCTTCAATGCGCGTGTCCTTCGAAGGCTCCGGCTCCGAAGCCTTGTTGTCATCGGTCATGAATCCCCCTTTCCGCCCCTACATACCCGGAGGGCCCGGGGTGCTCACCCGTGTTCGCCGCGTACCTTGCGCCGTACCGGGTCGAGGTCGGCGACGGCGATCAGGCCTTGCAGGGGTAGCCCGGCCTCGCGCCATGCCTGCTGCGTGCGGCCGTGGTCGCCTCCGGCGTCGCCGATCAGGAGTTGCCGGGCGACGTCGTTGGTCAGGGTGCCCTCTCCCTGGTCGACGAGCCGGACGACCATGCGGACGTTGTCGAACTTGGTGCCCGCCTTGGGCTCGTTGGCGCGGTAGACGAGCACCCAGCGGCCGACCAGGGACTGGGCGCGCTCGATCATCTGGCGGCCGGGGATGGTGGTGTCCTGCTGGCTGTACCCCCTGCCGTCCCGGCTAGCTGTGAGGTGGCCGCTGCCGACGTTCGGCGTCCATCCTCGCCCGACGCATCTCCGCGCGGGTGGTCGGAACGCGGGGGCTTTGTCTGTCGCTCCACCACTCGGTCACGCCGATGTACGCGAATACCGCTAGAACGGGGACGCTCAGCGCGCCGAGGCCAAGTGCGGTCCAGTGCCACACCTGGAACCAGGGCACGCGGCGAAGCCAGCTCAGGACCGGTATCCCGACGACTGCGTTCGTGATGATCGTGCCAGCGACGGCGATCCCGATGCCTTCAACCCACCGCTCCAGACGGGACACGGCCTCACCCCCTGATATCAACGGTAGCGGGGCGCTGGGCCTCGGATGTACGGCGTGCGGTACTACAATCGCGCAGCCTTGCGGGAGTTCCGCAACGCCCACACCACGACGTCAAGCGGAGAGACTTTGCGCGCCTGCACGACTTGCCGCCGCGACTACGACGATGCCCACGAGGTTTTGGTCAAGCGGCATACCGTTCCGGTCTACTGCGGCAAGGCCCCCTCGTGCCGATGCGACGGTCAGCCGGCCTGCTACCGGTGCTCAGGTCCCTGCGGGTGTGGCACTCACGAGACGGCCATGCTGCGTAGCGCGCTCGGTTTGCTGTGCGCGCTGCTGTCGTCCTTCGCGTTGGCCGCTGGAGTCGGAGTCGACTCCGACTGGCTCTGGTTGGTGGTCCCGCTGTTCCTTCTGGCCGGTTACATCTGGTCGGGCCGCGACCGGAACTGACCACGGCTCAGGTTCTTCCGGCCCCGTTCCCGGCCCCGTTCCTCTTGGCGCCCCAATGTCGGCGGCCCCCGGGTTCGTCGTCCGCGTCTCCCGAGCCCGGGGGGAGGGCTTGGGAGACGCAGGCGGCGGCCCTACCGTCCCGGGTGTAGCCGCCCGCCGTTCAGAGCTCAGTGCACTTGCTTGTGGGTGAAGCAGTAGTCATCCATGCCCTGCTGGAAGCGGCAGCGGGCCTTTGCCAGGTCAGGGGTTGGGATCCGAGCGTCGCACGGCGCCTTCGCAGAGGTTTCCTGCAGGCTGGTGAGGTACTTCTTCGCGGCTTCTTCTGCGCGCCGCAGTACCTCGGGCTCCTTCGGCAGGTTGAAGTGCCGGTTGGCTTCGATCTCGGCCTGCTGCTCACGTTCGATCCGGAGCTCGAAGGCGCGCATGCGGCGGCGTTCCTGCTCCATCCTGTCGACTCCTGCTGAGCCGCCACCGCTTTCGCCGCGCTCGCGCGTGCCGCCCCGTCGCCCCGATCCCCCGACGGAGGCTGAGAACGGACCGGCGGATATCCCGACCCGGCCGCTTGACCTGATGGACAGCGGACCGAAGCGAAAGCCGAACCCCATGCAGGCCCCCTCTAAATCATGTTGAGGCACGCGATTGTGGCATACACGCGTCGCAGGTCAGAGGCCTGGCCCTCGAGGACGGTCGTCTTCTCTGCGGCCTTCACGCGCACGTACAGCTCCGCGCATCCGCGCACCGCTCCTCGTACTCGGTTCGCGCCGTGCCGCAGTGGGCGCGCGCCCCGCGGGTCAGTCAGCGTTGCAGCGTCCGCACTGTCACCCCCGCGGCCGCGGCCGCCGCCCGGGACCGCCCGGCGCCGAGCTCCTGGACGACGGTGTCCACATGCCCCGTGGTGAGCAGCGGGGGACGGCCCACCGTCTTCGGTGCGCCCACAGCCGCGGCGGCCTCCTCGGCGAGCATCTGCTCCCGGCGTTCCTCGGCCTCCGTCACCGCCTTCACCAGCCGCAGGCACAGCCACTCGTGCGAGGGCAGCACGGGCGGAGCCGAAGTCGCGGAACCGGCGGCCCGTCCCGATCCAGCGCGTCACCACGGCATGGGTGACCCCGGCGGCGGCCGCCGCCTCCGCGCGGGTCTTGCCCTGCTCGACCGCACCGGCAATCAGCTTGATCATGTCGGCGGTGAGCAGCGTGGCGGGGCGGCCGCGGACGGGCAGGGGCTTCGGCGTCTCAGTCATGGCGCAGACCTTCACCAAATAGATAGCAGGGGTGTCAGCCACAGCCGGACCACGCCGTCGATGCCCCCCCCGGTGGCGAGGAGGGTGCCGTCGGGGGAGAACGCCACCGAGCGGACCACCGGGCCCATGTTGCCGGTGAGGGGGAGGGGTTTGCCGACAGGTTTTTGGGTGGCCGGGTTCCACAGCCGGACCACGCCGTTGGTGCTGCCGGTGGCGAGGAGAGTGCCGTCGGGGGAGAACGCCAGCCCGGTGACCTCGCCGGTGAGGGGGAGGGGTTTGCCGACAGGATTTCGGTTGGCCGGGTTCCACAGCAGGACCGCGCCGTTGGTGCCGGTGGCGAGGAGGGTGCCGTCGGGGGAGAACGCCACCGAGCGGACCGGGCCCATGTGGCCGGTGAGGGGCATGCCGACAGGCTCCTGGGTGGCCGGGTTCCATAGCTGGACCACGCCGTAGATTCCGTCTCTGACGGTGGTGCTGGTGATGCTGCTGGTGGCGAGGAGGGTGCCGTCGGGGGAGAACGCCATCCCGGTGACCTCGTGGGTGTGGGCGGTGAGGGGTTTGCCGACAGGCTCCTGGGTGGCTGGGTTCCACAGCTGGACCGCGTCGTCGGTGCCGCCGGTGGCGAGGAGGGTGCCGTCGGGGGAGAACGCCACCGAGCGGACCGGGCCCATGTGGCCGGTGAGGGTGAGGGGTTTGCCGACAGGTTTTTGGGTGGCTGGGTTCCACAGCAGGACCGCGCCGTTGCTGCTGGTGGCGAGGAGGGTGCCGTCGGGGGAGAACGCCATCCCGGTGACCTCGCGGGTGTGGCCGGTGAGGGGTTTACCGACAGGATCCTGGGTGGCCGGGTTCCACAGCCGGACCACGCCGTTGGTGCTGCCGGTGGCGAGGAGGGTGCTGTCGGGGGAGAACGCCACCGTGAAGCACATGTTTGCTTCTCTAAGTTCAGCCAGTGCGATCAGGCCCCTTTGGAGAGCACATGCCAAAGCTCGTTTCGCCAAGGGCATGCCTTCCGGCATCAGATGAGGTTGCTTATACAGGCGGACCACGCCGTTGGTGCCGATGGCGGCGAGGAGGGTGCCGTTGGGGGAGAACGCCACCGCGAT
>NZ_JBHXDQ010000071.1:0-18566 GCF_042725875.1 Streptomyces sp. NPDC127038 | reverse complement strand
GGCCGGTGAGGGGTTTGCCGACAGGCTCCTGGGTGGCTGGGTTCCACAGCTGGACCGCGCCGTCGATGCCCCCGCCGGCGGCGAGGAGGGTGCCGTTGGGGGAGAACGCCACCGCGGTGACCGGGCCCGAGTGGGCGGTGAGGGGTTTGCCGACAGGCTCCTGGGTGGCTGGGTTCCACAGCTGGACCGCGCTGTCGGTGCCGCCGGTGGCGAGGAGGGTGCCGTCGGGGGAGAACGCCACCGCGATGACCTCGCCGCTGTGGCCGGTGAGGGGTTTGCCGACAGGTTTTTGGGTGGCCAGGTTCCAGAGCCAGACCACGCCGTGGGTGCCGTCGAAGCCCGTGGTGCTGCTGGTTGCGAGGTGGGTGCCGTCGGGGGAGAACGCCACCGCGATGACCTCGCCGCTGGGGCCGGTGAGGGGTTTGCCGACAGGCTCCTGGGTGGCTGGGTTCCACAGCTGGACCGCGCCGTCGATGCCCCCGCCGGCGGCGAGGAGGGTGCCGTTGGGGGAGAACGCCACCGCGGTGACCGGGCCCGAGTGGGCGGTGAGGGGTTTGCCGACAGGCTCCTGGGTGGCTGGGTTCCACAGCTGGACCGCGCCGTGGGTGCCGCTGATGGCGAGGAGGGCGCCGTCGGGGGAGAACGCCACCGCGATGACATTGCCTACGAGCGCCGGGAAGGTCTGGACAGCCTCAAAGACGCTCCCTGCACGGACAGCCGGAGTATGCCTGGCAGGTTCTAATCTTGGCTGCTGGGGGATGTTGGGAGACGTCTGAGTGTCCTCCGAGATTGGGCTGTTGGTAGGTGCGCTGCGTGCACGGTTGTGACGACGGAGCTTTGTAGTCGCCTCCCAGCGCTCGTACCAAACGTCGAGTTCGGCGTCGCCGTTGTCGGGCGGGGTGCAGTCCCGACCGAGCCGATTCCAGGACATGAGAGTGCGCACCAGCCACAGCAGTTTGTCCTGCCTGGCGTAACTGCCGTTGAACATGCCGCTGAGCGTGGAGGGAGGCAGTGACACAAGCCCCTCGTCGGCGAACAGTGCCAGAGCCCGTTTCTCGATGTCCCGCAGGGACGGGTTACCCGCGCGGATCTTTAGCGAGTTCAGCTCCCGGGCCTGCTCGCTCAGGAGTTCCTGATAGCTGCCCGTGGTGTCCGGTAGTGCCATTCCTTGCCCCGCCCCCGTGCTGTGTGGTGACAGGTCAGATTAGGACGGATCGCACGTACAGTGCTGAACTTCTCGGAACATTCCTGAACAGTCCAAGATCTCCAGTCCCGTTCAGCCGCCCACGCCCCCTGTTCATCGTCGTACACGTCTCGATCGGGGTTCTGCGGGATTGTTCAATCTGCGCAGGTCAGGTCCCTGGCCGGTGCAGATTCGAGGCATGACCACACCACAGAATCCGCAGCCGTTTCTGTCCCTGCACACCGCTGTCGTCCTGCTGATTGCCTTTGTCATCGGCACCGTCATGGGCGTCCTGACACTCCTCACCGGCGCCCCCACGGCCGCGGCCATCGCCGCAGGCATCACCAGCGCAGGCGCGACCATCCCGACCCTGCACACTCACATCCGGTAGTTGTGCAGACGACATGCCAGTTTGGACACCAGCGACCTTGTCTCTTGGCGTCCAAGGTGAAGGGTCGGGAGGCTGGGTTGAGCGGAAGGGGGCAAAATTGCCCCCTTCCGCTCAACCCCAAGGCATCGAGTTTTGCCCACCCCGCTGACCTGCGGTTTTCGAAACGCCGATACAGCCGTGACAACCCCTGTGCACTCAGTGATCGCGGACCGTTACGGTGCACCGTATGGCCATCAGCGCGGACACCACCCCGAGTTCCGGTTACGCCTTGCTGATTGCGGCCGATCCGCCCGTCCGACGCCCGTTCGCCGCCACCGCGGTGCTCGCGCAGCTGGCCGCCATCCCGCCGGCCCAGCTGGTCGGCACCGCGTACGCGAGCACCGTGCATCTGACGAACCCCGATGACCCGAACACCGTGCTGTCCAGCCTCCGCACCGCGGCCGCCGTGCAGGGCCCGCTCCTCGTCTACGTGACCGACCGGGATGCCGCCAAGGAACTGCTGTTCCGGCTCGCCCTCATACACCCCGAGATCTCCATCGTCTGGGCCGACTCCGCCTACGCCGGAAAACTCGTGACCTGGGCCAAGACCTACTTCGACATCACCATCAAGACAGTGCGGCGCCCGCCGGACGCGAAGGGCTTCGTCGTCCTCCCGCGCAGGTGGGTGGTCGAACGTTCCTGGTCGTGGATCATGAGGGCCCGCCGGCACTGCCGTGACCACGAACGCCTCCCCGAGATGAGCGAAGCACTCATCACCTGGGCGGCAATCACGTTGATGACGCGGCGCCTCACCCGTCGCACGGCCCGCCCCGCTGAACGTCGGGATGTCGCCCACGGCTACGTGATGCCGGAAGCCGCCTGACCTGCCGGGCGGCGATGAGTAGCTCAATCTGCTTCAGCGCGGCGGAGCACTGCCGCAGGCCACCGATCCTGGGTCGACGCGAGGACACGGATCACGGCTTGCCGGTCCATCGGGTGCTGGGCAAGCCAGGAGTCGAGCAAGTGCCCTGCTCCCTCAAGAAGCAGCGTGGTGGCTGCCGTGTTGGCGGACAGGCTCTTCGCGATCAGGTCGGCCATCCTGGGCGGCACTTCAGCGTCGTACTCGGGCAGGACCAGCAGGATCCGTCCGCTGAAGGCCGCCAGGACGTCGAGGGCGGGGCTGTCTGCCCAGAGTTCCGGCTCGTCGAAGACCAGGCGCTTGAACGACTCGTCACCGAAGGGGACGGTCCGCAGAGTGCGCGAGTAGATGCCCGGAGCACACAAGATCAGGCGCGTGACACGGTCACCGAAGCGGCTGACCAGGTCTGTTGCCGTCTGACCGCTCATGCTGAAACCGACAAGAGCCAACGGAGTTTGGGCAGGGAGACGGGCTTCGATGAGAGAGGCGGCCTGGTCTCGACGGCGGTCGAGAGTCAGCTCGGACCACTCCCCTGAGCTCTGGCCACTTCCCATGAAGTCAAGGCCGAGTACTCGGTATCCGTTCGCGGCGAGGTCCTCTGCCAGGGGAAGGCTGGGCTCCTTGCCGTCGCCTCTGCCTCCGCCGTGCATGAGGACGACGCACTCCGGCTCGACTTTTCCTTGGTCCGGTGACACCTCAAAGTAGCTGAGCCGTTCCGCGTCCCATTCGTGAGTCGATCTAACGATTTTCGGCATGGTGTCCTTCCCTAAGTGAGTGATGCAGCCACCAGGAAAGACGCCTACCAGCACTTGCTACCTCCAATCGTCTCTCACGCTGATCTTCTGGGGGTGTGCTCAAGACATGCCAACAGGGCGGGTGACCGCACACGGATTGCAAACAGGCTCTTTAGCTTGTTCTTTATGGTCCGGGACCTGCACCACTGACCGTTCGTGCTGATTGCTACGGTTATGGGCTGTGACTGAGCTGCTCCCTGACTTCCCGTACCACCCCGACCCCGTCGCCACGGGCGTGATCGTGCCTTCTGGCACGGTCTGCATCTGCTGTGGGCGGGAGCGCGGGTATGTCTACAAGGGCCCGGTCTACGCGGCCGACGAACTTGCGGATCGGCTGTGCCCGTGGTGCATCGCGGACGGCAGCGCCGCCGAACGGTTCGACGCCCACTTCACGGCGGGAACATGCCTGGGCGATGACGTGCCCCTGGAGGTCTTCGCAGCGGTCGACCAGCGCACTCCGGGCTTCACCGCGTGGCAGGAACCCCAGTGGTTCTTCCACTGCGCCGACGGTGCCGCGTTCTTGAGCCCGGTTGGGTCCGCCGAACTCGCGGTTTATCCGGAAGTACTGGAGATGTTGCGGCGGGAGGCGAACGGCTGGGGCTGGCCGTCGGAGCGGGTTGAGCACTTCCTCGCCTCGCTGGACAAGGACGGTGAGGCGACGGCGTATCTCTTCCGGTGCCGAGTCTGCGCAGCCCACCTCGCATACACCGACTTCGCATAGGCCTTACAGACGGGTCGGACGACCTCCCGAACAGTGTCACTCGCCTGGAGTTCGGTGTGCGCGGACAGCGGTCTTGGCGTGATCCTGCGTGCTGTCCAGAGCGCGCTGTCCACCAAGTCCATCGGGACCAAGACCGCCAGGGGTGATTCTGCTGCATCACGATGCCCGGGACGAGGCATTCGACTTCACGTCCCACTTCCGGGAAGACCTCTACACATGTCTGACCCGGCGCGGTGACACCCTGTTCGAGCTGTGCGACGCGATGCTCTGCGAGGACGGCCCGGTGACCTCGCTGGTCGATCTGACGCTGCTGGCCGAGCACCGGCGTGGGCACGGCGCGTTGTACGACGCGCTCAACCAGGGCCGCATCGACGTGGCCAGGCTGCGCAAGGCGCTGGCGATGCTGCCGCAGCCCAAGGCCGCCGGCGGGCGCCTGGTCCTGGCCGTCGATGTCTCCGCGTGGCTGCGGCCCGACGCGCCGACCAGCCCGGACCGCCTGTTCTGTCACGTCTACGGACGCTCGGGACGCTCCAGTGACCAGTTCATCCCCGGCTGGCCGTACTCCTTCGTCGCCGCGCTGGAGACCGGGCGGACGTCGTGGTGTCAGCTGCTGGACGCGGTCCGGCTCGGCCCCGACGACGACGTTGCCGAAGTCACCGCGGCCCAGGTCCGCCGCGTGGTCACCGACCTGATCGTCCAAGGCCAGTGGGAAGCTGGTGACGACGACATCCTGGTCGTCTTCGACGCCGGCTACGACGCCCCGCGCATGGCCCATCTCCTCGACGGCCTCCCCATCGAGGTCCTCGGCAGGATGCGCTCGGACCGGGTGATGCGACGGCCGACACCCTCGCTCAAGGAGTACGCCCTGTCCTATCCCCAGGGCGGGCGACCGCCGAAGCACGGCAAGGAGTTCCGCTTCGCCAAGCCCGACACCTGGGGCGAGCCCGACGCGGAGACGGTGCAGGTCACTGACCGCTACGGCACCGCCCAGGCGATGGCCTGGGACCGCATCCACCCCAGGCTAACCACCCGCAGCGCGTGGATCGACCACGACGGCGAACTCCCCATCATCGAGGGCACCCTGATCCGCCTGGCGGTGGACCATCTGCCCAGTGGAGGTGACCCACTGCCCGTCTGGCTGTGGTCCTCCAAGACCGACATGACCAGCGAGGACGTCGACCTGCGCTGGCAAGCGTTCCTGCGGCGCTTCGATCTTGAACATACTTTCCGATTCGTAAAGCAGACGCTCGGCTGGACCCACCCCAGACTCCGCAGCCCCGAGGCCGCGGACCGGTGGACGTGGCTCGTGATCGCGGCGCATACCCAACTCCGGCTCACCCGCGAGGCCGCAGCCGATCTCCGCCGCCCCTGGGAGAAACGGGCCGAGCCCGCCCGGCTCACCCCGGCCCGCGTCCGCCGCGGGTTCAGGAACCTCCGTCCCCACCTGCACAGTCCGGCCCGTGCACCCAAACCCACAACTCCCGGCCCAGGACGCCCACTCGGCTCGAAGAACCGGCGGCCTGCCACCCGTTACGACGTGGGCAAAACGACCAGACGCCCCGAAAGCATCGCTGAACGTAATCAGGTCAAAGCTCACAAACCATAAAAAACAAGCTTTAGGAACCCGGCGCCCTTAGCGTCTCGCGGTCACACATGGTGACGGTCGCGCAGACCAGATTGCGGTTCGAGAGGCCCTCCATGCTCTCGACCGCGGCGTTGCTGACAACAGCGCCCCGCACGACCACGTGGTCGATCCACTGCGACTTCGAGCCTGACGTGTGCGGCCGTGTCGGCAGGGCGTCTGGCGGGAGGCCCACGACGGTGAAGCTAGTACCCAGAGCCGACGCTACGGTGGCACGCGGGCATGTGGCGCTCCGTCGCAGAAGTCAGAGAGTAAATCTCCAGACGGTTAAACAGATTGGTTAAATCGAAGGATAAGCTCTGCTAGTGTGCTGGGGTGGAGGTATCCCGAAATGGCATCTGAGGAAGAGCTGTTCGCGTCGGTGGACGCGCTGCTGGAGGCGGAGCCGGAGCTCCCTCTCCCGGCGGAGCGCGCTCGTCTGCGGGAGGCTGCCGGCATCACGCAGGCCCGTCTGGCGAAGGCGTTGGACACGACGCCGCAGTCGGTGAAGAACTGGGAGAACGGCCGCTCCGAACCGCGCCCACCGCGACTGGGTGCGTATCAGCGGCTGTTGAACGGCTGGGCGGCGAAGTACCCCGCACACGGCACTGCTGCGCCTTCCACACCTCCCCCCGCGCCTGCCTCTGCCCCGGCTCCGGCCGCTGCACCGACGGCGGAGCCCGTCCTGCCGGAGGAATCGCCCGCCGCGCCCGTCAGGCCGGCCGCGCCGGTGCGTTCCGCTCACCCGGCGGCGTCACGGCGTCCGGCCGCGCAGAAGGCGGCCGCCGCTCCAGCTGACCCGCGCTTCCCGCATGGTCCGCTCGCTGTGCTGGACGGTGACGGTTCCGCGTACGGCGTGGACGGCATCGTGCTGGACTGCCCGGCGACCACGGTGGTGGAGTTGGTGGAGTGGACACTGCGCGAGTCCGGCCTCGGTGCGCCGAAGTTGAACCGGTACGGCAAGGACTCCGATCCGCTGATCGTGCTCACCGCCGCGGCGGCGGTGAGGCTCGGGCTGCCGGAGCGCCTGGAGGGCCATGAGCAGCGCCGCTCCCTGCGCCTGCCGGACGACCACCCGGCGGTCAAGCAGGTGGTGAAGGCGAAGTGGCAGCTCACCCAGCGCGGGTTCGGGCCGTGGGCGCGGATCTACCGCAAGGCCCAGGGCCGCGAGCGGCAGTGCGTGCAGCTGGCGATCCTGTCCTGGGACGCGCTCGATGCCCGGTCGTGGCCCGGCGTTGCGGAGATGGAGCCGGCCGACATCGCCCGCGTCCTCGGCGTCTACGCCCAGCGGGTCATCACCCCGCGCGGATCCACGGCCGTCTCCGGCCTGGAACTGATGACGGCCATGCGCCCGCCGACGAAGCCGGAGCGCGACGGCCAGAGCGGCAACTGGATCTCCGGCCACAACCCCGGCAGCCTGGGGACGGAGCCGATGGACCCGGCGCCGCCGGAGGCCACCGCTGAGCACCCGGTCGTCGTGCAGTCCGGCTGGAGCGGCGGGTTCCTCGATGAGGAGGCGTACCAGTGGGTGCGGGACGTGGACACGCTCTCGGACCAGGAGTGCCTGCTGCCCTTCGCGGTCGGCCTGGACCTCAACACCGCCTTCCTCGCGGCCGCCGCGCGGCTGACGGTCGGTCTGTCCGCACCCGACCACTTCCACGGCCCGCAGTTCAACCCGAAGATCCCCGGTTCCTGGCTGGTCGACCTGTCCCACATCGAGCTGGACCCGCGGCTGCCCTCGCCGTTCACGCCGGACGGCACCCGACCGACAGGCCCGGCCTGGTACCAGACCCACACCGTCGCCTACGCGCAGGAGCTCGGCTACAACGTCCGGCCCCTGGAGGCGTACCTGCGCCGTGAGACCGGCGCGTACCTGGACCCGTGGCACGACCGGCTCAAGACCGCGTACGTCGACACGCTCGCCGACCTCGGCGTCACCAAGGACCTGACCGACGCGGAGTTCCTGGCCGCGATGGAACAGCACAAGCAGGTCGACCCTGCCATGGCCGCCGTCCTCGCGGCCGTCAAGGCCACCGTCAAGGGCGGTGTCGGCAAGCTCCGTGAGCGCCCGCAGGGCCGCCACTACAAGGACGGTGAGCGGTGGCCCGCGCTTGAACGGCCGACCTGGCGCCCGGACATCCGGGCCGCCGTCATCAGCAAGGCCCGGGTCAACATGCACCGCAAGCTCAACAACATGGCGAAGATGACCGGGCTGTTCCCGCTCGCCGTACTCTCCGACTGCGTCGTCTACCCGAGCCCCGGCAGCAGCCCGCTCGACTTCCTGCCGTACGCGGCCTCCGGCAAACCGCAGCCCGGCGGGTTCCGCCTCGGGCCCACGCCCGGCCTGGCCAAGCTGGAAGGCGTCCAGGAGATGCTCTGGGCGATCGACCTCATGGAGAAGGGCCTGAACCCAGCCCGCCACATCAAGGGCGGCGACGCCGTCCTGGACGACGGGGAGTAGGACTGTGGGGGAGATCGAGGACGCGATCGAGCGCGCCGACCGGGAGTCGTTCACCAAGGACCCGCCCAAGACGTTGAAGGGTCAGATCGGCTACCTCATCAAGCAGTTCGGCAGCGCGAAGGCCGTCGCCCAGGAGATCGGGGTCACCGCAGACTCGGTGAACCGCTACCGGCGCGGCGCCCGCAAGCACCCTCCCGCCGACGTCGCCGCGAAGATCGACGACGCCGTACGCCATCGGTGGCAGCCCCTGGTGCGCAAGCGCCGGCAGCGCCAGGCCGCTGCTACTGGCGGGATCACAGTGGAGACTCGGGCCCGCTTCGGTTACACCGCGCCGGTCGGCACGACTGACGACGGCCGGTTCCGGCGACTGACCGTGCACCTTCCCCCGGAGTACGCGCAGCGCCTCTTCGACGCCCGCGACACGGGAGCCAGCGACCAGCAGATGCGCGGAATCATCGCCGAAGGATTCAAGGAAGTGTATTTCCAGGACGGAGGTTCCCGCGCCATGGGATTGTCAGACGTGGAAATCAACGACATCGACTACCTGGATATCGACTACTAATCCGGAGCCATTCGGTGGCGAACTTCAAATATCTTGTGAGCCGAAGCACGATAGGTGTCACAAAGGCAGACTTGTTGTCACCGACGGTGTTGTGGGCGTTTGAGCCTTCGCGCGACAGGTCGACAACTGTGGTCATCCGTGTCCGGCCTCCTAGTTCTGGTTCTCCTGGGTCGACCTCTGCGGGCTCGGGGAAGCGGCGTTGTCAGTGGGCTCTGCCAGGGTGTGGGTCGTGGATGAACTGGTGGAGCGTGTCGACGATCAAGATCGTGTGCTGGGGATGGTGGTCAGCCGCCGGCAGGCCATCCGGGAGGGTTGGCTGCACCGAGTCGCCGTGACGGTGTGTCGTGATGAGCGTGGACGGATCCTCGTCCACCGACGGTCGGAGCAGGTATCGCGCTTTCCCGGGCTCTATGAGGTCGGGGTCGGTGGCGCCGCGAATGTCGGCGAGTCCTATGAACAGGCTGCCGCGAGGGAGCTGGCCGAAGAGCTGGGCATTCGTGCGCTGCCGCGCCTGCTGTTCACGTTCATTAACCGCAGCGGCTTGAGCCCTCACTGGCTCGGTGTGCACGAAGCCGTGGTGCCGGACGCCGTGGTTCTCGATCCCGATGAGGTCGCCTGGTATGGCTGGCTGACCGAGCCGGAGCTGCGGTCGGCCCTGCTGGAGTGGCGCTTCACCCCCGACAGCAACGAAGCCTTCAGCCGGTATCTGGCGTTCCGGACCGCGCGGTCCTGACCCTGCCCACCACGCTCAGGCTCAGCGTCCGTCGATCTCCTTGGCCAGTTGCCTGGCGTGGTCTTCGAGCAGTGGCTTGAGGGCGCCGTAGTAGGGCTGATGGTCCGCTTTGCGGAGCCAGTGGAACACGTTGTGCCGTTCCCGGGTCCAGACGGCGCGTAGTTGGGGGTCCTGGGCGATGTGCGGCGGGCAGGGCGCGAAATCGGGCTCGCCTTCGGTGACCCGGGTCCAGATGTAGGCACTGACGGCCAGCCGTCGGCGGTCGCCGCTGAGGGGTTCTCGATGGTGCGTGAGGTCGGGGAGTTGGGTGAGCATGTGCTGCCAGTTTTCGGGTTCCTCGCCTGCGAGCAGTCCCCAAGCGGGTCGGCCAGGTCGACCCCCAGATGCCGGGACCACAGCGGGTGCATAGCTGGGTGCGGGCGACCGGCTCGCAGCCCGTCGCCGCCGCGAGCTCGCTGAACCTCCGCCCGCCGGCGGCCTTGGCAAGCAGCACCGGCCGAGGCCCCAGCGGATCGGACCTCAGCCGGCGCCGCGACGCCATCGCGTCCAGCCCTGCGAAGGCGTACGCCCGCCAGCTGGCGGCCCGGCAACCGCCACAGGTAGCCAGAAGCGCCGCCTTTGGCTGTGGCGAGCGCAGTAATCGCCACGAATCCGTTCCCGCTGCCCCACGCCGCGTCTACGGTGGGTATCAGTACCGCCGGAAGGAAGCCGATGAGCGCGCAGCCCGAGGAAGCACCCGCCCCGCCGCCGGCGCCCGCCGCTGCTGCTCGGCTGCGCGAGCAGCTGCTCGCTGACCGCCGTGCCGACTCCTGGGTGCCGGCCTTCGAGCGGGACTGGGCAAAGGCTCTGGAGGACTCCCGCCACAGTTACAGCCTCGCGCCCCTGCACGACGTCGTCCGCACCTGGCAGCTGCGCGCCGCCGCGGCGCCGGCCGTCGACGCCTACCTCGACTCCGGCCGTGACGAGACTGGCTTCGTGGACCTGGACGACGTCCTCGGCACCCGCCTGTGACCGCTGAACCGTGGGCCGCCCGACTCTCTCCGCAGGCCGCCAAGACACTCACTGAACTCCCTGCGCACGCCAAGGAGATGGTCCGCGACGTCCTGGACATCGCGGTGCGCTCTCCGTGGGGCTGGCCCCAGTGGAACGCTGGCGACCCGGAAGGCGAAGACGTTCGAGCCGCCTCGGTGGGCCTGCTGTCTGTCATCTACGTAGTCAACCGGCTCACCCGGCATCTGGCCGTCCTGGACATTGTCTGGCTTGGATAGGCGCGCCCTCCTGAAACACAGTGGCAGGCGATCTTGCCGTGCA
The DNA here is from genome assembly GCF_042725875.1 of Streptomyces sp. NPDC127038. Taxonomy (NCBI): domain Bacteria; kingdom Bacillati; phylum Actinomycetota; class Actinomycetes; order Kitasatosporales; family Streptomycetaceae; genus Streptomyces; species Streptomyces sp. NPDC127038. The sequence continues at coordinate 7,891 of NZ_JBHXDQ010000071.1, read as the reverse complement.
CAGGATTGCCTCCCGGCCGTTCACCTGGATCTCCGGACGCAGTGTGCGGCAGGGCTGGGAGGATCCCGATGTGATCAATCTGGGTGTGCGTGTCGAGTTCTACGAGAGCGTCGGACCGGTCGGTGAGGCGTCGAAGGGCTACCTCGGCGCGCTGGAGCGGACCGAGGGCTACCGGGCGGCGGCAGTCCCGCAGATCGGGACCTACCTCATGGCCGCACCGCTGCGCGTCGTTGACCGCGAGACGGCTCACCCGCTGCCGGGACCGATGCGACTGCCGGTGCGCGCCGTCGAACATCACCTGGTGCCGCAGCGCGAGGGCAAGACTCCCGTCTGGTGGGGCACCTACGACCAACCCGGCCCGGTCATCGTGGTCCATGCGGATCTGGGTTCCTCGCCTGACAGCGAGTTGCTGCGGCAGCTGATCCGGCAGTACGTGGCCGATGGCTGGGAGTGCTACGGAGTAGAAGGCTCGGTACTGCGCGAGTACTCCCTGGAGGCCCGGCGGGACCTGGGGCTTTAGCCAGAGCGTTCCCGGCTACGGCGGTCAGCTACTCCGCACAATCAGGTCCGTATCGGGCGAGAGACTTACCACGACGGGCCGAATCGGGATGTGGAGGGTTTCGGCCTGACGTCCGTCGAGATTCGTACACGTCGCGGTCCAGCGGACTGTAGCCGCCTCCGCATCAGAGGTATTGGCCCTGTACAGGAGTACTGAGTCCAGGGTCACCTGAGAATGGGCCCGCAGATCGGTGGGAGGGAACTCGATGACGAGCCTATCCTTCGACCTCCGCACCACGGGGCGCTGGGGCTTTGGGCGGCTCCGAGCCAATGATCCCGTCAGTGAAGGAATACCGGACGGCAGCCTAGGCTCGATGAGCCCCATGGAAGCCAAAGGGGTGACTGTTCCGTACGGGGCCGGCGGCTTTGGCCAAGGCAGATCATTCAAGTCTGCCGCATCGTCAGAGGGTGCGAACCACACCACAGCCGTGAACGCCGGATCCATCGTCATGATCACCTGCACCGCCTGGAGCATGGAGCTTGAGCGGTTGTCCAGCCGCAGACTCAGCGGGGCGTTCTGCGAGGCCACAGCGTCAGACAGCATCGAAGGAAGGAGACGCCGGCACCCTTCGATGTGAGCATCGACTTCATCTCGGTACTCCCGTGGAGTGCGGCTGTCCTTGCTCAGCACGTACGGGCCGACACTCTCAACGATGTCCCGCATCCTCTGCTGCATCTCGATGATCTGCTGCTGACTGGCGGACAGAGGCATGCCTTCGGGGCGCCGACCCGGCAGATTCTCGGACCGTTGTCGTGGGGGCAGAGACTCGAGAAGCGCACGGCGCCGGCTCTCCAGGAGGTGCTCGATCACCGAGTCGGGTACCTGCACGCTCGCCACGGACCCGCCACCCACCTCCAGGCCGACGTTGATATCCGGTTTGCGACGGTGACCCGCATTCACGAGCTGGTAGATCTCATCCGACGTGAGGTAGGGCGTCTTGTCGCTGTGCCGTCGTGGGATGGCCACTCCGCCTTTGACGAGCCTTCCATCCTCAGACAAGGTCCTGGTGACCAGGGCCCACCGGCTCGAATCCGGCACAGCCTGCACATCAATGACGAAGTAGCCGAGGTTGGGGTCCGAGGCGTCGTTGAACCAGTGGAACTCGACGCCGATCAGGGGACGCACGTACTCGGTGATGACGTCCTTGTACGTGTCGGTGTTGACCAGCGACCTTGCGAAAGGAGTCGCCTTTTGTACGGCTTCATGTAGATCGCTTGGTCGGCGTTTCGCCTTGAAGCCGCACACGATCAGGCCGCCACCGGTATTAGCGAACGAGGCGACGTCCTTGGCGAGTTCGAACTTGCCCTTGTCTGTGCTGAGGTCGTACGGCCCGTTGAGGCCAGCGGTCTTGAAGTCCACCCACTCGGATTCGGGGGTGCCCAAGATGCCATCAACCTGCCCGCTGGCAAGCAGGGCGATGATCCTGACGCGGCTGTCGACGCTCATAGAGAAAGAGCTTACGAGTACATGTGTCCCCTACTCGCCGATCCGCGGGGACGGGTACGACCGGGAACTCGGTCCCCTTCGTACCACTCTCTCGGATTACCCTGCTGCGGAGTATCCGCGCCCTCGTCGGCGAGGAAAGTCCACAGAGCCTGCAACGTGCTACCAGGCCCCGCGAGGGCGGTCCGCGCCGAGCTGGACTTCGCGGCGGCACTCGAGGCAGTCGGGCAGACCGTCCACGCGTCGGCCTTCGCCTTGCGCCCAGCTGAAGCCGCAGGGCGACATGCGTGAGCGCTGCCCCTCCTCGCCCGAGGCGGCGTGAGATCCGTAGCCGGCGACGCTCCACGTGACGGGCGTTCCACCGTCGTAGGGGGCGCTGTCCGGCCAGGTGTAGACGGGTTCGGTGGTGGTGCAGCGCATCCGGAGGTCAGGGCCCTTCCAGTCGGCACCCTGCCGGGCCTTGGCGGCGTCGTCGACGGCGTCCGCCAGCCGCTCGAAGGACACGTCGTAGTCCCTCATGTGATCCCAGCTGCCGGGCTCCTGTTCGCGGACCAGGGAACGGAACATCAGCAGCAGGCGCGCCAGGTCGTGCTGTCCGACCCGGACAGTGTCGCTCTTGGGGTCGTAGCCGTACGGGGAGTGGGGGGCAGTCTTTTTGGGCATCGCACTTCTCCTAGAAGCTGAGGCGGGCGTCAGCCCAACGGTCGGCAAGGCGAACGTGAGGCGGCACTGCGCTCTGCCGGGGCAGGCTATTTCGTATCCGCGGCAATAGAGTTGAAGGTCTCCCGCATAATCTCGTCGGTGGCGCCGGGCCGTTCGACCACGCTGTCGAAGAGGTCCGCAAGCAGCCAGAGAACGAAGTTGTGCACCACGGCTTCCTTCGGCGGGATCGTCCCGAACTGATCGCGCCAGGCCACGGTATTCATGCCCATGGCCGCGGCCATGAGGACACCAGCGACCATCGGTACCTGGGAGGGGTCGGCCAGTTCGAAGCCTGGCAGCCTTCGGATCACGGCCGGGATCAGATCACTGAGGGGATCGAGGCGGTCCTCTTCCTCCCCCTCCTGCTGGCCGATGATGTGTGTGGTCAGTACACCCACCAGGAAGACCGTGCCCCGGGACACTTCGTCGCGGCCGTAGGCGTCCATCGCGGCCTGGACCCGCTGCTGTGCCTGGCGGCGCTCCTTCTCTGACGTGCGCCTCTCTAGAATCCGGTACGAGTCCCAAGCCGCACGGATCGCCCCGTCCACGACTACACCGTCACTGGTCATGCGCTGACCGTAGTAAGTCCGCGGCCTGCGGCGGCAGCATTCGCACGAACGCGCGCTTGGGATCGGACGTGGTCCGCCGCGTTTTGGCCAGTGCCGCCCAGCAGACCCCTTGTCGCTCCGGATGTTCATCGCATCGGGCAGCAGCAACGGGTCGGTCAGTGGAATCCTGGCTGCTGATTCTCGGACAGCCGGGGTAAAAGCGCTGGCTACAGGCGGAGGTGGCGGCCGCCGACGCCTCGTTGCAGCCAGCGGGCAGGCGCCTCTCGTTCTCGACGATGACGAGTCAGGCCGACATCAAGGATCGCAAGTCTCGGCAACGTCCCGGCATCCGTACCTTGCGACCCGCGACGCTGGTTGTCCGTATCGGATCACCAGACAGGAGCCGACGGTGACGGTGGACAGGCCGGCAGCGAGCGACGACGACGTCCAGGCGGTGCGCCGCTGGGTGCGGCTCTCCTGTACGGAGCCGGGCAGCCACTTGCCCGCCCTGACCGAGATTGCGAGAGAACTCCGGCTACCCCTCCCCGCAGTCCGTTCCGCCCTCGAGCACCTCGCCGCCGAGGGCATGGTGACCCTGCACACGGACTACCGGCTCTACAGCGTCGGCACCACGACCCCAACCGAGCGCGCCTACCGGATGATGCGGACCGCGATCCACCGAAACTACGAACCCGGCGAACGATTCATGACCCGGTACGACATCACCAGGGTGTTCAACATTGGCACCAAAGAAGCGGCGGCCGCCGTACGCCAGCTGATTGCCGAGGGCCTGCTTACCGGGCCCCGTGGCCAGTACGTGAACCGCTACAGCACCGAACAGCAGCGCCGGCGCATCCGGCAGCTGCGGGAGCGCGCCAGCGACCTACGTCGCGAGGCTCTCGAACTGATGAGGACAGCGCAGCAGATTGAGCAGGAACTGCCCGCTGGCGGCGACTCTCAACCGACGTAGCCGTGCGGTATCAGCATGAACCCACGCCTGCGCGGAACCCGAGGTACCTGAGTGCCGGTCATCGTGACGGTTGTCTGCATCCCGGTGCGACCAGACCGGAGTGCAGAAGCACGTTTTCCCTCAGGCCAGGATCGGCGAAGCAAGAAGCTCAGAATCCAATCGATTGCCTGATGAACGAAGTGAGGAGTCAGATCACCATTCCATGTGGCGTGAAGAATCAATGCGGTCAACCCATTGACCAGACCAAGCCGGCCAGTAAAGGTGGTTCCGCGAATCAACAGATCCCGTTTGGCTGCCGCCTGACGCTTGACGAATGCAGAACCAGCCCGCTTAGCAGGTACCCGCTGATTAACTTCAGAAGTGCTCTGAAAGTTTCTCCTGACTGTTGCGCGACCATCACAAGAAGGCTTCGTACTCTGTCGTTCCGATGGAATTCCCGAAGAAGAAACAGACGTTTCATCAGGCATTTAGAAAACACCGGACCGCTTCTTCGGCATGCTCATTGGAGGAGAAGGCGTTTGGGCCTCGGCCTCGCCGTGAGAGTTGCCCAGGCCCGCTCCATAAGCCCGGCGTGCGACTGCCCGGTCCCGCCTTGTGTCTGCTTCCGGCAGCTTTCACCATTACTACGCGGCCCAGACAAGTGCCAACCAGCGGCCGATCTCACTAGGGATCTCGGGCGCCAACATGCACGACAGCCTCGGTCTGGAACCGCTCGTGCGCGGGATCCCACCCATCTGATCCCGCCGCGACCCACGGCGACGAAGCTGCACGCGGACAAGGCTACGACTACGACCACCCTGCGCCGATGGCTCCGCAAGCGCGGCATCCGCCACCGCATCGCACGCAAGGGCATCGAGTCCTCAAAGCGGTTCGGCCGACACCGCTGGGTCGTCGAGAGAGCCGTGTCCTGGCTGGCCGGCTGCCGTCGTCTGCACCGCCGTTACGAGCGCAAGGCCGAACGCTTCCTCGCCCTCGTGGGCATAGCCGCAGCCCTCATCTGTCACCGTCGCCTCACCAAATGAAGCGGCGTCTTAGCCCCGCTGCGCAGCCGACTGAGCCTGCCGAGCCCGAAGTCGCTCCTCTCGAGGCGTCTACGGCCATGCCGCTGGTCCGCTCTCACTGAGCCCCGGCATCCCATCCGAGGCAGGCTCATCCCTAGCCCGCTGTGCTCTAGCCCTTTGTGCTCCGGCCCGCTGTGCTCTAGCCCACTGCGTAATCAACTGAGCCTGCCGAGCCCGAAGTCGCTCCTCTCGAGGCGTCTCTGGCCATACCGCCGGTCCGCTCTCACTGAGCCCCGGCATCCCATCCGAGGCAGGCTCATCCCTTTCGGATGAACGGCCGTTCCACACAGGCGGCACAAACGCAGACAAACTACTTCTCGCTGTCGGCCATACCGTCCCCAACCGTGGGTCGCGACCAGCAGCCACTGAATGCCTTGGAACAGCGTTGACCTGCATTGCGGCCGCCGCAACGCTCTCGGATCCGGCCTGAGCAGCCTCTTCGGTGAGCTGGTGGACCTGGCGCCGCAGGACCGTGACCTCCTGACGCAGCAACCGCAACTGCTCCTGCTGCGCCTCGATCTTGGCGCCGGATTCCTTGGCGTACTTGGCGGCCGCGGAGAGCTGTTTGCGGGCAGCGGCCAACTCGGCCAAAGCCGCCTCACTCCTCCGCCTCTCCTCACCGGCCTGAGCGAGTGCCTCACGATGCTGTTCCTCAAGCACCCTGAGACGCGCGGCGGCCTCACCAGCTCCCAACACCGCCCGCGCAGCCCGCTCCTCGGCCTCGGCCCGGGCCTGTACCACCGCCCGGAGGCGTGCGGCTGCTTCCTCGGCACCCCACACGGCCCGCCGGGCCCGCTCCTCAGCCTCCTCCCGCGCCTGCTCGACCGTCTCCAAGCGCGCTGCGGCCTCTTCACCCCGACGCTCCGCCTCCGCGGCCAGTAGGCCAGCCTGCCCGGCCCGTGCGTCTGCCTCCTCACGATGCTGACGTTCCTTCACCCGCGCCCACTGCTCACGCCCAGCACGCCGTTCCTCCTCCCGCACACGCTGCTGAAGAAGACCAACCCGATCCTCAAGCCGACCGTTGGCCCCTACCAGACTCTGTGCTTGCCCACGGAAAGCCCCCGCCCTCACCTCCGCCTCATCGAGCTGCTCCTGCAGATCGTCCAACTGCTCCTGAAGAGCAAGAACACGATCCTGCTGGCTCGCGCTGGCAGCCTGGGCGGCTCGACGCAGCTCATGCAGCCCGGCAACCTCAAGATCGGTGACCGCGGCACCGAAGCCGTGCACAACACGGATCAGGGCGTCAGCCTGCTGCTGAGTGGCGATGGTCTGCCCGGAGAAGTACCGGCTGAGCTGAGAAGCATGGACCGGAATTCTCGCCGCAACGTGATTCTGCGAAGCAGACTGCTTCGCGAAGATCTTTTTCAATGCCTGACCGTAGGCCAAAGCTTCCGGCCCCGGCACGATGATTTCTCGCTTCGCTGCGCTCATCAGCCCACCCCCTGAAAAGGAATAGTACCCCCGCTGGAGGCAAGGGCTGTCGATGCCGGGATCGTTGCGTATCGCTGCGCAATCCCAACTTGAGCTTCCTTGCGCATTCCGCAATGGAGATGGTTTTCCAAGACGCTCATACGAGGACTTGGAGAGTGGGATATGAAGCTCGGACTCGGATCCGTTACCACCATGGCGGGAAAGGCGGCAGAGAGCGCGAGTGGGCCGTCCGCATTGGATATTGCGGTTTCCCTGACGGTGGGTGTGCTCGTCGCTCTCGCGGCTGGTTTGCTGCACCGTTCTGATCGCCCTGACCCGGCTGTCGCGGTGACGTACTCTCCGTATGCTGCGGTCATGAGGGCCGGCCTCGCCCTGTTCGGCACCGCCTCCCTGACATTGGCCATCCTGATGTCCCCTCAGCAGGGCGTCAGCTTCCTCGTCTTGCTCCTGTCCGCGGTGGCGGGAGCCGTCTACGGCTTGCTGACCCACTGCGACAGCAGCACGCTCCAGGCGGCGATTTGGCAGGGAGCTAAGGTGACAGCCTCCGCGGCCGCCCTAGGGCAGGCATTTTTGGCCCTCTACGGCAGGTGAACACGCCCAGACACAGCACCGGTTGAGGCCCCACGGGAGGAGCCTCAACCGGCACGGAGGGGCCCAGCAATTCAAGATTTCTGGGCCCCTCTCCCGTCTCCGTAAGCCCAGTAAAATACCAATCTCTACACAGTGCTTAATGTGATGCAAGTAGTAGTGTAATCAGTAAGCACGCAAACTTTGGTGACTCTACCCAAGGCTTCACGAAGATGACATGCTCCGAGCTGGGTGTCCCACACCCGGCTCGTACGGGCCAGCCGCAATGCAGAGGCGGTGTCCGGATGCAAGGCAAGGGGAACCTGGCAGCGCATCGAGGCTGGCACCCCGTCCGGCCGACGCTCCGTCAGCGCCGTTGCAGGAGTACTGTCTGGGACTCTCAAACTCTACACAGGCCCGCACGTGATGCACCCTCCCCTGTAGCCAGCCCTGGTGATCGCGCTTGCGCGGTCACCTTCAATTCGCGCTTGCGCGAATTGCTCTGGCTTTTGAATTCCGCTTGCGGAATTCCATTCCGGCGCTTGCGCCGGAATCCGAATTGCGCTTGCGCAATTCGTGCTCTATGCAGCGCGCAAGCGCTGCATATCCC
>NZ_JBHXDQ010000070.1:0-48982 GCF_042725875.1 Streptomyces sp. NPDC127038 | reverse complement strand
GCCGGTGCATCAGGCCGTCGCCGTTGGATGAGGCGTGACCGTCGGTGGCGACGGCCATCGATGTACCGGCACGGCCCCGACGGCCCGGATCCCGGCTGCGGGTGCATTCCCATCTCGGCTCCGGCGAAAGTTCAGCTTCGGCCAGGGAAAGTTCAGGCCTGCCGGGTCACCTTTCAGCGCGGGGAAAGATTCAGCCCCTCCGGCGTTTGAGGAGCGGGGGTCCAGGGGCGGAGCCCCGGGTACGGGTCGGGTAGGGGCGGAGGGGGCGAGAGAAGCGTGGGGCGGCACCGGTGCCGGAACCTGCTCGCCCCCGGCCACAGGAAACGTCTCGGGTGGGGGGAGGCTCGTCACCCTGGGGCCGCCCGGGTGTCACCCAGTGTTCCGTGTCCGCTAGGCGGACCGGGCGGGCGGGAGGCACTGGGTGCCGGATACGGTGGGAAATACCATGAGCGCTTCACACACCCCTGATGTGCCCACTCTTCTTGTCAAGATCTTCGGCAAGGACCGCCCGGGCATCACCGCCGGACTCTTCGACACCCTCGCAGCCTTCTCCGTCGACGTGGTCGACATCGAGCAGGTCGTCACCCGGGGCCGGATCGTGCTGTGCGCGCTCGTGACCGAGCCGCCCGCGGGCCTCGAAGGCGACCTCCGATCGACCGTCCACAGCTGGGCGGAGTCGATGAAGATGCAGGCGGAGATCATCTCCGGCCTCGGCGACAACCGTCCGCGCGGCCTGGGCCGTTCGCTGGTCACGGTGCTCGGGCATCCGCTCACCGCCGAGTCCACCGCCGCCATCGCCGCGCGGATCACCAAGACCGGCGGCAACATCGACCGTATCTTCCGGCTCGCCAAGTACCCGGTGACCGCGGTCGAGTTCGCGGTGTCCGGTACGGAGACCGAGGAGCTGCGCACCGCGCTGGTGACCGAGGCCTCGGCACTCGGCGTCGACATCGCCGTCGTGGCCGCGGGCCTGCATCGGCGGGCCCAGCGTCTCGTGGTGATGGATGTGGACTCCACGCTCATCCAGGACGAGGTGATCGAGCTCTTCGCCGCGCACGCCGGGTGCGAGGACGAGGTCGCCGGGGTCACGGCGGCCGCGATGCGCGGTGAGCTGGACTTCGAGCAGTCTCTGCACGCGCGCGTGGCCCTCCTCGCGGGGCTGGACGCCTCGGTGGTGCAGAAGGTGCGCGAGGAGGTGCGGCTGACGCCGGGCGCGCGGACCTTGATCCGTACGCTGAAGCGGCTCGGCTTCCAAGTCGGTGTCGTCTCCGGCGGGTTCACCCAGGTCACGGACGATCTCAAGGAGCGGCTCGGACTCGACTTCGCCCAGGCCAACACCCTGGAGATCGTCGACGGGAAGCTGACCGGCCGGGTCACCGGCGAGATCGTGGACCGGGCGGGCAAGGCGCGGCTGCTGCGCCGGTTCGCCGCCGAGGCCGGGGTCCCGCTGGCCCAGACCGTGGCGATCGGCGACGGCGCCAACGACCTCGACATGCTGAACGCCGCCGGCCTCGGTGTCGCGTTCAACGCCAAGCCGGTCGTACGGCAGGCCGCGCACACCGCGGTGAACTTCCCGTTCCTCGACACGGTCCTGTATCTGCTGGGCGTCACCCGTGAAGAGGTCGAGGCCGCCGACATGCACGAGGACGAGGCCGCCGGCTGAAGGACGGTCCCGTGACGTACCGGGGGCCCGGCACCGTGACGGTGCCGGGCCCCCGTACGTCGTCGGGCCGGGTTCACTCCGTCGGCGCCCAGTAGTCCGTCAGGTCGGCCGTTCCGGGCTCCAGCGACTTCCAGGGGCCGTCGAAGGAGAGCACCGCGAAGGCGGCGGTGTGGAAGCCGTGGGCGGTCATACGGGCGCGGGTGTCGCCCTCGGACCGGCCCGCCAGCACGTCCGTCAGCCCGTGCACACCCGGGTTGTGGCCGATGAGGATCACGTTGTGCGCGTCGTCCGGGATCTCGTTCAGGACGGCGATCAGCTCGCCGGGCGAGGCTTCGTAGATCCGCTCCTCGTAGACCGTTTTCGGCCGGTGCGGGAGCTCCTGGACGGCGTGCTTCCACGTCTCGCGGGTCCGGATCGCGGTGGAACAGAGGGCCAGGTCCAGGGGGATGCCGCTGTCGGCCAGCCTGCGTCCGGCGACGGCGGCGTCCATGCGGCCCCGGTCGGCGAGCGGCCGCTCGTGGTCGGACACCTGCGGCCAGTCGGCTTTCGCATGCCGGAAGAGGACGATCCTGCGGGATTCTGCGACGCTCATGCGTCCCAGCTTCGCACGAAACATGCCATGGGGCGCAGGGAGTTGATGCGGTCCCCCGGCACGGGTGACGCCCTCCCCCGTCAGGGGTGATGGCGTCCGCCGTGAGGGGCGTGGGGCCGCGCTCCCGGGTGTACGACGACGGGCCGGGGCTCTCGGCTCACGGGGCGTTGTGCGCGACGGCCTGCTGGACGCGCTCGAACAGGTGGGCGATCACCGGGCCGCCGGTCGCGGCGTGGGCATCCACCGGGTTGAGGATCATCAGCAGCAGGGTGACGAAGGCGATCGTGGGCAGGGCGAGGGCCCACCAGGGCAGCCGGATGTCGACGCGGCCCGTCGTCGCCGGGTGGAGCCGGGTGTGGGTAGGGGCCGACATGCCGCCTCCGTGAGTCTTCGAATGTCCCCGGGACCGCGCGGTTCGCGGTCACGGTTCGAAGCTACGGAATCCGAGGTCTCCGGCCCATCCGGTGATCCACCCACTTGACCCTGACACTCACCCCCTAGGGGATGGGGGGTTATCCCCACCTCCGGGGGCGGAGGTCGGGCGACGACCTCGACAGCGGGTGCCAAGGGGGCCTGCGGGGTGTCACGGCACGGGTGTGACGGAGGTCAGCGCGTCGCCGCCGGGCGCGGGGCGCGGCGGGTCACGGGGACGCGAAGGACGCGATGACGCCGATGATCACGGTGATGGCCAGCATCGCGCCGAGCACGAGCAGGAGCTTCTTCTGGCCGTTCTGGGGGTTCGGGTCGAGGACGGGCATGGGGGCAGTCTCGCACCCTTCGTCCGGTGTGCCGCCGCCGGGGTCCGTGTGCAGGGGCGGATTCCGGGGCGGGGGGCCGCGCACCCCCGGGCGGGGGTCCGCGTTCCGGAAGGGGGTCCCGGGGTGGGGGTCCCGGGGTGGGGGTCCCGGGGTGGGGGTCCCGGGGTGGGGGTCCGCGCGCTCGGGCCGGGTGCCTGAGCGGGGGGGCCGCGTGGTCGAGCAGCCGGGTGCCGGAGCCGGGGGGCCGCGTGCCCGAGCAGCCGGGTGCCGGAGCCGGAGGGCCGCGTTCCCGAGTAGCCGGGTGCCGGAGCGGGGGGCCGCGTGGTCGAGTAGCCGGGTGCCGGAGCGGGGGGCCGGGTTCGGGGTCCGGGTCAGGCCGCGGCCTCGTCCTCCACCGTGCGGTCGCGGCCCGCCAGGATGCCGACCCCGATCTGCGGGATCATGAGCCCGGCCATCAGCGCCAGCGGCAGGCCCCAGCCGCCGCTGTGCTGGTAGAGGACGCCCACGAGCAGCGGGCCCGGGATCGAGATCAGATAGCCGGTGCTCTGGGCGAACGCGGACAGCTTGGCGACCCCCGCGCCGGTGCGGGCGCGCATGCCGACCATGGTCAGTGCCAGCGGGAAGGCGCAGTTGGAGATGCCGAGCAGCAGGGCCCAGGCCCAGGCGCCGGCCGCCGGGGCCAGATAGAGGCCCGCGTATCCGGCGAGCCCGCAGAGGCCCAGGACGACGACGATGGGCCCCTGTCGGGGCAGGCGGGTGGCCAGGCGCGGTATGACGAAGGCCAGCGGCACGCCCATCACCATCGTGACGGCGAGGAGCAGTCCCGCGGTGCCCGCGGCGACGCCCGCGTCACGGAAGATCTGGGCCATCCAGCCCATCGTGATGTAGGCGGCGGTCGCCTGGAGGCCGAAGAAGACGGCGAGGGCCCAGGCCGTACGGCTGCGGGTGATGCGCAGACCACCGCCGTCGGTCTCGCGTCCCGCGCCGGAGGAGGAGGCGGCGGCGGGGGTGGGGGCAGAGGCGGGGACCGTGCTGGGGGCGGAGGCATCCGGCGCGGCAGGCCCGGTCGCGGAGGCGGTGGCGGAGGCGTGCGGCTCCGCGGTGCCGGGGACCGTGGCGGCGGTCGTACGGGCGTGGGTGCCCGCCGTACCCGGTGCGGCCCCCTCTCGGTCGCCGGTGCCCCGCGCGCGTACCAGCAGGATCCACGGGAGGACGGCCGCCGCCGCGAGGCCCGCCCACACCACCAGGCCGGAGTGCCAGTCGCCGCCGAGGGCGTCGGTCATGGGGACGGTCGCCGCGGCGGCGACCGACGTGCCGAGGGCCAGGGCCATGGAGTAGAGGCCCGTCATGGAGCCGACCCGGTCGGGGAACCAGCGCTTGACGATCACCGGCATCAGGACGTTGCTGACGGCGATGCCCATGAGGGCGAGCGCGCTGGCGGCCAGGAATCCGGCCGTGCCGCCGGCGTAGGGGCGGAGGGCGAGGCCCGCCGTGATGGCGACCATGCCCGCGCAGACGACGGCGGCCGGCCCGAACCGGCGTGCCAGCCGCGGTGCCGTCACCCCGAAGACGGCGAAGCACAGGGGCGGTACGGAGGTGAGCAGTCCGGCGACGCTGCCGCTCATGCCGAGGCCGTCGCGCACCTCTTCGAGGAGGGCGCCGAGGCTCGTGATGGCCGGGCGCAGGTTGAGGGCGGCCAGGACGATGCCGGCGACCAGGAGCCGTGCCGTCCACGCGCGCGGGGCGGGCGCCTCGGGTGCCGTGCTCCCGGTGGACCGGGACGGGCGGACCGGCGTGGACCGGGATCGGTGGAGCGGCGGGGACGGCGTCGGCGTGCGGGTTTCCGGGGGGACCATGAGGCCCATCATAGAATCATGGGATGATTGGGTGTCCAATCTCGCTGCGTTAATCTCCGGAGCCTCCGGCCCCGCGCGAACGTTCACACCCGGGCCCGTACGAAGGACCGTCATGCCGCTGAGCCATCCCCGCCGTTCGGCCCTGTCCGAGCAGGTCATCGCCGAGCTGCGGAACCAGATCACCTCGGGCGAGTGGCCGGTGGGCTCCCGCATCCCCACCGAGCCGGAGCTCGTCGACCAGCTCGGCGTGGCCCGCAACACCGTGCGCGAGGCCGTCCGGGCGCTCGCCCACAACGGACTGCTGGACATCCGGCAGGGTTCGGGGACGTACGTCGTGGCGACGAGCGAGCTGGCGGGCGTGATGCACCGCCGGTTCGCGGACGCCGACCCTCGGCACATCGCCGAGCTGCGGTCCACGCTGGAGTCGAGCGCGGCCAGGCTGGCCGCCGAGCGGCGCACCGAGCGCGATCTCAAGCAGCTGGAGGCGCTCCTCGTACGCCGGGAGGGGGCCTGGGAGTCGGGTGACGCGGAGGCCTTCGTGACCGCCGACGCGACGTTCCACCTGGCCGTGGTGGCCGCGTCGCACAACGACGTCATGACGGCGATGTACGCGGATCTGGGCGAGGTGCTGCGGGACTGGCTGCGCGTGGACGTCGGCAAGGAGCTGACGCCGGAGTCGTACATGGACCACGCCCTGCTCGTCGACGCGATCAGGGCGGGCGACGCGGAGGCGGCGGCAGCGGAGGCGGCGAGCTATCCCTTCCAGTGCCGGCCGGCTCCGGCGGCGGGCCAGGGGTAGGAGGAGGACCGGGGGTAGGAGGAGGACCGGGGTGGCGGTGTCCGGGACCGGGACACCGGACGTCACTCCTCGTGGGTGACCCAGGCCCTGCGGATCTCCTTCCAGCAGCGGCCGGTCAGCCGGACCGTCATCGCGGGCCCGACGTCGACCGGATCGCTGTCGCTGTCGATGTCCCACCAGCGGGCGCACTCGACGTGCAGGGCGACACGGTCGGTGCCCACATAGGGGTTGTGGCAGTACACGACGACATGGGAGCCGGTGAGCGTGATCCGGCAGTCGGCGCCGAACGGCCGGGGTACGGAGGGCCGCCCCGCCGGCTCGCTGCCCGCGGCCGGCCGGGACCCGACGCCCCTGGACCCCACGTCCACGGACCCCACCTCCGCGCTCTCCGCGCGCGGGTGGGACATCGCGTCGTAAGGGACGGCCGTCAGCAGGACGGCGGCGGCGAACACCGGAGCAAAGCGGCGGGACAGGCGCACAAGGGGACCTCCTCGGCCGTACGGCTGCGGGGCGGGCGGTGCGTTCTCCCAGGGTGCCGGTCAGGGGGTCCCGGCCGCCCGGCCGACTGGGCCGAACGGGCGACGCCCCGCTCCCCGCGTACTGCGGGAAACGGGGCGCCGGAACCGGGCGTAAGCGTTTACGCGCCGATGGCGTGCAGACCGCCGTCCACGTGGATGATCTCGCCCGTGGTCTTCGGGAACCAGTCGCTCAGGAGGGCGACGACGCCCTTGCCGGCCGGCTCCGGGTCCTTCAGGTCCCACTCCAGCGGGGCGCGGGTGTCCCACACGGAGGCCAGCTCGCCGAAGCCCGGGATGGACTTGGCGGCCATGGAGCCGATCGGGCCGGCGGAGATGAGGTTGCAGCGGATGTTCTGCTTGCCCAGGTCACGGGCCATGTAGCGGCTGGTGGCCTCCAGGGCGGCCTTGGCCGGGCCCATCCAGTCGTACTGCGGCCACGCGTACTGCGCGTCGAAGGTGAGACCGACGACGGAGCCGCCGTTCTGCATCAGCGGCAGGCAGGCCATCGTCAGCGACTTCAGGGAGAACGCCGAGACGTGCATGGCCGTGGCGACCGACTCGAACGGCGTGTTCAGGAAGTTGCCGCCGAGGGCGTCCTGGGGCGCGAAGCCGATGGAGTGCACGACGCCGTCCAGGCCGCCGAGCTCCTCGCCGACGACGTCGGCCAGGCGACCGAGGTGCTCCTCGTTGGTGACGTCGAGCTCGATGACCTTGGTGGGCTTCGGCAGCTTCTTGGCGATGCGCTCGGTCAGCGTGGGCCGCGGGAACGCGGTCAGGATGATCTCGGCACCCTGCTCCTGGGCCAGCTTGGCGGTGTGGAAGGCGATGGAGGACTCCATCAGCACACCGGTGATCAGGACGCGCTTGCCTTCGAGAATTCCGCTCATGGTGATCAGTGACCCATTCCCAGTCCGCCGTCAACCGGGATGACGGCTCCAGTGATGTACGAGGCTTCGTCCGAGGCGAGGAACCGCACCGTCGCGGCGATCTCCTCGGGCTGCGCGTAACGGCCCAGCGGCACCTGGGACACGATGTTGGCGCGCTGCTCCTCGGTGAGCGCCTGCGTCATGTCGGTGTCCACGAAGCCGGGCGCGACGACGTTGAAGGTGAGGTTGCGCGAGCCGAGCTCGCGGGCGAGCGAGCGTGCGAAGCCGACAAGGGCGGCCTTGGACGCGGCGTAGTTCGCCTGCCCCGCGGAGCCGAGGAGACCGACCACCGAGGAGATGAGGACGACGCGGCCCTTCTTGGCCCGCAGCATGCCGCGGTTGGCCCGCTTGACCACGCGGAAGGTGCCCGTGAGGTTCGTGTCGATGACCGAGGTGAAGTCCTCCTCGGACATGCGCATCAGGAGCTGGTCCTTGGTGACGCCGGCGTTGGCGATCAGGACCTCGACCGGGCCGTGAGCGGCCTCGATCTCCTTGTAGGCCTGCTCCACCTGCTCGCTGTCGGTGATGTCGCACTTGACCGCGAGGAAGCCGGCCGGCGGCTCACCCGAGCGGTACGTGATGGCGACCTGGTCGCCTGCGTCGGCGAATGCTCGGGCGATGGCGAGGCCGATGCCCCGGTTGCCTCCGGTGACGAGAACCGAGCGGCTCAACGGATCACCCTTTCGTTAGCGGACTGAAACCCCTGCAATACAGGCGCCTTCCTCGAAAACCTATCGGTCCGTCCGGGCTCCGAGGGAATCGGGCACCGACAGTGGGTTCGGGTGACTGCTGTCGGATCCCTACAGAAAGCCGAGGCCGTACGGCCGGAAGGCGGACCTCCCCGGCCGAAAGACGCGCCCGGTGACGGCAAAGGCGTGGCCGCCGGGCCCGCCCGCGCGACATGATCGGACCCGACGGGCCACGACAGCAGGGAGACCTCGGTGCCTCATTCCATCGACGAAGCGTTCACGGCGCTACCGCTGCGCGCACTCGCCGACGCCGCGCTCGCGCGGGCGCGGGCGCTGGGCGCCGACCACGCGGACTTCCGGTTCGAGCGGGTGCGCAGCGCGTCCTGGCGGCTGCGCGACGCCAAGCCGGCCGGATCGTCGGACACCACGGACCTGGGGTACGCGGTCCGGGTCGTGCACGGCGGGACCTGGGGGTTCGCCTCGGGCGTGGACCTGACGATGGACGCGGCCGCGAAGGTCGCCTCGCAGGCGGTGGCCATGGCCAAGCTGTCGGCCCAGGTGATCAGGGCGGCGGGGTCGGACGAACGCGTCGAGCTCGCCCCGGAGCCGGTGCACGCCGAGAAGACGTGGGTCTCCTCGTACGAGATCGATCCGTTCTCCGTGCCGGACGAGGAGAAGGCGGGGCTGCTGGCCGACTGGAGCGCGCGGCTGCTGGCGGCCGACGGCGTCAACCATGTCGACGCGTCCCTGCTGACCGTCCACGAGAACAAGTTCTACGCGGACACCGCGGGGACGGTGACCACACAGCAGCGGGTCCGGCTGCACCCGCAGCTGACCGCGGTGGCCGTCGACGACTCCAGCGGCGAGTTCGACTCGATGCGGACGATCGCACCGCCGGCCGGGCGCGGCTGGGAGTACCTGCTGGGCACCGGCTGGGACTGGGACGCGGAGCTGGAGCGGATTCCGGGGCTGCTCGCGGAGAAGATGCGGGCGCCGAGCGTGGAGGCGGGGGTGTACGACCTGGTCGTGGACCCGTCCAACCTGTGGCTGACCATCCACGAGTCCATCGGGCACGCCACCGAGCTGGACCGGGCGCTCGGCTACGAGGCCGCGTACGCGGGGACCTCCTTCGCCACCTTCGACCAGCTCGGCAAGCTCAGGTACGGCTCCGATCTGATGAACGTGACCGGTGACCGCACCGCCGAGCACGGCCTCGCGACCATCGGGTACGACGACGAGGGCGTCGAGGGCCAGTCCTGGGACCTGGTGAAGGAGGGCACGCTCGTCGGCTACCAGCTGGACCGGCGGATCGCGAGCCTGACCGGCTTCGAGCGCTCCAACGGCTGCGCGTACGCCGACTCCCCCGGGCACGTGCCGGTGCAGCGGATGGCCAACGTCTCGCTCAGGCCCGATCCCGGGGGGCTGTCCACCGAGGACCTGATCGGGGGTGTCGACCGCGGGATCTACGTAGTGGGCGACCGGTCCTGGTCCATCGACATGCAGCGCTACAACTTCCAGTTCACCGGCCAGCGCTTCTTCAGGATCGAGAACGGCCGGCTCACGGGCCAGCTGCGCGATGTCGCCTACCAGGCGACGACCACCGACTTCTGGGGTTCGATGGCCGCCGTCGGCGGCCCGCAGACGTACGTCCTCGGCGGTGCCTTCAACTGCGGCAAGGCCCAGCCGGGCCAGGTCGCCGCGGTGTCGCACGGCTGCCCCTCCGCCCTCTTCAAGGGTGTCAACATCCTCAACACCACCCAGGAGGCCGGTCGATGAGTGCCCGTACGAACAAGCCGCACGAGGTCGTCGAGCGCGCCCTCGCACTGTCCAGGGCCGACGGCTGTGTGGTGATCGCCGACGAGCGGTCCACCGCGAACCTGCGCTGGGCGGGCAACGCGCTGACCACGAACGGGGTCACGCGCGGGCGCACGCTCACCGTGATCGCCACCGTCGACGGCCGCGAGGGCACGTCCTCCGGTGTGGTCTCGCGGTCGGCCGTGACCGCCGACGAGCTGGAGCCGCTGGTGCGGGCGGCCGAGGCGGCGGCGCGGGGCGCCGGTCCCGCCGAGGACGGCCGGCCGCTGGTGACGGGTGTGCCGGAGTCCCCCGACTTCGCGGACGCGCCCGCCGAGACCTCCTCCGCCGTGTTCGCCGACTTCGCGCCGGCGCTCGGTGAATCGTTCGCCCGCGCGCGGGCGGGCGGCCGTGAACTGTACGGCTTCGCCAACCACGAGCTCGTCTCCAGCTATGTCGGTACGTCGACCGGGCTGCGGCTGCGGCACGACCAGCCGAACGGCACGCTGGAGGTCAACGCCAAGTCCCCGGACCGTACGCGTTCGGCCTGGGCGGGACGTTCGACGAGGGACTTCAAGGACGTCGACCCGGCCGCGATGGACGCGGAGCTGGCGGTACGGCTCGGCTGGGCGCAGAAGCGGGTCGAGCTGCCCGCGGGACGCTACGAGACGCTGCTGCCGCCGACCGCGGTCGCGGACCTGCTGATCTACCAGATGTGGTCGGCGGCGGCCCGGGACGCGGCCGAGGGCCGGACGGTCTTCAGCAAGCCCGGGGGCGGCACGCGGATCGGCGAGCGGCTCAGCGAGCTGCCGCTGACGCTGCGCAGCGACCCGGACGAGCCGGGTCTCGAGTGCGCTCCGTTCGTCCTGGCGCACTCCTCGGGCGACGACGCCTCCGTGTTCGACAACGGGCTGCCGCTGAAGGGCACCGACTGGATCCGGGAGGGCGAGCTGCGGCATCTGTCCACCACCCGGCACAGCGCGGGGCTGACCGGGCTGCCGGTGACGCCCACGATCGGGAACCTCGTCCTCGACGGCGGTGAGGACCGCTCCCTGGAGGAGATGGTCGCCTCCACCCGGCGGGGGCTGCTGCTGACCTGCCTGTGGTACATCCGCGAGGTCGACCCGGCGACGCTGCTGCTGACGGGGCTCACCCGGGACGGCGTCTACCTCGTCGAGGACGGCGAGGTCGTGGGCGAGGTGAACAACTTCCGGTTCAACGAGTCGCCGGTGGGCCTGCTGGGGCGGGCCACGGAGGCGGGGCGCACGGAGAAGACGCTGCCCCGGGAGTGGAGCGACTGGTTCACCCGGGCCGCGATGCCCGCGCTGCGGGTGCCGGATTTCAATATGAGTTCTGTCAGCCAGGGCGTATAACCTCGTACCTGATTCACGAGACCACCCGAGGAGATACGAGAACCGTGACGGACATCGTCGACGAGCTGAAGTGGCGGGGCCTGTTCTCCCTGTCCACCGACGAAGATGCATTGCGCAAGGCGCTCGCGGACGGTCCCGTCACGTTCTATTGCGGCTTCGACCCGACCGCGCCGAGCCTGCACGTCGGTCACCTGGTGCAGGTGCTCACGATGCGCCGGCTCCAGCGGGCGGGGCTGCGGCCGCTCGCCCTGGTGGGCGGGGCGACGGGCCAGATCGGTGACCCCCGCCCGACGGCCGAGCGCACCCTGAACGACCCGGAGACGGTCGCGAACTGGGTGACGCGGCTGCGTTCGCAGATCGAGCCGTTCCTGTCCTTCGAGGGCGAGAACGCCGCGGTCATGGTGAACAACCTGGACTGGACGGCCGGGCTGTCGGCGATCGAGTTCCTGCGGGACATCGGCAAGCACTTCCGCGTCAACAAGATGCTGACCAAGGACTCCGTGGCCCGGCGCCTGGAGTCCGAGGAGGGCATCAGCTACACGGAGTTCAGCTACCAGCTGCTCCAGGGCATGGACTTCCTGGAGCTGTACCGCCGTCACGGCTGCACCCTCCAGCAGGGCGGCAGCGACCAGTGGGGCAACCTCACGGCGGGCCTGGACCTGATCCACCGCCTGGAGCCCGGGGCCCAGGTGCACGCACTGGCGACGCCGCTGATGGTCAAGGCGGACGGCACCAAGTTCGGCAAGACCGAGGGCGGCGCCGTCTGGCTCGACCCCGAGATGACGACGCCGTACGCGTTCTACCAGTTCTGGCTGAACGTGGACGACCGGGACGTCTCGACGTACCTGCGCATCCTGTCCTTCCGGTCCCCGGAGGAGCTGGAGGAGCTGGAGAAGCAGACGGAGGAGCGTCCGCAGGCCCGTGCGGCGCAGCGCGCGCTGGCCGAGGAGCTGACGACGCTGGTGCACGGCGCCGACCAGACGGCTGCCGTGATCGCCGCGTCCAAGGCCCTGTTCGGGCAGGGCGAGCTGACCGACCTGGACGAGCGCACGCTCGCCGCGGCCCTGTCGGAGGTGCCGCACATCCAGGTCGCCGAGGCGGGCCAGGTCGTGGACCTGTTCGCCGAGGTCGGCCTGGTGGCCAGCAAGTCCGCCGCGCGCCGCACGGTGAAGGAGGGCGGCGCGTACGTGAACAACGTCAAGGTCACCGCCGAGGACGCGGTGCCGGCCGCCGAGAACCTGCTGCACGGGCGCTGGCTCGTGCTGCGCCGGGGCAAGAAGAGCCTGGCCGCGGTCGAGGTCACGGGCGGCTGAGCGTTCCTGACGACAGCGAGGGCGCGGGCCGCTTCCGGGAAGCGGTCCGCGCCCTTCGTCGTGTCCGGGCGGGGTCAGGCCTGCTGCTGCGCCTTCTTGTTCCCCCACAGGGCCATGTACGCCATGTCGCCCAGCGCCACGATGACGATCGCGGCGATCAGCTGGAACAGGTGGCGGGTCCAGTCGATGCCGGACGTCGCCGCTACGCCGAAGGCGCGCGCGAGGGCGTTGCCCACGATGGCGCCGAGCATGCCGAAGATGGTGGTCAGCCAGAGGGGGCTGTGCTGCTTCCCCGGGATGATCAACTTGGCGATCAGGCCCAGTACGAATCCGACGATGATCGCCCATATCCAGCCCATGTCCGCCTCCTCGTACCGCTCCGGGTGAGCCGTACGGCCAGTTTCCGGCCGTACGCCATACGGCGCATGTCGGGCGCGCCCGTACGCGGTACGGCGCACCCGGTCCCCCCGGACGGGGCATGCCCCCGGTCTCGAAGCCGACGCAGACGCGGCGTACCGTGGAAGCAGTCCGGGCCCGCTTCCTCGACGGGTCCGTGCCGGGTACGGGCCGGGGAGTGTCCGACACAGGCGGGTGGTGGAGTGTGATCAGGAAGCAGAGCAACGTCCAGGTCTTCCGGATCACCGGAGCCAGACAGAGCCTGGACGACGATGTGCGCGGGCGGCAGCGCCGCTACGTCATCTCGATGTCCGTCCGCACGGTGTCGGTGATCCTGGCGGCCTCCCTGTGGAACGTCGAGCGGCCCGTCGCTCTGGTCGCTCTGGTCCTCGGGATCCTCCTCCCGTACGTCGCGGTGGTCATCGCCAATGCCGGACGGGAGAACGCGCCCTCGCTGCCCTCGACCTTCGTCACGGCTCCGCCGCGTCCGATGATCACGGGCCCTCTCCAGGACGGCCCTCGGGAGCCGTTCACGGAGGGCGCCCCGAGTGCCCCCGGGACACGCGCGGGGGCCGAATCGCACGAGCCGGGCTGAGGCCGGACCGGAGTCGATCCGTACGCGAACTCGCCCCGGGACAAGGCCGGTTCAGCTCCGGACGGACGGCGTCGGATTCACCGAAAACGGAATGCGGCCGCGCGGGCAAGCTCAAGAAAAGCTCAGATCAATCATGTTGTTCCGGTGCCGGGCGGCGGGTTACCCGTGACATACTTCGTACGCGCTCCGCATCCCCCGTCGGAGCGACGGACCGACGCCGGGCAGCTCCCCCCGTGGCTGCTCGGCGTCGCCTTTGCAGAGACGGGGAGCCCGGCCCGGCCGCCCGCGCGGCTCGCTCGCGAAGGGGCCGGCGGAGGGGCCCGCCCACCGCGCGGAGCGCGTGCCGCGGGGCCTCGGCTAGGGTCGACAGGGTGATGTCGAACGCCCCCGGTCCCGGTCCCGCCTCCCCCGTCTGCTCGGCCAAGGCCTGCCGTGCCGCCGCCGTGTGGGTGCTCGCCTGGAACAACCCGAAACTGCACACGCCCGAGCGGCGCAAGACCTGGCTCGCGTGCGAGGAGCACCGTGAGCACCTGTCGCAGTTCCTCGGGGTGCGCGGGTTCCTCAAGGACGTCGTGACCCTCGACGCGTGGGAGTCCTCCCGGCCCGCGGAGCACGACGAGGCGTAGCCCGTAGCCGTCCCGCGGGACGCGGGGCCGCCGGTCGGCGGCCGTCAGCCGCCGATCGCGGACATCGGGCGGTCCGGCTGCACGAACGAGGGGTCGTCCAGGCCCGCTCCGGCCTTCTTGCCCCACATCGCGGCGCGCCAGGCGTCGGCTATCTCCTCGTCGGGGGCGCCCGAGCGCAGCGCGCCGCGCAGATCGGTCTCCTCGGTGGCGAACAGACAGGTGCGCACCTGGCCGTCGGCGGTGAGGCGGGTGCGGTCGCAGGCCGCGCAGAACGGGCGGGTGACGGAGGCGATCACCCCGACGCGGTGCGGTCCGTCGTCGACGATCCAGCGCTCGGCGGGTGCGGAGCCCCGCTCGTCGGAGCCTTCCGCGGTGAGGCGGAAGCGGGTGCGCAGCGAGGCGAGGATGTCGGCGGCGGTGACCATGCCGTCGCGCTTCCAGCCGTGCTGGGCGTCCAGGGGCATCTGCTCGATGAAGCGGAGTTCGTAGCCGTGGTCCATGGACCAGGCCAGCAGGTCCGGGGCCTCGTCGGCGTTCAGGCCCGGCATCAGGACCGAGTTGATCTTGACGGGGGTCAGGCCGGCCTCGTGGGCGGCTTCGAGGCCCTCGATGACGTCCTTGTGGCGGTCGCGGCGGGTCAGGGTCTTGAAGACGTCGGGGCGCAGGGTGTCCAGGGAGACGTTCACCCGGTCCAGGCCCGCGGACTTGAGGGCGGCCGCGGTGCGCTTGAGGCCGATGCCGTTGGTGGTGAGGGACGTCCGGGGGCGGGGCGTGAGGGCCGTGACCCGTTCGACGATGCCGGGCAGGCCGGGGCGCAGCAGGGGCTCGCCGCCGGTGAAGCGGACCTCCTCGATGCCGAGGCGGGTGACGGCGATCCCGACGAGGCGGACGATCTCGTCGTCGGTGAGCAGGTCCGGCTTGCCGAGCCACTGCAGGCCTTCCTCCGGCATGCAGTAAGTGCAGCGGAGGTTGCACCGGTCCGTCAGTGAGACACGCAGGTCGGTGGCCACCCGGCCGTAGGTGTCGATGAGCACGTGGGCCCCCTCCCTCGTCGCTGATCTCGTCGTCCCGATATCTGCGAGCCTACGTGACGGCACGGACAACGACAGCGGCCCGATCCCACGAGAGACGGCGCGGGCCCGTCGTAGGGACCTACCAGTGGTGATCCACCGGTGGCCTGCGGCGGGCCCGCGCGGTGCCGGGGACTCGGGCCCGTGGGCCTCGGGTCCGGCCCGGTCAGTGCGCTCCGGTGCCGGTCAGGGAGCGGACCTCCAGTTCCGCGTACTTGCCGGCGTCCGGCTCCTCCTTGGACAGGACGGTGCCGAGCCAGCCCAGCAGGAAGCCGACCGGGATGGAGATGAGGCCGGGGTTCTCCAGCGGGAACCAGTGGAAGTCGACGTCCGGGAACATCGAGGTCGGTTTGCCGGAGACGACCGGGGAGAACAGCACCAGGCCGACCGCCGTGACCAGGCCTCCGTAGATCGACCAGAGGGCGCCCGCGGTGGTGAACCGCTTCCAGAACAGGCTGTAGAGGATGGTGGGCAGGTTGGCGGAGGCCGCGACGGCGAAGGCGAGGGCGACCAGGCCGGCGACGTTGAGGTCGCGGGCGAGCGCGCCGAGCAGCACGGACACGGCGCCGATGCCGACCGTCGCGTACCGGGCGGCCGCCATCTCCTGCTTCTCCGAGGCCTGCCCCTTCTTGATGACGTTCGCGTAGATGTCGTGGGCGAAGGAGGAGGACGAGGCGAGGGTCAGTCCCGCGACGACGGCGAGGATCGTGGCGAAGGCGACGGCCGAGATGGTGGCGAGCAGGATCGCGCCCCAGGTGGAGTCGACGCCGCCGAGGTGCAGGGCGAGCAGCGGCGCGGCCGTGTTGCCAGCCTTGTTGGAGGCGATGATCTCGTCCGGCTTGATCAGCGCGGCGGCGCCGAAGCCGAGGGCGAGGGTCATCAGGTAGAAGGCGCCGATGAGGCCGATCGCCCAGATGACCGACTTCCGCGCGGTCCTGGCGGTGGGCACGGTGTAGAAACGGATCAGGATGTGCGGCAGGCCGGCGGTGCCGAGGACCAGTGCCATCCCGAGCGAGATGAAGTCCAGCTTGGTGGTCGAGGTGGCGCCGTACTTGAGCCCTGGTTCCAGGAAGGGCGAGCCCTTGCCGCTGTTCTCGGCCGCCCTGCCGAGCAGGTCGGAGATGTTGAAGTGGAACTTCAGCAGGACCAGGAAGGTGAGCAGCACGGCGCCGGCGATGAGCAGGACCGCCTTGACCATCTGCACCCAGGTCGTGCCCTTCATGCCGCCGATGGTGACGTACACGATCATCAGGACGCCGACGAGGGCGACGATGCCGATCTTGCCGCCGTCGCTGGTGATGCCGAGGAGCAGCGAGACGAGGACGCCCGCGCCCGCCATCTGGGCCAGCAGGTAGAAGATCGACACGACGATGGTGGAGGTGCCTGCGGCGGTACGGACCGGGCGCTGGCGCATGCGGTAGGCGAGGACGTCGCCCATCGTGTAGCGGCCGGAGTTGCGCAGCGGTTCGGCGACCAGGAGCAGGGCCACCAGCCAGGCGACCAGGAAGCCGATGGAGTAGAGGAAGCCGTCGTAGCCGAAGAGGGCGATCGCGCCGGCGATGCCGAGGAAGGACGCGGCGGACATGTAGTCGCCGGAGACGGCGAGTCCGTTCTGGAATCCGGTGAACTGGCGTCCGCCCGCGTAGAAGTCGGCGGCGTCCTTGGTCTGGCGGCCGGCCCAGACGGTGATCACGAGGGTCGCGGCGACGAACACCGCGAACAGGGTGATGATCAGCGGGCGGTGCCGGCTCGCCTCGCCCGCGGCCAGCACGGTCGTGTGCGCGGTGGTCCATGCGGGGCTCATGCCTCGCCCTCCATCCGGGACTTGATGGCGTCGGCCTTGGGGTCGAGTTGAGCGGCCGCGTGCCGCGCGTACCACCAGGCGATGAGGAAGGTGGTGAGGAACTGGGCGAGGCCGAGCACCAGGGCGACGTTGACGTTGCCGAACAGCTTGGTGCCCATGAAGCCGCCCGCGTAGTTCGAGAGCAGCACGTACAGCAGGTACCAGAGGATGAAGCCGACGGTCAGCGGGAAGGCGAAGGAGCGGTGCGAGCTGCGGAGTTCACCGAACTCGGCGCTCTCCTGCATCTCGACGAACTTCTCGGTGGACGGGAGCTGGGTTCCGGTGTGCGCCGGGGGTGGTGCGTCGGTGGCCACGGTGTCTCCTCGCGTTGCCGGTGCGGTTACGACGGTGGACGGGGCAGGCCGGGGCCCGCGGTCGGGGACGGTTCGGGTACGGGCACGGGGCTTCGGCCTCCTGTCGGCTCGTGTCACGTGACGGACCGCCGCCGATCGCATCCGCTCCGTGATCCGACCTGGGGGCTCGATCGTCCACGGGCTCCCTGCCCAAGGTCACGGCGCCACGCGTGGACCGGTTCAACTCACCCGGCTTCTTTCGCGGGTCACCGCCGCGCGTCCCCGCCGCGCGCCTCTGGTTTCCCGGGCGTGTCGCGGGTGGCTCTCGGAAGTCGTCGCCGCAAGTCATTGCTGGCCCGGCCGGCGGCGGGATAGCTTCTGCCTGCGCCATTCCGTCATGTACCTGCCCGAGCACCATCCGTGTTCGGGCAGCTCCGTTTTCCGGATGATGTGGAGATCCCATGGCTCATCTGCGTTCCAGACAGCGTCTCGCGCTCGCCGTGCCGGTCGTGCTGTCGCTCACCGCCTCGTTCGGCTTCCTGCCGGGCGCCGCCTCGGCCACTCCCCTCGCCGCTCCCGCGGTCACGGCCGCGGACGGGCCGAACCTGTCCTACGTGGTCAACACGACGACGGACCACCGCACGATCGCGGCGGTGGAGAAGGCGATAGCGGCGGCCGGCGGCAGCGTCGTCATCGCGTACGAGCAGATCGGCGTGATCGTCGTCCACTCGGCGAACCCGGACTTCGGCCGGCAGATCCGGACGGTACGGGGGGTGCAGTCGGCCGGTGCCACCCGCACCTCGCCGCTGAAGGCCGAGGGCACGACGGACGAGGGCGCGGTGCAGGTGCTGTCCGCGGCCGAGGCGGCGAAGGTCGAGAAGAAGGCCGACGCGGGCCAGGAGCCTCTCGAGGCCGACCAGTGGGACCTGCGCGCGATAGGCGCCGACAAGGCGGCCGCGATCGATCCCGGCAGCAAGAAGGTGACCGTCGCGGTCATCGACGTCGGTGTCGACGACACGCACCCCGACATCGCGCCGAACTTCTCCCCCTCGCAGTCGGCCAACTGCGTGGGCGGCAAGCCGGACACCACGTACGGCGCCTGGCGCCCGGTGGACGCCGACCACTATCACGGCACGCATGTCGCGGGCGAGATCGCCGCGGCCCGCAACGGCATCGGCGTCGCGGGTGTCGCGCCGGGTGTCAGGGTCTCGGGCATCACGGTGGCCGAGCCCGACTCCACGCAGCTGTTCTACCCGGAGAGCGTCGTGTGCGCCTTCGTGTTCGCCGCCGACCACGGCGTGGAGATCACCAACAACAGCTATTACGTGGACCCTTGGCTCTACAACTGCGGGGACGACCCCGACCAGAAGGCCATCGTCGACGCCGTCAACCGCGCCCAGCTCTACGCCCAGCGCAAGGGCACCCTGAACGTCGCCGCGGCGGGCAACTCCAACGACGACCTCGACGCGAACGCGCTGACGGACGCGTCGAGCCCCGACGACTCGACCGCCACCACGCGGACGGTCGACCCGCACAAGTGCTATGACATCCCGACCCAGTTGCCCGGTGTCGTCACGGTCGCCTCGACCGGGGTCAAGGGCGCCAAGTCGTACTTCTCCAGCTACGGGAACGGGGTCATCGACGTCGCCGCACCCGGCGGGGACCGCTACCAGATCCCGGACACCCCCTCGCAGAACGGCCGCATCCTCTCCACGCTGCCGAACAACACGTACGGCTTCCTCCAGGGCACCTCGATGGCGACCCCGCACGTCGCCGGTGTGGCCGCCCTGCTGAAGTCCACGTACCCCTGGGCGACGCCCGCCCAGCTCCAGCTCCTCCTCAAGGCCGAGGCGGACAACCCGGGTTGCCCGACCGCGCCGTACGACGGCAACGGCGACGGCGTCGTCGACGCGACCTGCGTGGGCGGCAAGCACGTGAACGGCTTCTACGGAGCCGGCATCGTCAACGCCCTGCGCGCGGTCAAGTAGCAGCCGCCGCACCCCCCGTGGCCCCGGCCTCCGCCCTGCGCGGCGGCCGGGGCCACGCGCCGTCGGGGCCGCCTGCCGTGTTGATCGCGTCCACACCGCATAGTGCCGGTATGACGCGAACACCGATGGCCGCCGTTTGGAAGGACCTGGGCGGAGACCCAGCGCTGCTCTCCCGGGTCTCGACCGTCACCCGGGCCGGAGCGCTGGAATCCGCCCTGCCCGTACGGGAGCTGGCGCGCGCGTGCGTGGGCGCCTGCGCGCTGGCCGCCGCCGAACTGGGGGCCCGGCGGGCCGGGCTCGCGCGGGTGCCAGGCGTGACCGTGGACGACGGAGCCGTCGCCACGGCCTTCGTCAGCGAACGGCACCTGCGGATCGACGGGCGCGCTCCGGTGGGTTTCGCTCCGCTGTCCCGGTTCTGGCGGACCGCGGACGGCTGGGTGCGGACGCACGCGAACTATCCCCACCACCGGGCCCGGCTGCTGGACGCGCTGGGGGCCGCGGCCGGCGCGGGCGCCGATGACGTGGCCGCCCTCCTCGCGGAGCGGTCCGCGCCGGAGGTCGAGGAGACCGTGTACGGCGCGGGCGGCCTCGCCGTCGCCCTGCGCGCGCCGGAGGAATGGGCGGCGCACGAGCAGCGGCTCGCCCTGGCGCTGCGGCCGCTGATCGAGCGGACCGAGGCGGCCGGCCCGTCCGGCACCGGCCCGCGCGCCCTTCCCCCGCTGCCGGACGGCGGCCCGCTGCTGCCCGCCGCCGGGGTGCGGGTCCTCGATCTGACCCGGGTCATCGCGGGCCCGGTCGCCACCCGCACGCTGGCCCTGCTGGGCGCCGACGTGCTGCGCGTGGACGGGCCGCGGCTGCCCGAGGACCCGGACGCGCACGCCGACACGGGGTTCGGGAAGCGCTCGACGGTCCTGGACCTGACGGCCGACCGGCCCGCCTTCGAGGAACTGCTGGCCTCGGCCGACGTGGTCGTCACCGGGTACCGGCCCGGGTCCCTCGACCGCTTCGGGCTCTCCCCCGAGGCGCTGGCCGAGCGCGTTCCGGGTCTCGTGGTGGCCCAGGTGTCGGCGTGGGGGACGTACGGGCCCTGGGGCGGGCGCCGTGGCTTCGACAGCCTGGTGCAGGTGGCCACCGGGATCGCCGCGACGGAGGGATCGCCCGAGCGGCCCGGAGCGCTGCCGGCGCAGGCCCTGGACCACGGCACCGGGTATCTGCTGGCGGCGGCCGTCCTGCGGGCGCTGACCGAGCGGACCGGGTCGGGCCGGGGGCAGCTCGTACGGCTGGCGCTGGCCCGCACCGCGATGTGGCTGACGGACGGGATCACGCGGCGGGACGCGCCCGGCTCCGTAGCGGACCCCTCGGCCGGGGATCCGTACGACGCGGCCGGAGAACCCTCCGGCTCGGCCGGGGAACCGTACGACCGCCCCGACGCCTGGCTGGCCGAGCGGGCCGGTCCGCCGGGGCTGATCGGGTACGCCCTGCCGCCCGTCTCGTTCACGGGCGGCCCGGCGGACTGGTCACGCCCACCGGGCCGCTGGGGGACGGACCCCGCTCGGTGGGCCTGAGGGGCCTGGGCCTGTCCGACAATTCGCGTCGTCGCCCGTCGCCGGGCAGGCGGGAATTGTCAGACAGGCCCTAGACGCCGCGGCGGCCCCGGGGAGGTCCCCGGGGCCGCCGTACGGAGTCCGGGTCAGCCGGTGACGAGCACCTTCAGGGCCGTACGCTCGTCCATCGCCTTGTAGCCCTCGGGGACGCCGTCCAGGCCGACGGTCATGTCGAAGACCGGCGAGGGGTCGATGGTGCCGTCGAGGACGTCGGGCAGCAGCTCGGGGATGTACGCGCGCACCGGGGCGACCCCGCCGCGCAGGGCGATGTTCCGGTCGAACATGACGCCCAGGTCGAGGCCCGTACCGCTGCCGTGGGGCACGCCGACGAAGCCGATGGCGCCGCCGTCGCGGGTGATGTTCACCGCGGTGCTCATGGACTGCTCGGTGCCGACCGCCTCGACGACGCAGTGGGCGCCCTGGCCCCCGGTCAGCTCGCGGACGGCCTCGATCGCAGCCTCGCCGCGCTCGGCGACGACGTCCGTGGCGCCGAAGCGGCGCGCGATGTCGGTGCGGACCTGGTGGCGGCCGAGCGCGATGATCCGGTCGGCGCCGAGCCGCTTGGCGGCGAGGACGGCGCACAGGCCGACGGCCCCGTCACCCACGACGGCGACGGTCGAGCCCTTGACGACACCGGCGCCGAGGGCCGCGTGGTGGCCGGTGCCGAGGACGTCGGACAGGGTCAGCAGCGCCGACAGCAGGTGGTCGTCGGAGGCCGCCTCCTTGGGCAGCTGGACGAGGGTGCCGTCGGCGAAGGGGACGCGCACGGCCTCGCCCTGGCCGCCGTCGTAGCCGACCGAGCCCCAGAAACCGCCGTGCACGCACGACGTGGTGAGCCCGTCGCGGCAGTAGTCGCAGACGCCGTCGGACCACATGAAGGGCGCCACGACCAGGTCGCCGCGGCGGACGCCGGACACCTCGGAACCGGTCTCCTCGACGATGCCGAGGAACTCGTGCCCGATCCGCTGGCCCGGCTGCCGGGCCGCCTCGCCGCGGTACGCCCACAGGTCGCTGCCGCAGATGCAGGAGCGCAGCACCCGCACGATCGCGTCGGTGGGCAGCTGCACCATGGGCTCCGGCACCTCCTCCACACGCATGTCGAACGGGGCGTGGATGGTGGTGGCGCGCATGGCGAGGATCCTTCTCGTGCGGAGCGTGGTGAGATGCGCTCAGGGGGTGGTTGAGCGCATCTCACCGTACGCCGCCTCGGGCGCGCGTCGCACCGCGAGGGGGTCGAGCACCCCCCGGACCAGCAGAAACTGGGCGGCGATATACGTGAACATGATCCAGAAGGACGCCATCGGCAGCTGCGGCCAGTCGGCGACGCCGGTGGCGATCAGCGTGTCCGACAGCATGAAGAGCGCGCCGCCGACCGCCGCGACGGGCCCGAGGCGGGTGGCCCCGTACGCCATCGCGGTCAGCAGCAGGCTGTAGCCGGCGACGGGGACGCGCAGGCCGGCCGGCAGACCGGGCCACAGCAGCACGACGAGGACGACGAGCGCCGTGGCGTACGCGAGGACGAGCCGTGCGTCCCGTACGCGTGCCGTCCGGCGGAAGAGCACGAGGTAGCAGACGTGCCCGGCCGCGAAGGAGGCCATGCCGGCCAGGAAGGCGGGGTCGGCGTCGGACAGGAGCGCCAGGTCTCCGCACCAGCCGAGGAGCAGGGCCGCGACGAGCAGCCGGGGCGCGCCGCGTACGCCCGCGTACAGGGCGAGCAGCGGCATCAGGAGCATCTTGGCGATCCGGTGCGCGGGGTCGATTCCGGCGAGGAGCCCGAGGAGGTCGACGGCCGCCGCCAGCGCGAAGCAGACGAGCAGGGCGCGCGCGGGACGCGGGCTCACGCGACGGACTCCGTGACCGGGGCCTCGACGACGGCCGGCGCGGGCTGCCAGCCGGGCCCGCCGAGGAGCCGGCCGGCGCGCTCGCGCCAGCTCGCCGCCGCCTTGAGGTCCCTGGCGATGGCGGTGTACTCGTGGGTGGCCACGCGCACCGGGTTGTACGTGGCGATGTTCTTGGTGAGTCCGTAGACGGGCCGTTCGGTCTCCACGACGAACGATCCGAAGAGCCGGTCCCAGACGATGAGGATGCCGCCGAAGTTGCGGTCCAGGTAGCCGCCCTGGGAGGCGTGGTGGACGCGGTGGTGGGAGGGCGTGTTCAGGGCGAACTCGAACCAGCGGGGCATCTTGTCGATGCGCTCGGTGTGGATCCAGAACTGGTAGACGAGGCTCACCGAGGAGCAGAAGGCGAGCGCGGCCGGGTGCACGCCGAGGGCGATCATCGGCAGGTAGAAGGGCCACGAGGTCAGGCCCGTCCAGGGCTGCCGCAGGGCGGTGGTGAGGTTGAACTTCCTGCTGGAGTGGTGCACGACGTGGCAGGCCCACAGGAGGCGGATCACGTGGTGGCCGCGGTGGGACCAGTAGTAGAAGAAGTCCTGGGCGAGCAGCATCAGCGGGATCGTCCACCACAGGACGGGCACCCGCAGCGGCGTCAGCGCGTAGACCGCGCTGTAGATCGCGACGATCGGGAACTTCCACAGGAAGTCGAAGAAGAGACTGCCGAGTCCCATGCCGAGGCTCGTCGCGGCGTCCTTCTTCTCGTACCCCGCGGCGTCCTCGTCCGGATGGATCCGGACGCTGATCATCTCGATCACGGCGAGGAGGATGAAGGCGGGTATCGACAGCACCACGACATCGGGCAGGTTCGGCATGGGTGAACCGTAGATGCGCTGGTCGGCCGCGTACAGAGGTCGTTACCGATAAGCATTACCGGCGGTATGCGCTTGCTTCTTGGCGCTGTCCGCCAAAGCCCGTCCCGCGCCCGGCCGTCCGCGCGTGCGGCGACGGCTCCGGGCATGGGCGTACGCTCACACGCCCGCCGCTCCGAGCAGGACTCCGGCCGCGTAGGTCACGGCCATGGCGAGCGCTCCCCCGGCGGTGTTGCGCAGCACCGCGCGCCGCGGGTCGGCCGAGCCCAGCCGGGCGCTGCCCCAGCCGGTGAGGGCGAGTGCGGCCAGCACCGAGACCACGGTGACGCCGAGCCGCCAGCGCTCCGGCGGCAGCACGATGGCCAGCAGGGGCAGCAGGGCTCCGGCGGTGAACGCGAGGAAGCTCGCCCAGGCCGCGTGCCACGGGTTGGTCAGGTCGTCGGGGTCGATGCCGAGTTCCACGGAGGCGTGGGCGCGCAGGGCGTCGCGTTCGGTGAGCTGGACGGCGGCCTCGCGGGCCACCTGGCGGGACAGGCCGCGCTGTTCCAGGAGGCCGGTCAGCTCCTCCAGTTCGGCCTCGGGCGCCTCCTTGAGCTCCCGTTTCTCCGTGGCGAGGGCCGCCAGTTCCGAGTCCCGCTGGGTGGAGACCGACACGTACTCGCCCGCGGCCATGGACATCGACCCGGCGAGCAGTCCCGCGACGCCCGCGGTGAACAGGGCGGCGCGGTCGCCCGTGGCTCCGGCCACGCCGACGACGAGTCCCGCGGTGGAGACGACGCCGTCGTTGGCGCCCAGGACGGCGGCCCGCAGCCAGTTCAGCCGCGAGCCGAGGGTGCCGCCGTGGGCCTCGTCGTGCGTCGGTTCCGTCACAAGGGGAGGATCGCACCCGGGGCGCCACCGGGGACGCACCGACCCGGAGTTCACCAGACGCGCACCGAGCCTCCTCTCGCGAACACCGGGCTCGTCGCGTCGGCGGGCGGGACGTCCAGGGGCTCGGCGATCTCGGCCACCGTGGGACCGGTCTTGGCGGCGATCTCGTCGAGGTGTACCAGGTCGAAGCCGTAGACGCGGGCCGCGTTGCCGCCGACCATGGCGGCGACCTCCTCGCGGGGCAGGCCCGCGTAGGCGAAGCGCAGTCCCTCGCGGGTGTAGGGGTGGGTGCCCTCGTCGTGCGGGTAGTCGCTGCCCCACATGATCTTGTCGAGGCCGATACGTCCGCGCAGCGGCACCTCGTGCGGGCGCATGAAACTGGCGCCGACGAAGCAGTGGTCGCGCCAGACCCGGGAGGGGGGTTCGCCCATCGTCGCGGCCAGGCCCGCGCCGAACTTGGACTCGGCCGTCGACGCCCGGCCCGCCGCCGCGACCAGCCGCCCGTGGTAGTAGTCGAGCATGTCGAGGACCCCGGGGATCCAGCCGGAGCCCTGCTCGGTCAGCACCAGTCGCAGGCCGGGGTGCCTGCGGAACGCGCCGCCGAACACCAGGTGCCACAGCGCCCGGTGCGAGAACCAGGTGGTCTCCACCATGTAGACCGCGCGGGCCGCCGGTTCGTCGCCGAGCGGCGGCGAGGCGGAGCCCGCGTGGTGGTTCACCGGGACGCCCAGCTCGGCGCAGGCCGCCCAGATCGGGTCGTACGTCCGCGAGTACAGCTCGGGCAGTCCCGATCCGGGGGGTGTGCCGGGCAGCAGCAGGCCGCCCCTCAGGCCCGCGCCGGCCGCCCGGTGGATCTCCTCGACCGCCGCGTCGACGTCGTTCAGGAGGATCTGGAAGACGCCCGCGCGCCGGCCGGGGGCCGCCGAGCAGAAGTCGGCGAGCCAGCGGTTGTGGGCCCGCAGGCCCGCCCAGCGCCGTTCGAACTCCGCCGCCGTCGGGGCCGGTGCCATCAGGGAACCGGAGGGGAAGAACGGCGGGATGGTGTTGGGGAACACCACCTCCGCGACGATGCCGTCCTCCTCCAGCTCCGCGATCCGCCGGGCGGAGTTCCAGTTCCGGTCGGCGGTGTCGGCGAGCAGGTCCTCGTAGGGGTTGACGTAGCCGGCCGCCCAGGCGTCGAAGTCGTCGTGGTACCGGCGCTCCAGGTAGGGCCTGTAGTCGAGGAGGTCGGCGCCCGCGTGGCAGTCGGCGGAGATGACGGTGTAGCGGTCCTCGGCTCCGGGGATAACGGGGTTCACGGGATTGCCGGGGTTCCCGGCGTTCTCGGGGGTGCTGGCGTTCCCGGCGTTCTCGGGGTTGCCGGGGTTCACGGGTTCACCCCCAGGACGGGGAAGTCGTGGTCCGTCAGCCAGTGGCGGCCCACCTCGCGCGAGCGCGCCCAGGACGCCTCGACCGCCGACTGGTCCTCGTCCTGGCCGAGTTCGGCCGGGGTGGGACCGATCCGCCGGGCCAGCGGGGCGAGCACGTCGGTGTCGAAGCCGAACACCTCGGCGGCCGCCAGGCCCAGCATGCGCCGGGTCTCCGCCACCGGGATGTCGTGGAAGGTCCTCGCCAGCCACCCCCGGGTGTCGGGCCAGGTGCCCTCGGGGTGCGGGAAGTCGCTGCCCCACAGGATGTTGTCGACGCCGATCTCGTAACGCTGGGCGAGTTCCCGGCGCTTGGTGTTGGTCGCGCAGACGAAAATCTGCCGGTCCAGGTACTCGTGCGGGGGCCGCTTCAGCTCCGCGAACGGCGACAGCTTTTTGCCGCCGTGCGCGCCGAGGTAGAGACGGTCCATGAACCACAGCAGATTGGGCAGCCACCAGCAGCCCGACTCGGCGATGCCGAAACGGAGTCCGGGGTGCCGCTCGAAGACGCCCGACCAGAGCAGGAACCACAAGGGGCGCGCGGGCCACCAGGTGACCTCGGAGACGTAGATGCCCAGGTGGTCGCCGTACTCGTGGCGCGGGGCCGCGCCGGAATGGGTGAGCACGGGCATCGAGCACTCGGCGGCCGCCGCCCACACCGGGTCGTAACGGCGGTCGTGGTAGGGCTCCTTGTCGACCCACATGGAGGGGATCATCAGCGCGCCGAGGCCAGACTCCTTCGCTCGGTACACCTCGGCGACGACCCGTTCGCTCTCGCCGGTGACCGGCAGCAGCGCGACACCGCAGTGCCGTTCGGGGTGCTCGGAGACGAAGTCGGCGAGCCAGCGGTTGTGGGCCTGCGCGCCCGCCATGCCGAGCCGCGGGTCCTGGTCGCCGGAGAGGCCGAGGCCCACGCCGAACGGGGCCGCGGTGCGGCTGTCCACGGCGTCCGCGTCGGGGAAGACGACCTCGGCCGCCACCCCGTCGCCGTCGAGTTCCTTGAGGCGCTGCGCGGTGTCCCAACCGCCGCGCAGGCCTTCCTCGTTGTCCTGGAACCACTTGTCGGCGAACGCCTCGTTGCGGATGCCGAGGCGGTTCATCTCCTCGCGGCGCCGGCCCTGGCCCGCGAGGAACTCGTCGAAGTCCCGGTGGAACCGGGCGTCCAGATAGGGCCGGTACTCCTCGGTGGGAAGTCCGGCGTGGCAGTCGGAGGAGATGATCAGATACGGGTCCTGTTCGCTCACCGCGCCCCCTCAGTCGAGGATGAAACTTTCCAGGTACGACGGATCGGCCCGCTCCAGCATCGACCGCGACCTGGCCCGGATCTGCCGGTCGCTGTGCTCGCTCTCGGGCAGCAGCCAGAAGCGGCCCGCGCCGATCCCCTCGGCGACGAGGTCGGCGACCTCCTCGACGGGGGTGAAGCGCACCTCGTGGCCCGCCTCGTCCATCGCGGCCTCCCACTGGGCGAGGCTGCGGTACGGGGTCCTGCGGGGCCGCTCCTTCGCGTACCGCGCCGGCCGGTTGCGGTGCGACTCCCACAGGCCCGTACGGAGCATGTGCGGCCCGGGGAACAGCACGGAGGCGCCCACACGCGCGTGCTCCGCCTTCAGATGCGCGTAGAGCGACTCGGTCAGCGTCACCACGGCCGCCTTGGTGACGGCGTACACGGAGGCGGTGGGCAGCGGGGCGATCCCGCCGTCGCCGGAGGAGGTGTTGACGACGTGGCCGGGCTCGCCGCTCGCGATCATCCGGGGCACGAACGCCTGGACGCCGTGGAAGACGCCCCACACGTTGACGGCGAAGGCCCACTTCCAGTCGTTGGGGTCGTGCTCCCACATCCGGCCCTCGGCGCCGGAGCCGACACCGGCGTTGTTGCACAGGACGTGCACCGCGCCGCAGGTGGCGTACACGTCCTCGGCGAGCGCGAGGACCTCGGAGCGCTCGGAGACGTCCACCACGCGCGCGTGGACGTCTGCGCCGTCCTCGCGCAGCTCCCCTGCGGCCTTCTCCAGCGCGCCCTCCTCGACGTCGGCGAGGACGACCGTCAGACCGTCGGCCGCGAACCGCCGGGCCATCGCGAGCCCGATGCCGCTCGCCGCGCCGGTGACGACGGCGACCTGTCCCGCGCGCAGCTCCATCACACGCTCCCCTCGGGCGGACCGTCGAGGATCTGCCCCGGATCGTCGTAGCGCTGGTGGATGTACGGCAACAGGGCCTGTGCGCCGACCCGTTCGGCGACCTTGCCGCGCTGGCCGGAGGTCTTCTCGCCGAAGGTGATCTCCACGAGGCCGCGCACGGGCAGATCGGCGACCGGGTCGTACATCGACTCGCGCAGGACGACGTCCCCGGTGACCCGCTCCAGTCTGCGGACCTTCTCCTCGCGCAGGCAGTGCACGAGGACCGGGTCGGCGTCGAAGCCCGAACCGTCCACCGCGGGAAGGAACTTGAAGTAGAAGTCGGTCTTCCGCGCCGGCTCGGGCAGCGGCAGGTGCCCGCTCACCGCGCCGCGCACCTCGACGAAGGCGATGCCGTGCCGGGCGAGCACCCCCCGTACGACGAGCCCGTCGCGCTCGACGGTCACCTCGCCGAGCTTCTTGGGCTCCCCGAAGACCTCGCGGCCGCCGATCAGGGCCCGCTCGTGGGTCATCGGCATGACCAGCGGATACCAGCCCTCGACGTCCCGGTGCGCGGCGGCGACGGCGAACGAGCCCGCGCCCAGCGGGTATCCGGGCAGATCGACCTTGCTGATGCCGACCCGCACCAGGGGCCGGGCCGTGGGCTTCAGCGGGGGCGGCAGCACCGCCGCGACCGCGTCCGGGTCGCTCTCCCAGACGGCCACCAGTCCGGTGGACCAGATGTCGGGGAGCTGGGAACTCGCGGTGCGCGCGGCGGTGATCTCCGCCTCGGTGCGCGCGCCGTACCTGACTCGTGCCATGTCCGTACCGCCCTTCGTAGGCGCTACCTGCTGGGGCGCCAGCACGCTTGCACCGCACGGGTGAAAGGTCCATAGCCGTGCGCGGGCCGGGATCCACGGGTCCCGGAAATAATCGGTGGCCCTGAGTTCCGGGGACGGGCGGGACGCCTCGTACGATCCCCGCGCGGTGCGTCAGCGCTACGACCTGGAGGGCGACTCCCGGATCCACGTGCCGCTGCTGGTCGACCTGGAGCGGCGCACGTTCCTGTGGACCGACCTGCATCTGGCGGCGTCCGAGGGCTTCCACAGCGTGTACCGGCACAGTGCCGAACTCGGGCGCGTCGGCCGGGATCTGTTCCAGTACTTCACCACCGGCCGTACGACCCTGTGGGATCTGTCGGTGTGGCACGCGGCGGCCCGCTCCGACGAGGTCGTGGTGGTCCGCCGGCTGCCCTCGACCGGCGAGCTGTGGCACTACAGGCGCGCGGAGGCAGAGCCGGACGCGGCCTTCGCCGCCGGGTCCGGGCCCTGGAGCCTCCGCAGTGGCGGCGCCCGGCCGAGGACCCGGACGCGCTCGCCGCGGAGGCGGCCGCGAAGAAGCACGTCCTGCTCGCGCTGGTGCACGGCGGCGTCGCCCCGGAGGGCGCGGGCGGGTCCGTGTACCGGCTGCTGCCCGGCCCGGTCGACGGCTGCGGTCTGACGCCGCTGACGGCCGGCGACCTGGTGGCGGCCCTCGGCTGAGCGTCAACACCGGGGTCTCGCACAGGGAAACGCGGGAGGCCGGATCGGGGAAGGCGGGGACCGGTATGTCGGTCGGGGCCCGTATCCTCATTGACCATGCTCGAAGACCTCACGACCGCAGCGTCCCCTGCCTCCTGGCCGGCCGCGTATCCGCAGGGATACGCGGTCGTCGACGTGGAGAC
The DNA here is from genome assembly GCF_042725875.1 of Streptomyces sp. NPDC127038. Taxonomy (NCBI): domain Bacteria; kingdom Bacillati; phylum Actinomycetota; class Actinomycetes; order Kitasatosporales; family Streptomycetaceae; genus Streptomyces; species Streptomyces sp. NPDC127038. Next base: position 19,469 of record NZ_JBHXDQ010000070.1, on the reverse strand, counting down.
CACAGGACTGGCCCGCGACGACCGGATAATCTCCGCCGCCGTGTACCGGCTGGACGCGCTCGGCGAGGTCGAGGACCACTGGTACACGATGGTCAATCCGGAGCGGGACCCGGGTCCGGTGTGGATCCACGGTCTGACGAGCGAGATGCTCGAAGGGGCGCCGCTCTTCCACGAGGTGGCCGAGGAGTTCGCCGCCCGGCTCGCCGGCCGGGTCCTGGTCGCGCACAACGCGGTCTTCGACTGGTCGATGATCGCCCGGGAGTACGCGCGCGCGGAGCGCGAGGCGCCGGTGCGCCAGCGCCTGTGCACCATCGCGCTCTCCAAGGAGCTCGGCCTGCCGCTGCCCAACCACAAGCTGGAGTCGCTGGCCGCGCACTTCGGTGTCGTGCAGCAGCGGGCGCACCACGCGCTGGACGACGCGCGCGTGCTGGCCGAGGCGTTCCGGCCGAGCCTGCGGGCCGCCGCGCGGGCCGGGGTGCGGCTGCCGCTCCTCGAATGCCTGCCGCTCAAGGAGTGGTCCGACAGCGCCGCGGCCCCGCGGATCGGGCGGCAGGGGAGCCACGGCTCCGGCGGTTACCCGTCCGGGAGTTGGCGTCCCTCCCGCAAGCGCCCGGCGTGCCCCCATCCGAACCCCGGACGGTACTCGGCGGACAAACCTCTCAAGCAGGGCATGCGGGTCGCGTTCTCCGGTGACACGTCCGTCGACCGTGAACTGCTGGAGGACCGGGCGGTCGAGGCCGGGCTGCATGTCGCGACGAGCCTGTCCCGGCTCACCAGTCTGCTGGTGACCAACGATCCGGACTCCGGCACGTCAAAGGTGGTCAAAGCGCGACAGTTCGGGACGCCGGTGGTCGACGAGGCCGCGTTCGGACAGCTTCTGCGGGACGTCGAACCCGCGTCGGAAGGGTGACGGGCGTACGGGTGATTGACGGGCGACTCGCCCCGCGCCCGCTCGCCCGCACCGCCCCCGCACTCCACCCTGTGGCGCATGGCGAGATGCGAAGTATGCGGCAATGACTACGGAATGACCTTCGAAGTGCACGCCCAGGGTGCTGTGCACGTATTCGACTGCTTCTCCTGCGCGATCCACCGGATGGCCCCGATCTGCGAGCACTGTCGCGTGCAGGTCATCGGCCAGGGTGTCGAGGTCGACGGCCACTGGTACTGCGGCGCGCACTGCGCCCGCGCGGAGGGGAAGGCGGGGATCGTCGACAAGGTCTGAGGCTCCCGGCTCGTCCGCCGGACGGGGTGTCGGACGGCCCTCGGCGGGACCCTCCCGTCGGGGGCCGAATCATGCCGAGTACCGTCAATGGGGTGTACCGCTTCCTGTTGTCCCGGCAGTGGGTGATCCTCACCCTCGTGGCCCTCGCCCTGATCCCTACGATGATCAAGCTGGGCTTCTGGCAGCTCCACCGGCATGAGCACAAGGTCGCCCTGAACACGGTGATCGCCGACTCGCTCGCCGCGAAGCCGGTACCCGCGGAGACGGTCACCGCGCCGGGCAGCCGGATCGGGGACGACGACCTGTTCCGCCGGGTGACCGCGAAGGGCCGCTTCGACACCGCGCACGAAGAGGTCGTCCGCCGCCGCACCAACGCCGACGGCGAGGTCGGCTACCACGTCCTGACCCCGTTCGTCCTGGACGACGGCCGGGTCCTCATGGTGAACCGGGGCTGGGTTCCGGCGGACGGCGCGCAGACCGCCTTCCCGAAGATCCCGGCCCCCGCCTCGGGCGAGATCACCGTCACCGGCCGGCTGATGGCCGACCAGACGACCGCCGAGAGCGGCATCAAGAACGTCCGGGGCCTGCCCGCCCGTCAGGTCATGCTGATCAGCAGCGGGCAGGAGGCGCGGCGGCTCGGCAAGCAGGTCCTCGGCGGTTACATCGAGCAGACCGCGCCGGCGCCCAAGGGCGGCTCCCCCGAGCTGATCCCCGACCCCGAGCACAGCGACATCGGCCCGCACATGGCCTACGCCATCCAGTGGTGGCTCTTCTCCGCGGGCGTCCCCTTCGGCTGGGTGGTCCTGGTCCGCCGCGAGCGCCGCGACCGTGCGGAGGCGGCCGCCGCCGAGACCACGCCGGAGGCGGAACCGGCGGGCGTGTAGCCCGGCGGCCGACTCCCCCGCGACCGGGCGTGCAGCCCTGCGGGCCGCCCCCGAGACCGGGCGTGCGGCCCGGCGGCGGCCCCCTGTGACTCCCCGCCCGGCTCCGCCGCCGGCTCCCACGCCACTCTGGCGGCCCGATTGACCGTTGCCCCGTTCGGGAACCCGTCCACCGTGCACCGACGCATCGAGGACTACGCGCTCATCGGGGACGAACAGACCGCCGCTCTGGTGAGCCGCGACGGCTCCGTCGACTGGCTGTGCCTGCCCCGCTTCGACTCCGCCGCCTGCTTCGCGGCCCTGCTGGGCGACGAGGACAACGGCCAGTGGCGGATCGCGCCCGAGGGCGAGGACGTGTGCACCCGGCGCGCCTACCGCCCGGACACCCTGGTGCTGGACACCGAGTGGGACACCGCCGACGGCTCGGTCCGGGTGACCGACCTGATGCCGCAGCGCGAGCACGCGCCCGACCTCGTACGCGTCGTCGAGGGACTCAGCGGCCAGGTCCGGATGCGCAGCCTGCTGCGGCTGCGGTTCGACTACGGCTCGGTCGTCCCGTGGATGCGCCGCTCGGACGGCCACCGTGTCGCCGTCGCGGGACCGGACTCGGTGTGGCTGCGCAGCGAACCACCCGTGCACACGTACGGCAAGGACTTCCGTACGCACTCGGAGTTCACCGTGCGGGCGGGCGACAAGGTCGCCTTCGTCCTGACCTGGCATCCCTCGCACCGGCCCCGGCCGCCGCTGTGCGACCCCTTCGAGGCGCTGGAGACCAGCGTCCAGGACTGGCAGGCGTGGGCGGCGCGCTGCCGCTACGACGGACCCCACCGCGACGCCGTCGTCCGCTCCCTGATCACCCTCAAGGCCCTCACCTACGCGCCCACCGGCGGCATCGTGGCCGCCCCCACCACCTCGCTGCCCGAGGAGATCGGCGGGGTGCGCAACTGGGACTACCGCTACTGCTGGCTGCGCGACTCCACCCTCACCCTCGGCGCGCTCCTGTCCGCCGGGTACCACGAGGAGGCCGAGGCCTGGCGCGACTGGCTGCTGCGGGCGGTCGCGGGCGACCCCGCGGCCCTCCAGATCATGTACGGCCTCTCGGGGGAACGCCGGCTGTCGGAGTACGAGATCCCGTGGCTGTCCGGCTACGCGGACTCCTCACCGGTGCGGGTCGGCAACAGCGCCGTGGAACAGCTCCAGCTCGACGTGTACGGCGAGGTCATCGACTCGCTGTCGCTGGCCCGCCGCTCCGGCCTGCCGTCCCGGCCCCACATGTGGCGGGTGGAGTGCGCCATGATGGAGTTCCTGCGCGTGGCGTGGCGGCAGCCGGACGAGGGGATCTGGGAGGTGCGCGGCCCGCGCCGGCACTTCGTGTACTCCAAGGTGATGGCCTGGGTGGCCGCCGACCGCGCGGTGCGCACCCTGGAGGACGACCCGACGCTCGACGGCGACATCGAGGCCTGGCGGGCGATGCGCGACGAGGTGCACCGCGAGGTGTGCGAACGCGGCTTCGACGCGGCCCGGAACACGTTCACGCAGTCCTACGGCTCGACCGAACTGGACGCCTCCCTGCTGCTCATCCCGCGCGTGGGTTTCCTGCCCCCCGACGATCCCCGGGTGATCGGGACGGTCGACGCGGTCCGCGCGGAGCTCGCCCCGGACGGTTTCCTGGTCCGCCGCTACACCGCCGCGGCGGCCGGGGTCGACGGGCTTCCGGGCGACGAGGGCGCCTTCGTCGTCTGCTCGTTCTGGCTCGCGGACGCGCTGCATCTGACGGGCCGTACGCGGGAGGCGCGCGAGCTGTTCGAGCGGCTGGTCGGGCTCACCAACGACCTGGGACTGCTGTCCGAGGAGTACGACCCGGTCGCGGGCCGCCAGCTCGGCAACTTCCCGCAGGCCTTCAGCCACATCGGCCTCGTGGTGACCGCCCTCAGCCTGTTCGGCGTCGACGGGCCGGGGAAGGCGGACGGGGCCGTACCGCCGGAGTAGGGGAGGATGGGGCCATGGATCTTGGACTGAAGGATCGTGTGTACGTCGTCACGGGAGCGACCCGGGGCCTCGGCAACGCCGCCGCGCGCGAACTCGTCGCCGACGGCGCCAAGGTGGTCGTCACCGGGCGCGACGAGAAGAGCGCGGCCGACGCCGCCTCCGCGCTCGGCCCGAACGCGGTCGGGGTCGCGGCGGACAACGGCGCCGCGGAGACCCCGGCCCGGCTGATCGCCGCCGCCCGCGAGCACTTCGGCGGCTTCGACGGCATCCTGATCAGCGTCGGCGGGCCGCCGCCCGGGTTCGCCGCGGACAACACCGACGAGCAGTGGATGGTGGCGTTCGAGTCGGTCTTCCTCGGCGCGGTCCGCCTGGCCCGCGCGGCCGCCGGGGAACTCGGCGAGGGCGGTGTCATCGGCTTCGTGCTCTCCGGCTCGGTGCACGAGCCGATCCCCGGGCTCACCATCTCCAACGGTCTGCGGCCGGGCCTCGCAGGGTTCGCCAAGTCCCTCGCGAACGAGCTGGGCCCGCGCGGCATCCGTGTCGTCGGACTCCTGCCGTCCCGCATCGACACCGACCGCGTGCGCCAGCTGGACGGGCTGTCCGCCGACCCCGAGGCCACCCGCGCGGCCAACGAGGCCCGTATCCCGCTGCGCCGCTACGGCGCCCCGGAGGAGTTCGGCCGCGCCGCCGCGTTCCTGCTCTCCCCCGCCGCGTCCTACCTCAGCGGCATCATGCTGCCGGTGGACGGCGGGATGCGGGGCGGGTTCTAGGGCCCCTGCTCGGGGTACGCCGCGACGCGCGGCCCGGTACCGGAGCCCACGGCGGGGCGCAGGCGGGACGCCTGGGCGGGTTCGCGGCACGGGCGGGGCACGGCGGGACGCCTGGGCGGGTTTCGCGACCCGGGCGGGGCGCGGCGGGACGCCCGGGCGGGTTCTGAGGCCCCTGCGCGGGGTACGGCGCGACGCACGGCCCGGTACCGGAACCCTGGCGGGGCGCGGCGGGACGCCTGGGGTGTTTCGAGACACGGGCGGGGCGCGGGCGGGACGCCTGGGCGGGTTCGCGACACGGGCGAGGCGCGCCGTGAACCACCGCGCCGGTTCCGGACCCCGCGCGGCCCCCGGCCTGTCACGTCACGCGTTCGGCGCGGTGCTTGACGCCGCGCAGCCGTACCTCCGCCGGGAGCGCGGCCAGGCCGGCCGAGTCCCGGGCGTGGGCGAGGGCCTCCACGGTCAGCAGCCGCAGCGCCTGCCCGGGGTCCACATGGGGTTCCAGCAGGAGTCTCACCCGGGCCTCGGGGCGGCCGCGGCGCCCGGTCAGCCGGACGTTCGCGTGCTCGACGCCGTCGAGCCGGGCCGACTCGGCGGCCAGTACGCCCTCCAGCGCCCGTCCGCGCAGCAGCGCGCTCGCGCCGTCGCCGGTGTCGACGAGCACGTCGGCGAGCCGCCGGCGCCGCACGACGGCGACCAGCCACCACAGGGCGAGCAGCAGGAGCACCGCGAGCGCGGCGATGACGGCCGGCCACCACCAGCCCTGGTCCCGCCACTTGGTCCGTTCGGCGGTGCTGAGGAGCACGTCGTGCCGTCCGTCGTGGATCCACCACGACGGCGGCCGCACCCCGAGTCCGACGGCGAGCACGGAGCCGCCGAGGACGAGCAGCACGAGCCCGGTGAGGCCGATCAGTACGCGGTTGACGATCCGCAGCACGGATCTCACCCCTTCCGTCGGGGCCGCGCGACATGCACCGACAGGGCCGGCGAGCGGGCCAGTCCCAGTCCCTCGATGCCGTCGGCGAGCGTGGTGTCGAGGTCGGCGCGCACCTCGTCGAGTTCCCGGAAGTGGGACAGCGCGCGGACGTCGACCTTGCGCCGCTTCACGCGCACGCGGACCGACTGCACCCCGGCGACCTCCATGGCCCGGTCGCGGAGCGCCATCGCGGCGGCACCCCGGTGCAGTCCGGCCCGGACGTCCGCGTGGGTGCGCCGCATCGGCAGCACGTCCCGCAGTCCCGGTGTGGCGGCGAGGACGATCAGCCAGAGTCCGATCGCGGCGGCGATCCCGGCGCCGACGAGGACCGCCGTGTCGTCGAGCGGCCGTTCGGCGAGCTGCCGGGCCAGCCAGGTCCGCCAGTACAGCGCGGTGCGTCCGGCGCGTACGGCCACGACGTCGTACAGGAAGGCACCGGCCGCGACGAGGAGCAGGAGCGCGAGGATCCCGGCCGGAACGCGGCGGGCGGACCAGAACCTGCCCTGGCGGCCGTCGTCGTCACCGGTGGTGCCCAGCGGTTCGTAGGCGGCGGCGGAGGCGGACTGCCCGAGGGCACCCGCGCCGTCGCCGCTTCCCGGATCCGGCTTCTCCAGTACGGGTGTCTTGCGGGTGTCGTCGGAGCCCTGGGGCTCGCTCATCGCGTCCTCCCCTTCAGCGCGCCGGACTCGTGTGCCAGATGCAGCCGCTCCACCTGGACGGCGACCTCGGGCACTTCCATTCCCGCCAACGCCTCTACCCGCTCGGTGACATGACGACGCACCTCGCCGCACTGGGCCCCGATGTCGACGGGGTAGCCGAGTTCGAGGCTGACCCGGATCCGGGCGCTGTGCGTCGGGGTGCCGTCCGCGCCGCCGGAGTCGGGGGCCTGCCGGCGCACGACGACCGTCGCGTGCGGGGGCACCGCGTCGGGGGGCAGCGGGGGCAGGGCCTCGCGTGCCGCCCGCGACGCGATCTTCGCGACGACACGGTCGGCGATCCGGGTGGCGCCCCGATCGGGGGGTGGGACGGTCGTGAGGCCCGGCCCGGTCTCACCGGGCCGGTCGGTCTGACCTGGCACGCGTCACCGCCGCCGGTCGTCACGGGCGCGGAAGAAGTCGCCGATGTCCAGATCCCCCTCCAGGAACCGTCCGACGACGAACCCGACGGCCCCCAGGGCGGCCACCAGGAGGAAGGCGCCGAATCCGCCGAAGTACCCGGCGAAGGCCAGCGCCATTCCGGCGATCATGCCGATCACGGCCAAGCTCATGGTGCTCTCCTCAGCAGTCGGTGGCCGCGTGATCACTCATGGTGCGGTGGCCGGGGAGCCCGGCGCCCTCCGGTGGCCCCGGGGTCACTGGAGCCGTGACTCCGGCTCCTCGTCCTCTTCATCGGGGAGCTTCACATCACTCACCGCGATGTTGACCTCCACCACTTCGAGGCCTGTCATGCGCTCGACGGCGGAGATGACGTTCTCGCGCACGGCGCGGGCGACGTCGGAGATCGACACGCCGTAGTCGACGACGATCTCCAGGTCGAGCGCCGTCTGGAGCTCGCCGACCTCGGCCTTCACACCCCGGGTCACGGACTTGGTGGAACCGCCCGGCACCCGGTCGCGTACCGCTCCGAAGGTCCGGCTCAGTCCGCTGCCCATCGTGTGGACGCCGACCACGTCCCGGGCGGCGAGCCCGGCGATCTTCTCCACGACACCGTCGGCGATCGTGGTCCGTCCCCGGGTGGCCGGGTCACCGCCGCCGCGCCTGGTGGGCTTGCGGGTCTGCTGCTGCTCCTTCTCGGTGTCGGGGCTGTCCGTCCGGTTCCGCTCGGTCATGTCGGTCATCGCCGTACGTCCCTTTCGGTCGTCCTCCTCTGCTCACAGTAGGTCGGGTCGCGCGGTCGCGCGCCGTGGATGCGGCAGGCTGGAGCAATGACGGCTGACCGGTGGACGCAAGCGGTACGGCAGCAGCTCGGGCTCGGCAGGCTCCTGCCGCTGGGTCTGGCGCTCGACGGCGCATGGATCACGGAGGAGGCGGCCGCGTCGGTGCTGCGGCGGGAGACGGCGGGCCTCGCGGGGGTACGGCTCGGGGCGCTGCGGATCGCGCTCGCCGACCCGGAGTCGGCCGGCGCACCCGCCGTACCGCCGCCGCCCAGCGCGCTGCCGCCCGGTCCGCTGCGCGTCACCGCGGAGTTCGGGGCCTCGGCGGATCCCACGGCCCCGGGCGCCGAACCCCTTCCGGCCGTCGCGGCCCGGCTTCGGCTGACCGTGGTGTCCGCCGCGACCCGGCTCCTCGGCCTCGACGTCGGCGAGGTGGACCTGCGGGTGACGGACCTGCTGGAGGAGGTCGGGGCCGAGGCGCCCGCGGCGCAACCGGCCGGTGACGCGAAGGCGGCGCCCGTGCCGAGGGACCCCGAGGAGGCCCGGATCGCGTCGGCGGTTCTGGCCGTCCCGGGGGTCACCCGTCTGACGGACTCCCTGGGCCGTCCGGTCCACGTCGAGAGCGCGCCGCCGGCCACGGAGCCCGCCCTGCCGCGCCGTCATGTCCGCGTCGAGCTGGAGGTCTCCGGGGACGAGCGCGCGGTGGACGTGGCACGGGCGGTCAGGACCGCGGTCACCGAGACCGCACAGGACACCCCGTCCGTGGCGGTACTGGTGACGTCCGTGACGACCGCGAGCCCCGACATTTGCCCGACGGGAAGGTGACGGACGCCCGGTGACGGGCCCGGGACGGAACGCGTGGTTCCCGGCGCCCGGGGCGCCGGTACCGGGGAGAGCGCCCGCACCGTGGCGGTCACCCGGCGACACCGGGTGCGCACCGTGGCGGGCCCCCGGCGATCCCTGGTGCCCCGCCACCAACGGGCGTGGGCGAAGGGGCGGGTGCGCGCCCGGGACGGAATGCGTGGTTACCGGCGCCCGGGGCACCGGCACCCGGGAGAGCGCCCGCACCGTGGCGGGGCACCCGGCAGCACCGGGTGCGCACCGTGGCGGTCACCCGGCAGCACCGGGTTCCCGCCACGAACGGGCATGGGCGAGAGGGCGGGTGCGCGCCCGGACGGGCTATTCGCCGACGCCCGCGAGGTCGCGGAGCCTGCGGGCCTGGGCGGCCCGCTCGGCGGTGCGCTGCTCCTCGTACGACCGCTCCGGGGCCCCGCGCAGCAGTGCCTTCGTCTCGATCACGGCGTCCCGCGGCGCGGCCAGCAGCGCCGCGGACAGGTCGGCGACCGCCGCGTCGAGCTGACCGGCGGGCACGGCGAGGTTGGCGAGCCCGGTGCGCTCAGCCTCCTCGGCCAGGACGAAGCGGCCCGTGGCGCAGATCTCCAGCGCACGGGCGTAGCCGACGAGGCCGACGAGCGGGTGCGTCCCCGTGAGGTCCGGCACCAGACCGAGGCTGGTCTCGCGCATGGCGAACTGCACGTCGTCGGCGACGACGCGCAGGTCACAGGCGAGCGCGAGCTGGAACCCGGCACCGATGGCGTGCCCCTGCACGGCGGCGATGGACACGATGTCGCTGCGCCGCCACCAGGTGAACGCCTCCTGGTACTCGGCGATGGTCGCGTCGAGTTCGGCGTCCGAGCCGCGCGCGAGGTCGATGAACGACGGTTCCCCGTCGAAGCCCTCGGGCGTGAACGCCTGGCGGTCGAGCCCCGCCGAGAAGGACTGGCCCTCGGCCCGCAGCACGACCACACGGACGGAGCCCGGCAGTGACCGCCCGGCCTGCGTCAAGGCCCGCCAGAGAGCGGGACTCTGGGCATTGCGCTTGGCCGGATTGGTCAGCGTCACCGTGGCGGTCGCGCCGTCGACGGTGAGCCGTACGCCGTCCTGGTCGAGTACGGGGTCGAGATCCTTGTCGAGCGAAGCCATGGGGTGCCTCCGATGGGTGCGGTCGGATCAGACGCGCGCCTCGCGAAGACACGAGGAACGCACCTAAGTGACTGCACAGTAACCACCCGGTCGGTCACCCGACCGACCGGGTGGTCACCACCGAAGCCGATGGGGACGCCCGGCCTCAGGCCGAGGCGGCCTTCTTGCCCCGCGTCGCACCGCCACGCCCTCGGAGCGTGACACCCGACTCACTGAGCATCCGGTGCACGAAGCCATACGAGCGGCCGGTCTCTTCGGCCAGCGCTCGGATGCTCGCACCGGAGTCGTACTTCTTCTTCAGGTCTGCCGCGAGCTTGTCGCGCGCGGCGCCGGTAACCCGGCTGCCCTTCTTCAGAGTCTCGGCCACCCGGTCCTCCTCATGGGAAGTGCGCTCTGGACTCTCATGATCACCCCTTTCGGGCGTCATGGCCACCCATTCGGCAAGGTCCGTAAGACAAGGTTTTGACGACAGGAGTCCGTCCCCACGAGTGGAATCAAGAATTCCGGGTGGCGCCGCCGGTGCGGCCGAACGGGTTCCTCCACGAAGTACCTGGTCAGCGACGCAGAACGGCCGAGCCCTTGGGAACAAAGGACTCGGCCGTGAAATCGATGTACGACACACCCCGGTACGAGGAGATCTCACACAGATGATGGATCACGGATCGGCCGAATGATCCATACGCAGTGGATCAGCCAATCGATCACGGGGTGCGGGCCCCTTCCGGGAGGCCGCGCGGGGCTCAGGCGAGGGCCACCAGGTCGGCGTAGTCGGCGCCCCACAGGTCCTCGACGCCGTCCGGCAGCAGGATGATCCGCTCCGGCTGGAGCGCCTCGACGGCACCCTCGTCGTGGGTGACGAGGACGACGGCTCCCTTGTAGGTGCGCAGCGCGCCGAGGATCTCCTCGCGGCTGGCCGGGTCGAGGTTGTTCGTCGGCTCGTCGAGCAGCAGGACGTTCGCGGACGAGACCACGAGGGTCGCGAGCGCGAGGCGGGTCTTCTCGCCGCCGGAGAGCACACCGGCCGGCTTGTCGACGTCGTCGCCGGAGAACAGGAACGAGCCGAGGGTCTTGCGGACCTCGACCAGGTCCAGGTCGGGGGCGGCGGAGCGCATGTTCTCCAGGACCGTGCGCTCGGGGTCGAGGGTCTCGTGCTCCTGCGCGTAGTAGCCGAGCTTCAGGCCGTGGCCCTCGACGACCTCGCCGGTGTCGGGCTTCTCGGCACCGCCGAGGAGCCGCAGCAGCGTCGTCTTGCCGGCGCCGTTCAGACCGAGGATGACGACCCGGGAGCCCTTGTCGATGGCCAGGTCGACGTCGGTGAAGATCTCCAGGGATCCGTACGACTTCGACAGGCCCTCGGCCATGAGCGGGGTCTTGCCGCAGGGCGCGGGCTCCGGGAAGCGCAGCTTGGCGACCTTGTCGGAGATCCGCACGGACTCCAGGCCGGAGAGCAGCCGGTCCGCGCGCTTGGCCATGTTCTGCGCGGCGACCGTCTTGGTGGCCTTGGCGCGCATCTTGTCGGCCTGCGCGTTCAGCGCGGCGGCCTTCTTCTCGGCGTTCTGGCGCTCGCGCTTGCGGCGCTTCTCGTCGGCCTCGCGCTGCTGCTGGTAGAGCTTCCAGCCCATGTTGTAGACGTCGATGGTGGCGCGGTTGGCGTCGAGGTAGAACACCTTGTTCACGACCGTCTCGACCAGGTCGACGTCGTGGGAGATCACGATGAAGCCGCCGCGGTAGGTCTTCAGGTAGTCGCGCAGCCAGACGATGGAGTCGGCGTCGAGGTGGTTCGTCGGCTCGTCGAGCAGCAGGGTGTCGGCGTCCGAGAACAGGATGCGGGCCAGCTCGATACGGCGGCGCTGACCGCCCGAGAGCGTGTGCAGGGGCTGTCCGAGCACCCGGTCGGGCAGGTTGAGCGCGGCGGCGATGGTCGCGGCCTCGGCCTCGGCGGAGTACCCGCCCTTGGTCAGGAACTCCGTCTCCTGGCGCTCGTACTGCCGCATGGCCTTCTCGCGGGTGGCGCCGGAGCCGTTGGCGATCCGCTGCTCGTTCTCGCGCATCTTGCGGATGAGGACGTCGAGGCCGCGGGCCGACAGGACGCGGTCGCGGGCGAGGACGTCGAGGTCGCCGGTGCGCGGGTCCTGCGGGAGGTAGCCGACCTCGCCGGAGCGGGCGACGGTTCCGCCCGCGGGCTGGCCCTCGCCCGCGAGGACCTTGGTCAGGGTCGTCTTGCCCGCGCCGTTGCGGCCGACCAGGCCGATGCGGTCGCCCTTCGTGATGCGGAAGGTGGCGGACTCGATGAGGATGCGGGCACCGGCGCGCAGCTCGATACCGGAGGCGGAGATCACGGACAGACTCCAGAGCGGGATGGGAGGCGGGGTGGGCGGCTGAGGCGTTCCCGCCGTCTAGTGCGCGAGGAGAATGGCCATGGGCCAAGTCTAACGGGGCGGTGCAACCACTTTTGCGGTGTGCGGGCGTCCGGGACTGTGACACTCGCCCCCTCGCGGGGGCCGGCGGGGTGCCCGGGCGGGTGTCGCCCGTTCGGACCGCGGGCCGGGGCCGGGGTGCCCGGGGCGTACGAGGATGGCGCCACGGAGCGACGAAAGCGGTGTGCTCATGCAGTTCGACGACGACGCCGGTCTGGACACCTCCGAGGTGCAAGACCGGCGTGGCAGTCGCGTCCCGGGCGGCCGGGCGACCATCGGCGGCGGTGTCGCCGGTCTCGTCGCCCTGATCCTCGGACTGCTCTTCGGGGTGGGTCCCGACCAGCTGGGGCTCTCCTCGGGCGGCGACCAGCCCGGCGCGACCGCCTCCTCCCTGGGGCAGGTGCAGCGGACCTGCCGGACCGGACGGGACGCCAACGCCCGGGAGGACTGCCGGACCGTGGCCGTGGTCAACAGCGTCCAGGACTACTGGACCCGTGAGTTCGCCCGTCGGGGCGGCACCTACGGCCCCGCCCCGACGGTGTTCTTCACCGGCAGGGTGAACACGGCGTGCGGCACCGCGTCGTCGGCCGTCGGGCCCTTCTACTGCCCGGCCGACCGCAAGGTCTATCTGGACCTGGGCTTCTTCGACGACCTCCGGACGAAGTTCGGCTCCGGCGGCGGACCGTTCGCGCAGGCCTATGTCGTGGCGCACGAGTACGGGCATCACGTGCAGAACCTGACGGGCACGCTGGCCCGGGCGCAGGACGGCGTGACCGGCGCGAACAGCAACTCGGTGCGGACGGAGCTCCAGGCCGACTGCTACGCGGGGGTGTGGGCGCGGCACGCCACCACCACCCCGTCCTCGTCGACGGGCAGGCCGTTGCTGACCTCGCTGACGGACGCCGACATCCATGACGGTCTCGACGCGGCGGCGGCGGTCGGCGACGACCGGATCCAGGCGAGGTACCAGAGCCGGGTGACGCCGGAGACCTGGACCCACGGGTCGGCGAAACAGCGGCAGCAGTGGTTCTACCAGGGGTTCACCAGCGGTGACATGGCGCAGTGCAACACGTTCCGGTGAGCCGGGCCGCCGGGCCGGGGGCGTTGTCGGTGGCCGGTGCCAGACTGGGCAGCGGATCGAAATCCGGGAGTTCGTCACAGGACGGAGTGATCGGTATGGCCGGCACGAACGGCGCGCGCCCGAGCATCTACCCCTCGATGCTGTACGCGGACGCGAAGGCGGCGATCAGGCAGCTCACGGAGGCCTTCGGCTTCACCGAGCTGGCCGTCTACGAGGGTGAGGACGGCTCGGTGATGCACGCCGAGCTGGTGCAGGGCAACGGCGCGGTGATGCTCGGGTCCAAGGGACGCGGCGGCCGCTTCGACGAGGCGATGAAGAGCGCGGGCCCGTGCGGGGTGTACATCGTCGTGGACGACGTGGACGCGCACCACCAGCGGGCCGTGGACCACGGCGCGGAGATCCTGATGGCCCCGACCGACCAGGACTACGGCTCGCGGGACTACATGGCCCGCGATCTCGAGGGCAACATCTGGAGCTTCGGCACGTACGCCCCGGAGATAGGCGCGTAGGGCAGCTCCGGGGCCCGGCCGGCCGCGCTTCCGGGCGGCCGGGCGGTCCGGTCAGCTTCCGCCGGTGTGCACCTGGAACGCGGCCCGGCGTACGGCCTTGGCGAGCGCCGGGTCCGGGTGGGCCGCGGCGAGCGCGACCAGGACCTGCACCGTGCGCGGGTGCCCGACCGCCCGCACCTCGTCGAGGAGCGCGGGCACGGTGGGCTGCACCGCGGACTCCAGATGGCGCACGAGGAGCGGGGCCTCGCCGTGGTCGGCGACGGCGGCCGCGGTGTCGACCCACAGCCAGGTGGACTCGGCGCGGGTGAGGACCTCGTGGGCGTCCTCGGGGTCGTAGCCGTCGTGCTCGGCGAGCCAGAGCAGGGCGTAGGGGCGCAGCGGGGTCTCCTCGACCACGGCGCGCACATCCGGTTCGGCGGGGGCGCCGACCACGCGCAGCGCCTCGAAGGCGAGGCCGCGGGTGAGGGCGTCCTCGCCGCGGGCCGCGGCGATCAGTTCCGTGACGGCGCCGCCGACCGTGCGGGCGGCGAGCCAGGCCCGGTACTCGGCGCGGGCGGCGTTGGGGCGGAGCTGGGCGCAGCCGCGGAGCATGTCCTCGGCGGACTGCTCGATGTTCCCGGCGGGGCTCTGGGCGGCGACGCAGATCTGCTCCAGCTTGACCCAGACCGCCCAGCTGCCGAGCGCGGTGAGGGTGGCCTGTCCCTCGTCGCGGGTCAGCGCGCCGACGGAGGCGAGGGCCTCCAGGGCCCATTCGAGGAGCGGGGCGAGGGGGGCGTCCGGGACCTCGGCGGGCTCCGGGGCGGGGTCCGTCGCGGGGTCGGGGCCGTAGGAGATCTCGCAGCGCTCGGTGCGCAGCTCCGTGACCCGCTGCCCGAGGAGGTCGAGCAGCTGTTCCACGGGGACGGGCCCGGCGGAGAGCTGGAGGAAGGAGAGGACCTGGGGCATCGCGGAGACGACCTCGGCGACGGCCCCGGGCTCGCGGTCCGCCGGTTCGGGGTACGCGAGGGACCAGGCGTCGAAGAGGGCGACCCAGCCGCGCAGGACGGCGCTGTCGTCGCGGCTCCAGGCGCGCAGTCGCCAGCCGGGGCGGGCGTCGCCGCCGTGCACCTCGATGAGGCCGGCCAGGCGGGCGGTGTCCCAGTCGGCGCGGACCTGGACGGTGGTCAGTCCGAGGTCCGCGGCGGCCCGTTCGGCGGTGGCGTCGGAGAGGGTGCCCTTGCCGTCGGGGTTCGCGCCGTCGCGCCCCGGGCCCAGGGCGGCGTCGGCCCAGCGGGCCACGCGGGCCGCGTCGGACAGGCCGGTGCGCGCCATGCGGGCGAGTTCGGCCGGCGGCGGTGTGCCTTCCGGCGGTCGCGGTGCGGGGCGGCGGGTGCGGCGCTGGGTCACCGCTCGGGGGGCGGTCGCGAGGGACCGCGGGCTGACGAGTCGGAGCCTGGAGTCGCGCGGGTTACGGGACGTCACGGGTGCAGTCTTGCGGTTGACAGTCCGAAAACCCAAACGGAATGCCCTCGCAGGCCACGGGGGCGGCGGGAGCGGGGCCCCGGCGGGGTGCCCGGCAGGCGGGAAAGCGGGCCGGGCGGAGCGGCCGGGACCCCGGCCGGAAGCGGGTTCCCCGCGTCGGCCCGCGGGCCGTGGCGGTCGGCGTCCGGTGGGGTGCCGCGGGCTACATGAGGGGGGTGAGGAAGCGGCGCAGTGCCTCTTCGTAGGCCGCCGGTCCCGCGTTCCACATGGCGCCGTGCGGGGCGTCGGGGACGGTGAGCAGGGTGACGAGGTCGGGGCGGCTCGCGGCGAGGCGGCGGGAGGCGCCCCAGGGGGCAATGCGGTCGTCCGGGCCGTGCACCAGCAGGGTGGGCACCTTGACCTGGTCGGGGTGCGCGGCGTGCGCGATGCGGTCTCCGCGGACGCCGGTGCGGCCCTGCGCCGCGCGGACAGCGAGCGGCAGCAGGAAGCCCGGGGTGTGGCGGGCGCCGGCGAGGGCGCGCAGCGTGGTCTCCCAGTCGAGGACGGGCGAGTCCAGGACGAGTCCGGAGATCCGCTCGCGCAGCGCGGAGTGGGCGGCGGCGCGCAGGGCCATGGTGGCGCCGGTGGACCAGCCGTAGAGGACGACGCGTTCGGCGCCGAACCGCACGGCGTAGCGGATCGCCGCGTCGAGGTCGCGCCACTCCGTCTCGCCGAGGTGGTTCAGGCCGTCCGGCGGGCGGGGTGCCCCGAGGTCGCCGCGGTAGGCCAGGTCGAGGACGGGGAAGTGCCGGTCGTTCAGGAACCCCATCAGGTTCATGGGGTGTTCCCGGGTGGCGCCCAGGCCGTGGACGGTGATGACCCAGGTGTCGCGGACCGCGGGCACGAACCAGGCGGGCAGGGCTCCGAGTTCTCCGGGCACGTCGACGTCGGCGTGTTCGAGTCCGAGCGCGGACCCGGGGTCGCCGACGTACAGGTTGGGGGTGAGCCACACCTTGTCGCCGGGCTCCAGGGAGCCGTGCGTGACGCGTTCCAGGGTGCGGACCACGGTGTCGGCGGTGTGGGGCACGGAGTTCTGGAGCGGGCCGACGACCGCGTGCGAGCCGTCGCCGGCGAGGCCGTAGGTCCCGGGGCGCCGGGAGGCGAGGGCTCGGGTGAGGGTGATCCCGCCGGCCGTCGTGGCGTGCACGGTGAGCCGGGGTTCGGTGGGCAGGGGTTTGCCGGGTCTCGTCTTCAGCGCGGCGTCGCTGGCGAACCGGCCCGCCGCCACGGAGGCCGCGCCCGCGGCTATGGCTACGGTGACGGCCGCTGCCGTGGCTCTTAGGGTGCGCACCCGACCAGTTTCCCGGGGTAGCGGGTCATCGGCCAGCGGGAGCGCCTCCAGGGGTGACGGCCGGGCGCTCACGGGGCTCACGGACGCACCGGTCCTCCCCCGCCCGAAGCGGCGCGGCCGGGACGCCGGGGCGGGGGCTCAGGTCTGCTGGCCGTACCCCTTCAGGCGCTCTCCCGCCTCGGTGAGCTGCTCCGGGGAGAGGAGGGCGGGCGTGAGGCCGGGGACCGAGGAGGCCAGGAGCCAGACGCGGCACATCCATTCCAGCTGGGCCGTGCGGTCGTACGCCTGGTCGAGCGAGGCCCCGTGGGCGAGGGTGCCGTGGTTCCGCAGGAGGCAGGCGGTGCGGCCGGTCAGCGCCCGGAGCGTGTTCTCGGCCAGTTCCGGTGTGCCGTAGGCCGCGTAGGGGGCGACGCGGACCGGGCCGCCCATGGCCGCCGCCATGTAGTGGACGAGCGGGAGTTCGGGGACGAGGAGCGAGACGGCCGTCGCGTGCGGCGCGTGGGTGTGGACGATCGCCCGCGCCCGCGTCGCGCGGTACACGGCGAGGTGCATGGGCAGTTCGCTGGTCGGGCGCAGCGTGCCGAGGACCTGCCCGCCGTCGAGGCCGACGCCGACGATGTCGTCGGGTGCGAGCCGGTCGTAGGGCACGCCCGTGGGGGTGACGAGGACGGTGTCGCCGACGCGGACCGAGACGTTGCCGGAGGTGCCGACGACCAGGCCGTCGGCGACCGTGCGGCGGGCCGTCGCGACCAGCTCGTCCCAGGCCCGTCGCAGGGCGTCCGGTCCGGCGTCCGGGGGCGGTTCGCCGGGCCCGCCCGTCGTCCGCCGCCGCTCGTGTCCGTCGCGTGCGTCCCCGTGCCGCTCAGTCATGACGCGATCCTGCCAGGCACCGCCCTCCGGACACCTCGTACGGGCGGGCTTCGGGCCGTATACGGTCCGCCAAGGACCCATGGTTGTATGTGATTTGAGTCACATCACACCATCGCGGCACCGGCGCCGCCTCGGCCGGACATTTGCCGCGGATCACACCCCGTGGTCACCCCGCTACATTCCCGCACACACCCGGACCCACCTCGCCGGACACCCTCTCGGGGCCCCGCGACGGTGTGACGACCGCTACAGCCTGGGCGTGACGGGGATCTC
Source organism: Streptomyces sp. NPDC127038 (assembly GCF_042725875.1). Lineage (NCBI taxonomy): Bacteria > Bacillati > Actinomycetota > Actinomycetes > Kitasatosporales > Streptomycetaceae > Streptomyces > Streptomyces sp. NPDC127038. The sequence goes on along the minus strand of NZ_JBHXDQ010000070.1, from coordinate 1,837 downwards.
GCCGTCTAAACCCCCGTCAGCCCGCGCTCCAGAGCCGGGCCCCGGACCCCAAGCGGAGCACGGAATTCCGAATCCGTTCGAACCCGTCGGATCCGCCCTCGACACAAGCGGAAGGTCGTTCCACCATTCGAGACACCATGGCGCCCGACTCAGTTCACCTTCCGTTCACCCAGGTTGCCTACGTTCCACCTGCCACTGACGTCCAACAGAAGCCTGGGTAAATGGAACACATCACGCTCCTCCTCGGAATCGTGATCGTCACCGCTCTCGTGTTCGATTTCACGAACGGTTTCCACGACACCGCCAACGCGATGGCCACCACCATCTCGACCGGCGCACTCAAGCCGAAGGTCGCGGTGGCCATGTCCGCCGTCCTCAACCTTGTCGGCGCGTTCCTCTCCGTCGAGGTCGCCAACACGATCTCCAAAGGTCTCGTCGACGAGGCGGGCATCCGGCCGGAGGTGATCTTCGCGGCGCTCGTCGGCGCGATCCTCTGGAACCTGGTGACGTGGCTCGTCGGACTCCCGTCCAGCTCCTCGCACGCCCTCATGGGCGGCCTGGTCGGCGCCACCATCGCCTCCGCGGGCACCGGCGCGGTGCACGGGGACGTCCTGGTCGGCAAGGTGCTCCTGCCCGCCGTCGCGGCCCCGATCGTCGCCGGTCTGGCCGCCATGGTCGCCACCCGGCTCTCGTACAAGCTCAGCGGCGACGCCGAGACGAAGGCCACCAAGAAGGGCTACCGCGCCGGCCAGATCGCCTCGGCGGGCCTGGTCTCGCTGGCCCACGGCACCAACGACGCGCAGAAGACGATGGGCATCATCACCCTGGCCCTGGTCGCCGGTGGCGCCGTCGCTCCCGACTCCGACCCGCCGGTCTGGGTCATCCTCAGCGCCGGTCTCGCGATCGCGCTCGGCACCTACCTGGGCGGCTGGCGCATCATCCGCACGATGGGCAAGGGCCTGACCGACCTCCAGCCGCAGCAGGGCTTCGCCGCCCAGACCAGCGCGGCCACGGTCATCCTGGCCTCGTCGCACATCGGCTTCTCCCTCTCCACCACGCACTCGGTCTCCGGTTCCGTGATGGGTGCGGGCCTCGGCCGCAAGGGCGGTGTGGTCCGCTGGTCCACCGCCACCCGCATGGCCGTCGCCTGGGTCCTCACGCTGCCCGCCGCGGCCGTGGTCGGCGCCCTCGCCGAGTGGGTGACCGGTTTCGGCGCCTGGGGCACCGCGCTCGTCGCCGTCTTCCTGGTCGCCTCCAGCTTCGCGATCTGGCGCCGCTCGCGCCGCGAGGTCATCGACCACAACAACGTGAACGACGAGGAGCCCGCCGGTGTGGTGACGCAGGCCATCGCCGCCGTCACCCCTCCCCCGGCCGGCACCGTGGCCGACGGCCTCACGGCCACCATCCCCGCTCCGGCCGAGCCCACGGTGAACCCGTCGGCCCAGTCCCGCGTGGCCTGAGACCCGAAGGAAAAGCAGCATGAACATCGACTGGTCAGCCCTCGGATCCGTCTTCGGGGTCAGCCTCGGAGTGACCGTGGCCCTCGTCGCCCTCTTCACCCTCGGCGTCGCCGGCCTCTCCAAGAAGGAGACGTCCCAGGGCGGTTCCGCGGTCGCGGCCGCCACCGGCGCCTACGTCTGCTTCGCGGCCTGCGCCGCGGCGGTGGCGTACGGCATCTCCCTGATCATCACCAAGTAGCCCGCCGGCGGCCCGAACCGGGTCGCGCCGAGCGGTACCGCGCGTGGGGTGGGGGGGCGGGGAACCGGCCCCCCCCCCCCCCGGTGTTTGGCCCCCCCCCCAGCGGGTTGGGGGCCCCGCGCCCAGCCCAAGGGGGGCG
>NZ_JBHXDQ010000069.1:0-52786 GCF_042725875.1 Streptomyces sp. NPDC127038 | reverse complement strand
CGCCACCCCAGCCGGGCACATCTGACGACCCTGAAGCAAACCGCGGCTGGGGCGGGCGCGCACGTCCCCGCCCCCGCCCTTCCGTACGTGCGGGGCCGGTCAGCCCAGTCCGCGGGCGTCCTGCTTGAGCGCCGTGTCGACGGTCAGCGCCGTCGCGACGACGAGGCTCAACAGCGGCTCGGGGAGCTGGAAGTGGATCTGGAGGACATAGTTGTCCGCGGTCGTGAACAGCGTCTTGGCGAGGCCTTCCCAGGTCTTCGTGATCCGGGCCACCTCGTTCTCGGACTGGTCGACGATCGCGAAGTTCCAGGCCCGCCAGTTCTCCGCCTTGATCGCGCCGACCTTCTGGCCGTCGACGTTGATCGCGAAGTTGATCTTGCCGATCATGTTCTGCTGGACGATCTCGCCGACGGGCGAACCGTCGGGACGGGTCACGACCACCCGCGACTTGAATATCTTCGCGGGGCGGGTGAGCAGCAGCTGCGGAACGCCGTGGGCGTCACGGATCTCCAGCCGGTGCGTCAGGTACTGGTCGAGGCTGGAGACGAAGCGCAGGATCTTCCTGAACACGCCCTGCCCGACCTCGACGACCGAGCCGACCGGGTTGCCCTGCTGATCCATGACCTTGTACTCGTTGGTCAGCTCGATCAGCTTGGCCTTCTGGTTCACCACCAGGACCGGCTCGGTGAACAGCGTGCCGCCGCCGACGCCGCTCGGGGCCACCCCGGCCTGCTGCTGCACCTGGCGCTGGACACGAGGGTCGGGTGCGCCGGCCTGCTGGGGGAACGACTGCTGGGGCGTGCCCTGGTGCGGCACCTGCTGCGCGGCGGGGGCCTCCTGGTCGGTCCACTGCGAGCCGTCCCAGTAACGCTGGGTCTGGGGCTTCCCGTTGGGGTCCGGGTACCAGCCCGGAGGAGTGTTCGATTGCGTGGTCACCGGGGCACCCTACCGTGACATGGCCGGAAATCAACGGGCAGTTGCGGACCCATCAGACAGTGACGAGGGCGGGGTCGCTGACACCGGGCCGGCCATTCTCGACATGTCCGGCGAATCGGCGCAGGAAGCCCGCCTGTCCGTCGGCGACCACGCTCAGGTCGTACCAGCGGCTGCTCGCCCGCAGGTCCACCGTCTGCTTCACGGTCGCGCCCGCCTTGACCCGTACGGTCCGGGACGCTCCGCCGTAGCCGTCGGTGAGGGTGAGCGTCGCCGCGCCCGCGCCCTTGTTCACGAAGGTGAGCTCCACGTCGCAGCCGGTGTGACGGGCGGTGACCTCGACTCCCGCCGTCCTGCCGGCTCCCCTGAAGGTGCGCAGGAAGCCGTTCGGACCGTGCACGGTGAGGTCGTACGAGCCTCCCGAGTAGGCCGAGTTCCAGGTGTCCGAGACGGTCCTGCCCGCCTCGGTGGTGTACGTCCAGGGGCCGTCGGTGCGGTTCCCGGAGGTGACGAGGAAGGCGGCGCCCGCCTGGGCTCCCGAGCCGAACGTCAGCGTGAACGTGCCGGCCGACGTGTCGGCCGAACCGTCCACGACCGGCGCGTACTTGAGCGGGCGGGTCGGTCGCGAGCCGCGCTCCTGCCGGGGCAGGGCGGGATGGGCGGGCGGGGTCGGCACGTAGTCGGGGTGACGGTTGGCGTCCGGGGGCCGGTAGCCCTCGGTGGCGGGCAGCTCGACGGGCGCGGTGTCCTTGCGGGCGAAGTCGAAGGCGGCGGTCAGGTCGCCGCAGATGGCACGCCGCCAGGGCGAGATGTTGGGCTCGCGCACTCCGAACCTGGCTTCCATGAACCGGATGATCGAGGTGTGGTCGAGCGTCTCGGAGCAGACGTAACCGCCCTTGCTCCAGGGCGAGACGACGAGCATCGGCACGCGCTGGCCCAGTCCGTACGGTCCGGCCGCGTGGCTCGCGTCGCCCTTGAAGAGGTCGGGGCCGACGTCGACGGTGGACTTGCCCCGGTCGGCCGACTGCGGCGGGAAGGGCGGCACCAGGTGGTCGAAGAACCCGTCGTTCTCGTCGTACGTGACGAACAGGGCCGTCCTGCTCCACACCTCGGGGTCGGAGGTGAGCGCGTCCAGGACCTGGGAGATGTACCAGGCGCCGTAGTTCGCGGGCCAGTTCGGGTGCTCCGAGAAGGCCTCGGGCGCGGCGATCCACGAGATCTGGGGCAGCTTCCCGCCCTGCACATCGGCCCGGAGCTGGTCGAAGAAGCCCTCGCCCTTGCGGGCGTCGGTGCCGGTGCGGGCCTTGTCGTAGAGCGGGTCGCCGGGCTTGGCGTCGCGGTACTGGTTGAAGTACAGCAGCGAGTTGTCGCCGTAGTTGCCCCGGTAGGCGTCGGGGATCCAGCCCCAGGAGCCGTTGGCGTCGAGTCCGTCGCCGACGTCCTGGTACACCTTCCAGGAGATCCCGGCCGCCTCCAGTCGCTCCGGGTACGTCGTCCAGCCGTACCCGGCCTCGTCGTTGCCGAGGACCGGACCGCCGCCCTTGCCGTCGTTGCCGGTGTAACCCGTCCACATGTAGTAGCGGTTGGGGTCCGTCGAGCCGATGAAGGAGCAGTGGTAGGCGTCGCAGACGGTGAACGCGTCGGCCAGCGCGTAGTGGAACGGGATGTCGTCACGCGTCAGATAGGCCATCGTCGTGGCCGACTTGGCGGGCACCCACTTGTCGTACTTGCCGTTGTCGAACGCGGCGTGCCCGTCGCTCCAGCCGTGCGGGAGGTCCTTGAGGAAGGCGAGTCCCAGGTCGTCCGCCTCGGGGTGGAAGGGCAGCACGTCCTTGGTGCCGTCCGACTGGTACCAGACCGGCTTGGTGCCCGTCGTGGTCGCGGGACGCGGGTCGCCGAAGCCGCGTACGCCTCTCATCGAGCCGAAGTAGTGGTCGAACGAGCGGTTCTCCTGCATCAGGACGACGATGTGCTCGACATCCTCGATGGTGCCCGAACGGCGGTGCGCGGGCACGGCCGCGGCCCGCTGGACGCTGCCGGACAGCGCGGTGAACGCCGCTGTTCCGCCCGCGAGTTGGAAGAATCGGCGTCGATTCACTTGAGGCATGAGGGGGTGACCTCTCGTCCTGACGGGCCCTGCGGCCCAGGGGTGATGGAACGTGCGCGAAGGGAGTTTTCCAAGTGCACCGAACGTCAGGAAAGGGCCCGCTGTCCCTTGCGTGAAGGTCGGCGGTACGCCTGAAGAACGTTCCGGCCCGGCCGGCCCCGTCCCGCCTCACACCGGCCTGCGCCACACCGAGACGTGCTTCGCGGAGTCCTGGGCGAACGGCGTCCCGTCCCAGTCCGCGACGCGACGTTCCAGCTCCAGCCCGGCGATCCGTGCCATCAGGTCGAGCTCGGCCGGCCAGGCGTACCGGTGCCGGGAGCTGCCGCGACGGTAGCGGCCGTCGTCGCCGTCGCGGGTGAGGTGGTGCGAGACGAGAAGCTGCTCGGCCAGGTCGAAGGTGTCGAAGCCGAGGTGCCGCTCGGAGACGTCGAACGGCACCGCGATCTGGCCGGGCGGCAGGAACCGCAGCGGCGGCACGCCCAGTTCGATGACGAACCGGCCGCCGGGCTCCAGGTGCCGTGCGGCGTTGCGGAAGCACTCGACCTGCTCGTCCTGTGTGAGCAGGTTCGAGATGGTGTTGTACAGGAGATAGACCAGGGTGAACCCGCCCGGGACGACGGTGGTGGCCATGTCCCCGATGGTCACCGGGAGTTCGCGCTCGTCGATCTTGCGCCGCAGCACCGCCGCCATGTGCTCGGACAGTTCGATGCCCACCACGGGCACGCCCCGTTCCCGGAGCGGGACGCCCACGCGTCCGGTTCCGATGGCGAACTCCAGCGCCCGGCCGTCCCCGGCGAGCCCGGCGAGGAAGTCGAGGGCCGGTCCGAGAGCGGCGGCCGAGGAGTTCTCGCTCTCCTCGGCGTCGTAGCGTTCGGCGGCCGCACGGGTCCACATCTCACTGCTCGTCATGGACGGCCACTCTGCCGGGTACCGAGGGGCGGGGTCGACACGTTTACGGGCTCTCCGAGGCCGCCTGCGTCCGCCCTTCCGTGGGGCGGAAGTCGTGTTGCGGCCCCGTCACGCCCGTCCCGACGATGTCGCCACGAGCCGACGACGGGAGCCGACCGCCATGCCGCACACCACCGCCTTCGCCAGGAACCAGTGGTACGTCGCCGCCTACACCTACGAGGTCGGGCGAGAGTTGCTCGGGCGGACCGTGCTCGGGGAGGCGATCGTGCTCTACCGCGCCGAGGAGGACGGGGCCGCCGTCGCCCTGTCCGACCGGTGCGTGCACCGGCGCTTCCCGCTCTCGGAGAGCCGGCTCGACGGCGACCGGATCGTGTGCGGCTACCACGGGTTCACGTACGACAGCACCGGCGCGTGCGTGTACGTGCCCGGTCAGAAGCGGATCCCGCGCACCGCCCGGGTCGCCTCCTACCCGGTCGTCGAGCGGGACCTGTTCGTCTGGGTCTGGGTCGGCGACCCGGCGCTCGCCGACCCGGGGGCCGTTCCGCGCGCCCCGCACATGGACTCGCCGGACTGGACGACGGTCAGCGGCATGGAACCCGTCGACGCGGACTACGGACTCCTCGTCGACAACCTCCTCGACCTCTCGCACGAGACGTATCTGCACGGCGGGTACATCGGGACACCCGAGGTCGCCGAGACGCCGATCGTCACCGAGGTGGACGAGGGAGCCGGTGTCGTACGGGTCTCCCGGCGCATGGCCGATGCCGAGTGCCCGCCGTTCTACGCCCGTTCGACCGGCGTCCGGGGCCGCATCACCCGCTGGCAGGACATCGAGTACCACGCGCCCTGCCTCTATCTGCTGCACAGCAGGATCGCGCCGGCGGGAGTGCTCCCGGAGCCGGACGGCACCGACCCGAACGCCTTCCACACGGAGATCACGTACGCCATCACGCCGTCGGCCCGGGGCAGGGTGTACGACTTCTGGGCGGTGTCCCGCGACTTCGCCCGATCGGACGACGACGTCAGCGCCTTCATGCGGGACTTGAACCACACCGTGGTGATGCAGGACGTCGAAGCGCTCAATCTGCTCCAGCAGACCCTGGCCCACGAAGGCACCGGCTACCAGGAGTTGAGCATCGGCATCGACGCCGGCGGGCTCGCCGCCCGGCGCATCCTCGCCCGCCTGGTCGAGGAGGGCGACAAGCCCGTGGGGAGGGTGCGGTGACGGGGCCGGACGGCGAGGGCCCGTACGAGGGGGAACTGGTCGTCGAGCGGCGGGAGTTCGTGGCCGAGGGTGTTCTCGCCCTGAGTCTGCGGCATCCGCTCGGCGCCGAACTGCCCGCCTGGGCACCGGGTGCCCATGTCGAGGTCGTGCTCGGTCCGGGCCTGGAGCGGCAGTACTCCCTGTGCGGCGATCCCGCCGACCGCCGCTCGTGGCGGATCGCGGTGCTGCGCGAGCCGGACGGCCGGGGCGGATCGGCCCACGTGCACCAGGAGTTGAGCGTGGGCGGCGCGGTCCGTGTCCGCGGCCCCCGGCAGCGCTTCGCCCTCGTGCCCGCCCCGCGCTACCGGTTCGTCGCGGGCGGGATCGGCATCACCCCGATCCTGCCGATGCTCGCCGCGGCCGAGGCGGCGGGCGCCGAGTGGACCCTGCTGTACGGGGGACGCACCCGTGGCTCGATGGCGTTCACCGGGGAGCTGGAGCGGTACGGGGACCGGGTCACCCTCGCTCCCCAGGACGAGACCGGACCGCTCGACCTCGCCTCCGTGCTGGGGGACATCCCCCGGGGCACCCTCGTCTACTGCTGCGGTCCCGGGTCGCTCCTGGACGCGGTGGAGGAGCGCTGCCCGCCCGGGCTGCTGCACGTCGAGCGGTTCCGGCCGAAGGACCACGAGGCGGGAGGGGAGCGGGAGTTCGAGGTCGTCCTGGGACGGTCGGGGCGCACGCTCACCGTCTCCCCCGGCGTGTCCGTCCTCGACGCCGTGCGCGCCGCCGGCGTCGAGGTGCTCTATTCGTGCGCCGAGGGCACCTGCGGCACCTGTGAGACGGAGGTCCTCGAAGGGGTTCCGGACCACCGGGACTCGGTGCTCACGGACGCGGAGCGGGAGGCGGGCGGGACGATGCTCATCTGCGTGTCCCGCTGTCTGGGGAGCCGGCTCGTCCTGGACCTGTGACCGCCAGGTCGCGCTCGATCCGCGCGACCGTCTCCAGCAGACGGGGAAGCAGCTCGCGGCGGACGGACTCGACGCTGGTGCGGCCGGCGGGCACGGGAATGTTCGCGGCCGCCACCACGACGCCGTCCCGGTCACGTACGGGCGCGGCGACCGAGCGCAGTCCCTCCTCCAGCTCCTGGTCGACGATGGCGTATCCCTGGCGCCTGACCCGGGCCAGTTCGGCGCGCAGCAGTTCCGGCGAGACGATCGTGCGCGCGGTCAGCGGGCGCAGAGCGGCCCGCTTCAGCCGGGTGTCGATCTCCTCGTCCGTGAGGTGCGCGAGGATCACCCGGCCGACGGAGGTGGCGTGGGCGGGGAAGCGGGTGCCGACGGTGATCGCCGCCGTCATGATGCGCCGGGTCGGGACCCGCGCCACGTACACGATGTCGTCGCCGTCGAGAACGCAGAGCGAGCTCGACTCCCCCACCTGCTCGGCCAGTTGCTGGAGGTGGGGCTGGGCGATCTCCGGGACGGTGAAGCCGGAGAGATAGGCGTAGCCGAGTTCCAGGACGCGCGGGGTGAGCCGGAAGACGCGGCCGTCGGTGTGGACGTATCCGAGATCGACGAGGGTCAGCAGGAAGCGGCGGGCCGCCGCGCGGGTCAGGTCGCAGCAGCGGGCGACCTCGCTGAGGGTCATCTCCGGCCGGTCGGGGCCGAAGGCGCGGATGACGGCGAGTCCGCGCTCGAAGGAGCGGACGAAGTGGGGCGCTCGGTCTGCCGTGGGCATCGCCGCCTCCAGGGGGACGCGCGAAGCGCCTCCGCACACGGTGTGAGCACGCTTCGATAACTGTCAACAATATTGTCAGCCAAGGCCATTGACCCGGCACGGACAGGGTTCTACCTTCGCGCTGAGCACCATTGTGCGGTGTGCGCACGCCCTGTCGGAACACTCTCGTCTGCACAGGAGGAGCCATGCGTCGTCTGCTCGCCGGCATCGCGACCGGAGCCTTGATGGTCGCCGCGACGGCCTGCGGCTCGTCCGGCGGCGGTGGTGCCTCGGACAAGAACGCCTCGTCCGGCGGCACCACCACCGTCAAGCTGGGGGTCATCCCCATCGTGGACGTCGCCCCCGTCTATCTGGGGCAGAAGAAGGGCTTCTACGCGAAGCACGGACTGAAGCTGTCGATGACGACCGCGCAGGGCGGCGCGGCGATCGTCCCCGGGGTCGTCTCGGGCCAGTTCCAGTTCGGGTTCTCCAACGTGACCTCGCTGATGATCGCCCAGTCCAACGGCGTTCCGGTCAAGGCCATCGCGAACGGCGTCGCCTCGACGGGCGTCGCGGGCGCGGACTTCGGGGCCATCACGGTCAAGAAGGGCAGCGCGATCAAGTCGGCGAAGGACCTGGAGGGCAAGAAGGTCGCCGTCAACACGCTGAAGAACATCAACGAGACGGCCGTGCGCGAGTCGGTGCGCAAGGCCGGCGGCGATCCGTCCAAGGTGAAGTTCGTCGAGCTCGCCTTCGACCAGATGCCCGCGGCCCTCGACAGCGGCCAGATCGACGCGGCCATGGTGGTCGAGCCCGCGCTCGCCACGGTCAGGAGCCAGGGCGCGACCGAGATCGCCTCCTCCCTGGTCGACGTGGCGAAGAACCTCACCGTCGCCATGTACTTCACCTCCAGCCAGTACGCACAGCAACACCCCGACGTGGTCGAGGAGTTCCAGCAGGCCACCGCGGAGTCCCTCGCCTACGCCGACGCGCACCCGGACGAGGTCCGGCAGATCGTCACCACGTACACGACGATCCCCGCGGCCGTGCTGGCCAAGGTGACCCTGCCGAAGTGGCCGGCCGAGGCGAACCGGGCCTCGATCGAGACGCTGGAGAAGCTGGGCGAGCAGGACGGCCTCTTCAAGACGAAGCCCGACCTGGACAAGCTGCTGCCGTGAAGCCGATGTCATCGCGCGGCGGCGGCTCCGCCGAACGGGCCGTGAACGCCGCACTGGGCGCCGCCGGGCTCGCGGCCTTCCTCGCCCTCGGCGAGGTGGTGCCGCGGCTCGGCGTCGTCAAGGAGCGGTACTTCCCGCCGACCAGCAGGATCGCGCGGGCCCTCGGCGACCAGATCACCGACCGCGCCTTCTGGACGGATCTCGGCGACACCCTTACCGGCTGGGCGCTGGGCCTGGCGATCGCCGTCGGCGCCGGCATCGTGGCGGGCGTGGTCCTCTCCGTCGTGCCGTATCTGCGCGAGGCGACCGCCTCGACGATCGAGTTCCTGCGGCCCATCCCCTCCGTGGCCCTGATCCCGCTGGCGGTCCTGCTCTACGGCACCGAGCTGAGGTCGGTGCTCCTGCTGGTCGTGTACGCCTCGTTCTGGCAGGTCCTCGTACAGGTCATGTACGGCGTGCGGGACGTCGACCCGGTGGCGGAGGAGACGGCCCGCTCGTACGGGCTCGGCACCTGGGCCCGGATCCGTCATGTGCTGTGGCCGACCGCGCTCCCGTACGTGATGACGGGGGTGAGGCTCGCCGCCGCGGTCGCGCTCATCCTGACGGTGACCGCCGAACTCGTCATCGGGGCGCCGGGGTTGGGCGCGCGCATCGCGGTCGCCCAGACCTCTCAGGCGGTGCCCGAGATGTACGCGCTGATCGTGGTCACGGGTCTGCTCGGACTGCTGATCAACGTGGGCGCGCGGTCCGTGGAGCGGTACGCGCTGGCCTGGCACCAGTCGGTGCGCGGGGAGGTGGCGGTGTGACGGACGTCCCGGCCGGGCGTTCGGGAACCGACCGGTGGACCGGCCCGCTGGTGCGGGCGCTGTTCGTCGTCGCGCTCCCCGCGCTGCTGTTCGCCCTGTGGTGGCTCGCCTCGGACGGCAGCACCGACGTCTACTGGCCGCCGCTGCGCACGATCGTCCGGACGTTCCCTGACGTCTGGACCCGCGCCCGGCTCCGTGCCGACCTGGTGCCCAGCCTGCTGCGGCTGCTGGCCGGCTACGCGTCGGCCGCGACCGTGGGGACCGCCCTCGGGACGCTCATCGGCTCGTACCGGAGGGTGCGGGCGGTGTGCGAACCGGTCCTGGAGTTCCTGCGGGCGGTGCCTCCGCCCGTTCTCGTCCCGGTCATCATGCTGTTCGCGGGCATCGGGGACACCATGAAGATCGTCGTGATCGCGAGCGGCTGTGTGTGGCCGATCCTGCTCAACACGGTCGAGGGCGTGCGGGCCGTCGACTCCGTGATGTCCGAGACGGCCCGCTCGTACGGCATCACGGGACCGGCCAGGATCCGGTCCGTCGTCCTGCCGGCGGCGAGCCCGCAGATCTTCGCGGGGCTGCGGCAGGCGCTGTCCGTGGGCATCATCCTGATGGTCATCAGCGAGATGTTCGCGGCGAGCAACGGACTCGGCTTCACCATCGTGCAGTTCCAGCGGGGCTTCGCGATCCCCGACATGTGGACCGGCATCCTCGTCCTCGGTCTGCTCGGCTTTCTCCTCTCGGTCGTCCTCCGGCTGGTCGAACGCCGGGTCCTCGGCTGGTACCACGGTCTGCGCGACTCCTCCAGGCGTTCCCCGTGACGCATCCGAAAGGGCGGTCCATGCACGCGTCTCTGGTCGTATCCGGCCTGCGGAAGGTCTACGAGGGGTCGGGCCGCCGGGTGGAGGCGGTCCGCGATCTCACCTTCACCGTGGACCCGGGTGAACTCGTCTGTCTGGTCGGCCCGTCGGGCTGCGGCAAGACGACTCTGCTGAAGTGCATGGCCGGCCTGCTCGCGCCGACGTCGGGCGAGGTGCTGCTCGGGGGCCGGCCGGTGAGCGGCCCGCCGCCCGGCATGGCGTTCGTGTTCCAGGAGTACGGGCGGAGCCTGTTCCCCTGGATGCGGGTCGGCGCGAACGTGGAACTCCCGCTGCGGCAGAAGGGGTTCGGCAGGGCGCGGCGCGCGGAGCTGGTCACCGACGCGCTGGAGTCGGTGGGGCTGGCCGACGCGGCGGGAGCGTATCCGTGGCAGCTGTCGGGCGGGATGCAGCAGCGGGTGGCCATCGCGCGGGCCCTCGCCTACGAGCCCGAAGTCCTGCTCATGGACGAGCCGTTCGCGGCGGTCGACGCGCAGACCCGGGCCGATCTGGAGGACCTGGTGCGGCGGCTGTGGCGGCAGCGCGGGATCACCGTCGTGTTCGTGACGCATGACATCGACGAGGCCGTCTACCTGGGTGAGCGGGTCCTGGTCCTGTCCGCCTCCCCCACCGTCGTACGGGAGCGGCTGACGGTCGATCTGCCCGCCGAGCGGGACCAGTTGCGCACCCGGGTCGCCCCGCGCTTCGCCGAACTGCGGACCCATGTGTACGAGCAGGTCCAGGCGGCGAAGCGCGGGGAGCCGGTCGTCAGGACGGACAAGCCGTCGTCCCGGTGAGGCCCGCCGGCGGGCGCTGTGTGCCGGCGGGCGCCGTGAGCCGTCAGGCGCGGAGCCAGGCCGCCGTGTCCGGTGGGAGGAACCCGTCGTTGTCCAGCGGGCCGCTGGCGAGGAGGAGCCGGGAGTGCCCGGGGAGTTCGACCGGGCCGTCGGCCAGGTTGACCACGCAGAGCAGTCCGTCCGTACGGGCGAAGGCGAGGACGCCCTCGGGTGCGGGCAGCCAGGCGAGCGGGCCGTCGCCGAAGCCCGGTTCGGCGCGGCGGACGCGCAGCGCGGCGCGGTAGAGGTTCAGCATCGAGCCGGGGTCCCCGGCCTGGCGGTCGGCGGCGTATCCGGGCCAGTCGGCGGGCTGCGGGAGCCAGGGTTCGCCGCCGAAGCCGGAGTTGGGCTCCCCGGCCGTCCAGGGCAGCGGGACCCGGCAGCCGTCGCGGCCGGGGTCGGTGCCGCCGGACCGTGAGTACATCGGGTCCTGGATGCTCTCGCGCGGCAACTCCACTTCGGGGAGGCCGAGTTCTTCACCCTGGTAGACGTACACGGCGCCGGGGAGGGCGAGCGAGAGCAGGGCCGCGGCGCGGGCCCTGCGGGTGCCGAGGGCGAGGTCGGTGGGCGTGCCGAACTCCTTGGCGGTGAAGTCGAAGCCGGTCTCGGCGCGGCCGTAGCGGGTGACCGTGCGGGTCACGTCGTGGTTGCACAGCACCCAGGTGGCGGGCGCGCCGACGGGGGCGTGTTCGGCGAGGGTCTCGTCGATGGAGGTCCGCAGCCGTGCGGCGTCCCAGGGGCAGGACAGGAAGGAGAAGTTGAAGGCGGTGTGCAGTTCGTCGGGGCGCAGATAGCGGGCGAAGCGCTCGGAGTCGGGGAGCCAGACCTCGCCGACGAAGATGCCGTCGTAGGCGTCGGCGACGGTCCGCCAGGAGCGGTAGATGTCGTGGAGTTCGTCGCGGTCGACGTACGGGTTCGGGTCGCGGCCCTCGACGTAGTCGGGCAGGTCCGGGTCCTTGGCGAGCAGCGCGGCCGAGTCGATGCGCACGCCGGCGACTCCCCGCTCGAACCAGAAGCGCAGGATCTCCTCGTGTTCCCGGTGGACGGCGGGGTGGTCCCAGTTGAGGTCGGGCTGCTCGGGGGTGAAGAGGTGCAGGTACCAGTCGCCGTCGGGGAGCCGGGTCCACACGGGTTCGGTGGAGCCCGCGAACTGGGACGGCCAGTCGTTGGGCGGGAGTTCGCCGTGTTCGCCGCGGCCGGGGCGGAAGTGGAAGAGGTCGCGCTCGGGGCCGCCGGCCAGTGCCGCCCGGAACCAGGGGTGCTGGTCGGAGACGTGGTTCGGCACGATGTCGACCAGGGTGCGGATGCCCAGCTCGCGGGCCTCGGCGATGAGCTTCTCGGCCTCGGCGAGGGTGCCGAAGGCCGGGTCGATGGTGCGGTAGTCGGCGACGTCGTAGCCGCCGTCGGCCAGGGGCGAGAGGTACCAGGGGTTGAACCACAGCGCGTCCACGCCGAGTTCGGCGAGGTAGGGAAGTCTGGCGCGGACGCCCGCGAGGTCGCCGGTGCCGTCGCCGTCGCCGTCCGCGAAGCTGCGGACGTACACCTGGTAGATGACGGCGGAACGCCACCACGCGGACTGATTTCGGGCAGGGCGGGGCTGTCCCACGGTGCGTTGCCTTTCGTTCGAGGAGATCGGGTACGGGCGTCAGCCCTTGGTGCTGCCCGCGCTGATCCCGGCGATGATGTGCCGCTGGAAGACCAGGAACATCACGACCATGGGGATGCTGGCGATGACCATGGCGGCGATGAGCACGGTCAGCTGGATGTTCTGCGACAGCTGGACGAGCGCCACGCTGATGGGCTGCTTGTCGGTGTCGGAGAAGACCATCAGCGGCCAGAGGAAGTCCTGCCAGACGGCGACCAGGGCGAAGATCGACACGACTCCGAGGACGGGCCGGGACATCGGCAGCACGATCGACCACAGGGTGCGCAGTTTCCCGGCGCCGTCGATCTCGGCGGCCTCCAGGACGTCACGCGGGATCTGGTCGAAGAAGCGCTTGAGGAGATAGAGGTTGAAGGCGTTGGCGACGGCGGGCAGCCAGATGCCGAGGGGCGAGTTGAGCAGGCTGGTGTGCAGGACGGGCAGGTCGGCGACGGTCAGGTACTTGGGGACCACCAGGGCCTGCGCGGGGACCATCAGGGTGGCGAGGATGCCGCCGAGGACCACCTTGCCGAAGGCCGGCTTCAGCTTGGACAGGGCGTAGGCGGCGGCCGTGCAGAAGACGAGCTGGAGCAGCCAGGCGCCCGTCGCCTGGACGACGGTGTTCCACAGATGGGTGGGCAGGTCCATCAGGTCCCACGCGTCGGTGTAGCCGCTGATGTGCCAGTGGTCGGGCAGGAGGGTGGGCGGTGTGCGGGTGACCTCGTCCGGCGACTTCATGGCGCCGGTGACCATCCAGTAGACGGGGAAGAGGAAGGCCAGCGCGAAGAGCAGGACGACACCGCCGAAGACGGTCCAGTAGACGGCTCTGCCGCGCGGGCGGCCCAGGGTGAGCGGGGAGATCAGGGTGCGGGTGCTCACGCGTCCTCCTCGGAGCGGGTCAGCCGCAGATAGAGGGCGGAGAAGGCGCTGAGCAGGACGAGCAGCATCACGCTCAGGGCGCAGGCGCCGCCGAAGTCGTTGTAGAGGAAGGCGTACTTGTAGATCAGGTAGAGGACCGTGACGGTCCTGTCCTCGGGGCCGCCGCCGGTGATCACGAAGGGTTCGGTGAACACCTGCATGGTGGCGATGATCTGAAGCAGCATCAGCATGAGGATGATGAAGCGCGTCTGAGGGATCGTCACGTGGCGGATGCGCTGGAGCAGGTTCGCTCCGTCCAGTTCGGCGGCCTCGTACAGCTCGCCGGGGATGCTCTGGAGGGCGGCGAGGTAGATGAGGACGGTGCCGCCGAGGTTGGCCCAGGTCGCGACGATGACCAGCGAGACGAGGGCGGTGTCGGCGCCGTTGGACCAGTTCGAGGTCGGCAGGTGCAGCGCGCGCAGCACCTCGTTGGCGAGGCCGGCCCCGGGATCGTAGAACCACTTCCACAGCAGGGCGCTGACCACCGGCGGGATCATCACCGGCAGATAGACCACGACCCTGAAGAACGCCTTGGCGTGCCGCAGTTCGTTGAGGACGAGCGCCATCACGAAGGGGACGGCGAAGCCGATGAGCAGGGCGAGGAGCGTGAAGGTCAGGGTGTTGCGCCAGGCGGCGGTGAACTCCGGGTCGTGGAAGACCCGGGTGAAGTTGGCGGTGCCGACCCATTCTCCGCCGCTGCCCGGTGTGTACTTCTGGAAGGCGATCTCGACGGCGCGGATCGCCGGGTACCAGGAGAACAGGGCGAAGCAGAGCAGTCCGCCGGCCAGGAAGGCGTAGGCGCGGAACTGGTCGGCCAGGCGCCGGCGCCACGGTCCCCCGGTCCGGCGCCCGGCCGACCGCGGCGCCTCCGGCGCGCCGACGGCGGCCGGAGGGAGCACTGCGGGGGGCTTCGATGCGGTCTTCATGAACGGTGTCAGCCTCGGGCCAGGATCGCGTCGATCTTGCCGGAGGCGTCCTTGAGGAGCTGGTCGATGTCGGCGTCCTTCTTGGTGAGGACGGCGGAGACGGCGGCGTCGAGGACGGAGTAGATCTGCTGGGCCTGCGGCGGCTCGATCTTCATCTGGAGGCTCTGGTTGCCGTCCAGGAAGGCCTGGTAGTTGTCCACGGGCACGTTGGCGTTGGCCTTCTTGACCTGCTGGTCCTTGGCGTCGGCGGCACCGGTGAACAGGCGCGGCTCGGGCAGGCCGACGGGCGCGTTGTTCTGCTTGGCGCGGGCGTAGTCACCGAGGAAGCCCTTGCCGGGCGTCAGGAACATGGAGTCGAGCCACTTGAGGCCGGCCTTGATCTGCGCCGGGCTGTCCTTCTTGCTGAACATGTAGCCGTCGCCGCCGATGAGCGTGCCCTTGCCGCCGGGCATCGGAGCCAGGGCGAGGTCGTTGTAGTTGCCGCCCTTCTCCTTGACGAGGATCGGGATGTTGTCGGGCGCGGAGAGGTACATGCCGAGCTTGCCCGAACCCATCATCTGCTGGACGTCGTTGATGACCAGCAGCTGCTTGCTGCCCATCGAGTTGTCGGCCCAGCGCATGTCCTTGAGGTTCTGCAGGACGGCCTTGCCCTCGGGGGTGTCGACGGTCGCCTTCTTGCCGTCCTCGGAGACGACGTTGCCGCCCTGCGAGTAGACCTCGGCGGTGAAGTGCCAGCCGCCCTGGTTCTGGGCGCTGTAGTCGGCGTATCCGACGGTGCCGTTGCCGAGCGCGGCGATCTTCTTGGCGTCCGCGCGCAGCTCCTCCCAGGTGGCCGGCGGCTTCTCGGGGTCGAGGCCGGCCTTCTTGAAGAGCGCCTTGTTGTAGATCAGGCCCATCGAGTAGCCGGTGCGCGGGACGCCGTAGATCTTGCCGTCGACGGTGTAGATGTCGCGCAGCTGCTGCTGGATGGTGCCGTAGCTCTTGAGGTCCTTGACGTAACTCGTGATGTCCGCGGCCTGGTTGACGTCGACGACGTGCTTGACGTCGGTGAAGTACGTGTAGAACACGTCCTCCATCTGACCGCCCGCGAGCTTGGCGTCGAAGGTCTTGGGGTCCTGGCACGGGAACGCGTCGTGCATGACGACGTCGATGGCCGGGTTGGCCTTCTCGAACGCCTTGGTGTCGGCGTCGAAGAACGAGCGGTCGACCTTGGCGCTCTTCGGCGGCTCGCAGTTGACGGTGATGCGGGTCTTTCCGTCGGCCGCGTCGTCACCGCCGCTCGAACCGCACGCGGTGGCGGTGAGCGCGACGGATGACGCCATGAGCATGACGAGATTGCGGCGGAACCCGGTAGTTCTCATTGGTGGACCCCTTCGGGCTGGAGCGAGGAAGGCCCACGGCGGGCGTGCCGCCGTGTTCTGGCGCCGCACACTCAAGCACCGACGACATCCGTCCGCAAGATGTCGCGCAGAATCTGTAATTATTTGACAGCGATACGGAGGCTGCGTGGCAGGTGGTTGCGTACCGGAGTCATGGACCCCGGTACGCGGCCCCGGCCCCGCGGCTCAGCCGCGGGGCGCCTGCCCGGTCGAGCCGCGCACCACAAGCTCCGGCTCGAACAGAAGCTCCTCGGGGGTCACGCTGCCGCCGCCGATCTGCGCGTTCAGCAGTTCCACCGCGGCCCGCCCCATGGCCTCGATGGGCTGGCGGACCGTGGTCAGCGGGGGTTCGGTGCAGTTCATGAACGCCGAGTCGTCGTACCCGACGACGGAGATGTCGCCGGGGACGGAGAGCCCCTTGCGGCGGGCGGCCCGTACGGCGCCGAGCGCGAGCGGGTCGCTGGCGCAGATGATGCCGGTGACGCCCTGGTCGAGCAGCCTGGTGGCCGCGGCCTGGCCGCCCTCCAGCGAGAACATCGCCCGGGCCACGTGAGCGTCGGGGAGCTGGGGCGCGAGGGCGCGCGCCGCCGCGAGTTTGCGCCCCGAGGGCATGTGGTCGCCGGGGCCGAGGACGAGCCCGATCCGCTCGTGGCCGAGCGAGTCGAGGTGGCGCCAGGCCTGCTCGACCGCGACGGCGTCGTCGCAGGAGACGCACGGGAAGCCGAGGTGCTCGATGGCCGCGTTGACCAGCACCACCGGAATGTTGCGGTCCGCGAGTTCGCGGTAGTGGTCGTGCGGCGCGTCGGCCTGCGCGTACAGACCGCCGGCGAACACCACCCCGGAGACCTGCTGCTGGAGCAGGAGTTCCACGTAGTCGGCCTCGGAGACCCCGCCCTTGGTCTGGGTGCACAGCACCGGGGTGAGGCCGAGCTGGGCGAGCGCGCCGCCGATCACCTCGGCGAACGCCGGGAAGATCGGGTTCTGCAGCTCGGGCAGCACCAGGCCGACCAGCCGTGCGCGTTCGCCGCGCAGCTGGGTCGGCCGCTCGTAGCCGAGGACGTCCAGGGCGGACAGGACCGCCTGCCGAGTGGAGTCGGAGACACCCGGCTTGCCGTTGAGCACTCGGCTGACCGTGGCTTCGCTGACCCCGACCTTCTTCGCCACCTGAGCAAGTCGTCGCGTCATACGCGCAAGAATAGCGCAAGAAATGCAAGCTGCTTGCGTAAAACTTCGGCCGGTTCGGGTTCGCGCCGCCCGCGGGGCCCGGTCCTCAGTGCGCCGCCCACAGGCCGCGCACATGGCCCAGGTGGCGGGTCATCACCGCGCGCACGGCGCGCTCGTCGCGTTCCAGGAGGGCGTCGAGGAGTTCGAGGTGCTCGCGGGCGGAGGCCTCCAGACGGCCCGCCCGCACGAGGGCGTCGAGCCCGTACAGGCGTGAGCGCTTGCGCAGGTCGCCGACGACCTCGACCAGGTGGGCGTTGCCCGCGAGGGCGAGCAGACCGAGGTGGAAGCGGATGTCCGCCTCCACGTAGGCGATGAGGTCTCCGGCCGCCGCGGCGGTGACGATCTCCCGCGCGGCCGGGCGCAGCGCCTCCAGCGATACGGGGTCCGCCGTGCCGGCCAGCCGCACGACGGTGGGGATCTCGATGAGCGAACGGATGTGCGTGTACTCGTCGAGCTGCTTCTCGGACACCTCGGTGACCCGGAACCCCTTGTTCGGGACGGTGTCGACCAGCCCCTCCTTGGCCAGGTCCAGCATGGCCTCGCGGACCGGAGTCGCCGAGACGCCGAACCGGGCCGCGAGCGTCGGCGCCGAGTAGACCTCGCCGGGCCGCAGCTCGCCCGCGATCAGGGCGGCGCGCAGCGCGTCGGCCACCCGCTCGCGGTAGCTGCTCCTCCTGCCGCCGAGCGTGGGCAGGTCGGGAACGGCTGAGGGTGCGCTGTCGCGCTGCGCGGTCATCGGGGTCTCCTCGTGCGGGCCGGTGCGCGGCCTGTCCTGCCGCACCGGTTCCGTGCCATGCCACGTCTGCTGTGCCATGTCACGTCCTACTCGAACTCCCAGTATCTACGCCCCGGCGGCGGCCCGCTCACAGGACGAACCCGGCGGGGAACGGGTCCGAGGGGTCGAGCAGGTACTGCGCGGTTCCGGTGATCCAGGCGCGTCCCGTGAAGCTGGGCAGCACGGCGGGCACCCCGGCGACCTCGGTGGTGCCGAGCAGCCGTCCGGTGAAGCGCGTCCCGATGAAGGACTCGTTCACGAACTCGGTGTCCAGCGGGAGTTCACCCCGTGCGTGCAGCTGGGCCATGCGCGCGCTGGTGCCCGTACCGCAGGGTGAGCGGTCGAACCAGCCGGGGTGGATCACCATCGCGTGCCGGGAGTACCGGGCGGTCGCCCCGGGCGCGTACAGGTGCACGTGGTGGCAGCCGCGGATGGACGGGTCCTCGGGGTGCACGGGTTCGGCCCCGGCGTTGACCGCGTCCATGAGCGCGAGGCCGGCCGCGAGGATCTCGTCCTTGCGCGAGCGGTCGAAGGGCACGCCGAACTCCTCCAGCGGCAGGATCGCGTAGAAGTTCCCGCCGTAGGCCAGGTCGTACGTCACGGTGCGCCCGTCGGCGAGCGTGGCCTTGCGGTCGAGGCCGACGGCGAAGGAGGGCACGTTCCTGAGCGTGACCTCCTTGGCCGCGCCGTCCTCCACGGCGACCTCGGCGACGACGACACCCGCCGGGGTGTCGAGCCGGATGGTGGTGACCGGCTCGACGACCTCGACCATGCCGGTCTCCACCAGCACGGTCGCGACCCCGATCGTGCCGTGCCCGCACATCGGCAGATAGCCGGACACCTCGATGTAGATCACGCCGTAGTCGCAGTCGGGGCGGGTCGGCGGCTGGAGGACGGCACCGCTCATCGCCGCGTGGCCGCGCGGCTCGTTCATCAGCAGCCGCTTGATGTCGTCGCGGTGCTCACGGAAGTACAGCCGCCGCTCGTTCATGGTCGCGCCGGGGATCGTGCCGATCCCGCCGGTGATCACCCGGGTCGGCATGCCCTCGGTGTGCGAGTCGACGGCGTGCAGGACGAGTTTGCTGCGCATGGGACTCCTCGGTGGGTCGGCGGACGGCGGGCGGGCCGGGGGCGGGTCAGACGAGGCCGGCGGCGACGGCCCGTTCGGTGGCCAGACGCACGGCGGCCTCCTGTTCGGGCAGCAGCGGGACGCGCGGCGGCCGGACCGGACCGCCGTGACGGCCGACGATGTCCATGGACAGCTTGATGGCCTGGACGAACTCGACCCGGGAGTCCCAGCGCAGCAGCGGGTGCAGCTGCCGGTAGAGCTTGCCCGCGGTGTCGAGGTCACCGGCGACCGCGGCCCGGTAGAGCTCGGCGCACGCCCGGGGCAGCGCGTTCGGGTAGCCGGCCACCCAGCCCTTGGCGCCCGCGACGGCGAGTTCGAGCAGGACGTCGTCGGCGCCGATCAACAGATCGAGTTCCGGGGCGAGTTCGGCGATGCGATAGGCGCGGCGCACGTCGCCGGAGAACTCCTTGACGCCCTGCACGAAACCGGCGGCGTGCAGCTTGGCGAGGAGTTCGGGCACGAGGTCGACCTTGGTGTCGATCGGGTTGTTGTACGCGACGACCGGGACGCCCGCCCGGGAGACCTCCTCGTAGTGGGCGAGGACCGAACGCTCGTCCGCGCGGTAGGCGTTGGGCGGGAGCAGCATCACGGCACCGCAGCCGGCGTCCTTCGCCTGCTCGGCCCAGCGGCGGGCCTCGGCGGAGCCGTAGGCGGCGACGCCGGGCATCACCCGGGACCCGCCGACCGCGGCGACGGCGGTCTCCACGACCCTGGTCCGCTCCTCGGGCGTGAGCACCTGGTACTCGCCGAGCGATCCGTTCGGCACGACGCCGTCGCAGCCGTTCTCGACGAGCCAGGAGCAGTGGTCGGCGTAGCGGCCGAGGTCGACGGACAGATCCCGGTTCAGCGGGAGCGCGGTGGCGACGAGGATTCCGCGCCAGGGGCGCCGGCTCTCGGGGGTGACGGTCATGAGGCGCTCATCCCTCTCCGTAGGGTGTGACATTGCACTGTCGGTCACGCGGTGGTGTCGGTGCCCGGTATCGGGCCGGGGTCGCTCGTCCCTGGCGTCAGGCCGTTGCCCGTTCCTGGTGCCGGGTCGTTGCCCGTCCCTGATGTCAGATCGTCGCCCGGTCCCGGTGTCCGGTCGGCGGTGTCCTCTCTCGACGCTTGGTCGGCGGCCCCCTCCCCTGGTGTCCCGTCGTCGTCCGGACCGGTGCCGGCCAGGACGCCGAGGGGTACCGGGCGGGCCAACAGCCTGCGTACGGGCGTCCGTTCGCAGCCGGCGAGTCCCGCGACGGCGGATTCGCACATGCGGCCCTGGCACCATCCCATTCCGGCGCGGGTGAGCAGCTTGACCGTCCGTACGTCACCGGCGCCGAGGCCGGTGACCGCCTCGCGGACCCGGCCTGCCGTGACCTCCTCGCAGCGGCAGACCACGGTGTCGTCGGTGACCTGCTCCGCCCAGTGGGCCGGCGGCGCGTACACGGCGTCGAGCGCGGCCGCGAACGAGCGTCCTCGGGCCCGGACGCGTACGGCACGCGCGGCGCCGCGCGGGTCGGGCTCCCGGCCGTTCAGCCGTGCGGCCACGGAACGGCCCGCCAACCGCCCCTCCGCCAGGGCGAGTCCGGCGCCGCCGATCCCGGTGGTCTCGCCCGCGGCCCAGACCCCGGGCACGTCGGTGCGCTGCTCGTCGTCCACGGCGACCTTCGAGTCGTCGACGCGGCAGCCGAGCGCTTCGGCGAGATCGGTGTGCGGGACCATGCCGTGTCCGACGGCGAGCGTGTCGCACGGGACGCGGCGACCGGTTCCGGGCCGCACCCGCCCGTCGGGAGCGAGCGCGGCGACGGTGACCGCCTCGACCCGCGTCTCGCCGTGGGCCTCGACGACGGTGTGCCGGGGGACGAACGGAACGCGGTGGCGCAGGAGCCCGGCCGCGTACGAGGCTCCCTCGGCGATCTTGCCGGGCTGGGCGGCGAAGCTACCGGCCCCGCGCAGCAGCGCTCGCGGATCGAGGGACTCCACCAGCGCGGCGACCTCGGCACCGGCGGCGGCCAGCCCGGTCGCCACGGGCAGCAGCAGCGGCCCGCTCCCGGCGACGACGACCCTGCGGCCCGGCAGGACGAGACCGCCCTTGAGCATGGCCTGGGCCCCGCCCGCTGTCACGACTCCGGGGAGGGTCCATCCGGGGAAGGGCAGCACCTTCTCGTAGCCGCCGGTGGCCAAGAGCACGGCGTCGGCCCGCACGGCGACGGAGCGTTCCTGGAGCGGCCCGAGGAGGGCGTGGACGGTGAAGCCCGGGCGGGTGCCGCTCGTCGTGCCGGTCCGTTCGACCGTCCACACGTGATGATCCGTCAAGTGCTCGACCCTGCCCGCCTCCAGGTGCGCGGCGAGCTCCCGTTCGAGCCGCTGCCAGGTGCGCCACCGGTGGTGCAGCGCACCGGGCCGCCGGGCGCCGAGGCCGCTCGCGGGCCGTCGGTAGAACTGCCCGCCCGCCGCCGGGGCCGAGTCGATCAGCGTCACCCGCACACCGTGGGCCGCCGCGGCCAGGGAGGCGGCGAGACCGGCGGGGCCCGCGCCGATCACCGCGAGACGGTGGGGTCCGTCAGTCATCGTGACCGGTGCCCTCCTGTGTGCGGATGGCGTCGCCGGGCGCCAGCGGGACCAGGCAGGCCCGTTGGTTGGGGCGGTCGTTGACCGTGACGAGACAGTCGAAGCAGACGCCGATGCCGCAGAAGACCCCGCGGGGCCGGCCCGCGTCACGGGTGCCGCGCCACGCGGTGACGCCCTCGGCCCACAGGGCGGCGGCGACGGTCCGGCCGGGCAGCACCTCGATGGAGCGGCCGTCGAGGGTGACGGTGAAGGCGGGCCCGGGTGCGGCCCGTACGAGGTCCAGGGGGTTCACGCTGTCTCCTCGGGGAAGCGGTCGGGCCGGAACGGCGTGAGGTCGAGTCCTGGCGGGCGGCCCGCCAGGACCTGCGCGATCAACTGCCCCGTCCCGGTGGACAGTCCGATCCCGGCGCCCTCGTGCCCGCATGCGTGGAAGAGTCCGGGGGCCCGGGGGTCGGGTCCGACGGCGGGCAGGTGGTCGGGCAGATAGGGCCGGAAGCCGAGATAGGTCCGCAGGGCGCGGACCCGCGCGAGGAACGGGAAGAGCCGAGTGGCGCCGGCGGCCAGTTCGCGGACCACGGGCAGCGAGAACGACCGGTCGAAGCCGACCCGTTCGCGGCTCGCGCCGATCAGGATCGGGCCTGCCGCGGTCCCCTCCACCACCGGCGAGGTCTGGAGCGCGGCCGAGTCGCTGGCGACGTCGGCGACGTAGTCCGCGGCGTACACCTTGTGGCGCACCCGGGGCGGGAGGGGCTCGGTGACGAGGACGTATCCCCTGCGGGGCAGGACGGGGAGGGTGACGCCCGCGAGCGCGGCCACCTCGGCGCCCCAGGTGCCGGCGGCGTTGACGACGGCGGGCGCGTGCACCTCGCCCCGGTCGGTGCGCACGCCGCGGACCGAGCCGTTCCGTGAGCGCAGCACGCCGGTCACGGTGTGCCCGGTCAGCAGCCGGGCTCCCGACGCCCGGAGAAGGTGCGCGGCGGCCAGGGCGGGCATGACCTGGGTGTCCTGCGGATAGTGGACGGCGCCCGCCAGACCCGGGGCCAAGTGCGGTTCCAGTTCGTGCAGTTGGCCGGCGTGGACGGATTCGGCCAGCACACCGGCGGCCCGTTGGCCCGCCGCGAACGCCTCAAGCGCGGCCATGCCCTCGGGGGTCGACGCGACGACGACTCCGCCCTTGGCCTCGTACTCGACGGCCTTCGCGTGCTCCTCGGCGAGGTCGGCCCACAGGCGCCCGGAGAGCAGGGCGAGGTCGAGTTCGGGTCCGGGTTCCTTGTCGGAGACGAGCAGATTCCCCTCGCCCGCGCCGGTCGTGCCGCCGGCCACGTGACCGCGGTCCACCACGACCACGTCGAAGCCCTCGCGAGCCGCGTACAAGGCACAGGCCGCACCCACCATTCCGGCTCCGACGACCACGACATCGCAGGTAACAGGCTGACTCACATCAGTACTATGTCACATAGCGCAGCCCTTCAACCAGAGTGCGACGGACGCGTCCGCCCGACCTTCACGTGGCACCACCGGGCGCGGCCTGGCGCCACCTGGCGTCATATGGCACCACTCGACGCCAAGTGGCGCCATGCGGCGCCATCATGCACCCCCGAACGGCACACGAACGCCCGCGACACCATCGCGCCACAGGCAACCCCTCCCTATTTGCGCAGGTCAGGGCCACCCTCTATGACGAGACCCACCACTCGGCGCCACTTAGGCTTGCACATGGCGCCATAGTGGTGCCACTATGTCGTCATGGACCTCACCCCGTATGTCGACACCCTGCGCCGAGAACTCGCGGTGGCCGCCGAGGCCGGCGGGGAGGAAGCCCGTCAGCTGGCCGAACGGCTCACCGCTCCCCTCGAGTCGGCGACCCGTCTGACCATGCTCAACGTGCTCTCCGCCGCGATGGACGAGATCACCCGCGAACTCGCCCCCGGCTCGGTCGACGTACGGCTGCGCGGCCTGGACCCCGACTTCGTCGTGACACCACCCCCCTCCTACGCCGGCACCACGGAGGCGGCCGAGGCACCCGCCGAGCCGTTCCGGGCCCTGACGCCCGGGGACGGCGACGAGGGCGGCACGGCCCGCGTCAACCTGCGTCTGCCGGCCCATCTCAAGGCGCGCGCCGAGGAGGCCGCGAACCGCGAGGGCCTGTCGGTCAACGCCTGGCTGGTGCGGGCCGTGTCCGCCGCGGTCGACGGAGGACCGCGGGCGCAGTCGACCGGCAGGACCCGCACGGTCGGACAGAGCTTCACGGGCTGGGTGCGCTGACCGCACCCGCGGCCCGCACCGACGCCCACGCCCACACCCGCACCCACACCCGCACCCGCACCCGCACCCGCACGGCTTCACCCACACCACGTCCCACCTGCGGGGACGCCCCAAGGACTCACGAGGACGGAACAGCCATGCCTTCTTTCGACACTCCCGAACCCATCTCGGTCACCGCGGAGGTGGCCGTCGGTTCCATCCGTCTCACCGCGGGCGACCGCGCCGACACGGTCGTCGAGGTCCGGCCGCGCGACCCGAAGCGGGACAAGGACGTGCGGGCCGCCGAGCAGACCGAGGTCGTGTACGCCGGAGGCTTCCTGACGGTCAGGACCAAGCACCGGCCCCTGGTCGGCCCCAGCGGTCTCGTCGACGTGACGGTCGACCTGCCCACGGGCTCCCAGGTCGAGATGAGCGGCTCCTGGGCCCAACTGCTCGGCGAGGGACGGCTCGGCGAGGTCCGGGTGAAGACGTCGGGCGGCGACGTCCGCCTCGACACCACGGGCCCGCTGACGCTGGCCGTGTCGCACGGTCTGGTCACCGTGGACCGGGTCGAGGGCCCGGCCGAGATCACCAGCAGCACCGGCAACGTACGCGTCGGCACGGTCGAGGGTCCCGCCGTCCTGAAGAACGTGCACGGCACCACGACCGTCGGCAAGGTCACCGGCGAGACGCGGATGAGCAGCACGAACGGTGGCATCGACATCGCGCACGCCGGGGCGTCGGTCACCGGCACCAGCACCAACGGACACCTGCGGGTCACCGAGGCCGTCGGGGGCGAGATCCGGCTGGAGACGTCCAACGGCTCCATCGAGGTCGGCATCCGCCGGGGCGTGGCCGCCTGGCTCGACGTCAGTTCCAACCGCGGACAGGTACGGAACATGCTCCCCGAGTCCGAAGCGCCGGAGACGACCGAGGGCACCGTCGCGGTCCACGCGCGGAGCAACTGGGGCAACATCGACATCCTTCGATCAAAGCCCTGACCTGCCGCTCTAACTCCCCTCCGCTCACGGAGCAGCGCGGCACCGGACAGCGCGGCACCGCACGGCACCTCACGGAATGGCCGCGCACCGCACGGCACGGCACAGCACCGCACGGGACGACACCCGACCCGTCACCCTTCCACCAGCCTCCGAACGGAGAGCTCCATGCCTTTTTCTGTCATGCCCATGCCAATCTCTTTGCCCGAACCAAGGCCGGGCGACGGTCCTCTGCCTCCCGCCGCCGTCTCCGCCGTGGGTCTGCGCAAGTCGTACGGCGACAAGACCGTGCTCGACGGCATCGACCTGCGCATCCGCGCCGGCTCCGTCTTCGCGCTGCTCGGGCCGAACGGCGCCGGCAAGACCACCACCGTGCAGATCCTCTCCACGCTCATCGCCGCCGACGAAGGGCAGGCACAGGTCGCGGGCCACGACATCACCACGTCACCCGCCGGTGTCCGCGCCGCGATCGGTGTCACCGGACAGTTCTCCGCACTCGACGACCTGCTCACCGCCGAGGAGAACCTGCTCCTCATGGCAGACCTGCTGCACCTCGGAAGGCGCGAAGGGCGCTTCCGCGCAAAGGAGTTGATGGAGCGCTTCGACATCGCGGACGCCGCGGGCAAACGCGCCGCGACCTTCTCCGGAGGGATGCGGCGCCGGCTCGACCTCGCCATGACGCTCGTCGGCGACCCCCAGGTGATCTTCCTGGACGAGCCGACGACCGGCCTCGATCCACGCAGCCGCCGCACCATGTGGGAGACGGTCCGCTCGCTGGTCGCGGGCGGCACCACCGTCTTCCTCACCACCCAGTACCTGGAGGAGGCCGACCAGTTGGCCGACCGGATCGCCGTGCTCGACAACGGCCGGATCGTGGCCGAGGGCTCGGCGGCGCACCTCAAGGCGCAGATCCCCGGCAGCCACGTACGGCTGCGGTTCACCGGGGCCGCCGAGTTCGAGCGGGCGGCCGGTGTCTTCCCCGACGCGGTCCGTGACGAGGAGGCTCTCGCGCTGCGCGTGGCGGGCGACGCCGGCCTCGACGCGCTGCGCGCCCTGATCGACCGGCTCGACGCGGCGGGTGTCGGGGCCGCCGACTTCTCCGTCCACACCCCCGACCTCGACGACGTGTTCCTCGCCCTGACCGGCGGCGGCACCGCGACGACCGGCGCCGGCACCTCGCATCACCTCAAGGAGACCCCGCGATGAGCACCCTCACCCACGCCGTGCGCGACTCGACGACGATGCTGCGGCGCAACCTCAAGCACGCGCTCCGCTATCCGAGCGTGTCGCTCGGCGCCGCCATGATGCCGATCCTGATGCTGCTGCTGTTCGTGTACGCCTTCGGGGACTCGATCGGTGCCGGAATGGGCGGCGGACGGGACGCCTACCTGGAGTACCTGACGCCCGGCATCATCGTCATGGGCGTGGCCGCCGGGGCGATGTCGACCTCGATCGCGGTCTGCTCGGACATGACGGAAGGCATCATCAACCGCTTCCGCACCATGAACATCACCCGTTCCGCGTTCATGACGGGCCACGTCGTGGGCAGTGTCGTCCAGACCATGGTGAGCATGGTCCTGGTGGTGGGGTTCGCGCTTGCCATCGGCTTCCGGTCCGACGCGAGCCCGCTCGAATGGCTCGCCGCCGCCGGGCTCCTGACGGCCATCGCGTTCGCGGTCACCTGGCTCTCGGCGGCGCTCGGCCTGATCTCCAGGACCGTGGAGTCCGCGAGCAACAAGCCGCTGCTGGTCCAGTTCCTGCCGTTCCTCGGCTCCGCGTTCGTGCCGGCGGGATCGATGTCCCCGGGCCTTCGCTGGTTCGCCGAGAACCAGCCGTTCACCCCGATGACCGAGACGCTCCGCGGTCTGCTGTCCGGCTCCGCGATCGGCGACGACGGCTGGATCGCGCTCGCCTGGTGCGCCGGCATCAGCCTGACCGGCTACCTCTGGTCCCGCTCGCTCTTCAACGGCACCACCAAGCGCTGACCGCCCTGCCCTGGGGCTCGGGCAGGGCGGTCAGGGGCCCGTCAGATCCGGCTGTCGGCGGCCGTGTCGGCGGACAGCCGCTGGGCCGCGTAGATCGGGATCACCGAGAGCAGGACGAGCACGGCGGCCACGACGTTCACGACCGGCGCCTGCTGGGGCCTGGTCATGTTGTTGAAGATCCAGATCGGCAGGGTCTCGATGCCGGGTCCGGCGGTGAACGTCGTCACGACGATCTCGTCGAAGGACAGCGCGAAGGCGAGCAGTCCGCCGGCCAGCAGGGCCGAACGCACCATCGGGAACGTGACGTCGACGAAGGCCCGGAAGGTGTCGGCGCCCAGGTCCATCGCCGCCTCCTCGTACGAGGAGGACGTACGGCGCAGGCGCGCGACCACGTTGTTGAAGACGACGACGATGCAGAAGGTCGCGTGTCCGACGATCACGGTGAACATGCCGAGACCGACGCCGAGGGGTTCGAGCACCGTGCTGAAGGCCGAGTTGAGCGCGATGCCGGTGACGATGCCGGGCAGCGCGATCGGCAGGACGACCACGAAGGAGACGGTGTCGCGGCCGAAGAACCGGTGACGGGCGACCGCGAACGCGATCAGCGTGCCCAGCACCAGCGC
The DNA here is from genome assembly GCF_042725875.1 of Streptomyces sp. NPDC127038. Lineage (NCBI taxonomy): Bacteria > Bacillati > Actinomycetota > Actinomycetes > Kitasatosporales > Streptomycetaceae > Streptomyces > Streptomyces sp. NPDC127038. Next base: position 25,853 of record NZ_JBHXDQ010000069.1, on the reverse strand, counting down.
GATCGCCGTGGCACCGAGACCGGCCTTGACCGAGACCCACAGGGCCGCGCGGGCGCCCTCGTTCTCCCAGGCGACCGACCACCAGTGGAAGGTGAGCCCGGACGGCGGCCAGCTCGCGCTGCGGTCCCGGTTGAAGGAGTTGACCAGGACGAGCGCGAGGGGCACGTAGATGAACGCGAAGCCGAGCCCGGCGGCGGCGCGCAGCGCGATGCGCGCGGGACGGGAGAGTTGCACAGCGGGCTCCTCAGAGACTGCTCAGGGCGCCCGTGCGGCGCATCGCGAGGAGGTACATCACGATGACCACGACGGGGACCGTGCCGAGCGCGGCGGCCATGGGCAGGTTCAGTTCGATGTTGGAGTAGACGACGTTGCCGATGAGCTGGGTCTTGCCGCCGACGATCTGCACGGTGATGTAGTCGCCGAGGCTGAGCGAGAAGGTGAACACCGAGCCGGCGGCCACGGACGGCAGGACCATCGGCAGCACCACCGACCGGAACGTACGGCCCGTCCGCGCCCCCAGGTCCGCCGAGGCGTCCAGCAGGTTGGCGGGCAGCTGCTCCAGCGCGGTGTGGATCGGCAGGATCATGTACGGCAGCCACAGGTAGGTCAGGGCGATGACCGCCGCCACCAGGCCGTAGCCGGGGCCGCTCAGCCCGAGGGGCTTCAACACCCAGTCGGCGAGGCCGCCTTGGGAGAGGATCAGCCGCCACGCGTACACCTTGACGAGGTAACTCGCCCACAGCGGCGTGAGGATGGCGACGACGAGCAGCGGGCGCCGCGCGGGCTTGGCGATGCGGGCCGTGTAGAAGGCGACCGGGAACGCGATCACCGCGCACAGGACGGTGACCGCGAGGGCCACGCCGATGCTGCGCAGGATCACCTGCCGGTACACGGGCAGCGTGAACAGCTGGTGGAAGTTGTCGGTGGACCAGACCTTCACCACCTCGGAGGTGAAGGAGTTCGTCGTCCAGAACGCGGAGACGAACAGCACGGCCAGCGAGCCGAGATAGAGCACCGTGAGCCAGAGCAGGGGTGCGGACAGCAGCAGGGACAGCCGCAGCCGGGGACGCCGGTGCAGTGTCCCGGCGAGCCGCCGGACGGGTGAACGTCCGGCGGCCTGCGCGGTGGTGGTCATCGTCGGGTCAGCCCTTGATCTCGGTCCACGCCTGGACCCACTTCGCGTACGGGACGCACTTGACGTCGGTGCGGCCGTCGAGGCACTGCTCGATGGGCGTGTTCCAGAACGCGATGTTCTTCCAGTAGCTCTCGTCGGTGGCGTGGAAGGTGTCGCAGAAGGTCTTGTCGCTGGTGTACCGGCACGCCTCCGAGTTGGCCGGGGCCTCACCGAAGTACTCGGCGACCTGGGCGTTCACCTTCGGCGAGATGATCCAGTCCATCCACTTGTAGGCGCAGTTGGGGTGCTTGGCCTTGGCGGAGATCATCCAGGTGTCGGACCAGCCCGTGGAGCCCTCCTTGGGCACGACGGCCTTGATCTTGGCGCCCTCGCCGGCCGCGAGGTTGGCGATGACCTGCCAGGTGGTGCCGACCACGGAGTCGCCGCTCTTGAAGGCGGATATCTCCTTGAGGTAGTCGCTCCAGTACTCGCCCACGTTCGCGTTCTGCTTCTTCAGCAGGTCCACGGCCGCGTCGAACTGCTTCTGGTCGAGCGCGTAGGGGTCCTTGATCTTCAGCTCGGGCCTGGCGGACTTCAGGTAGAGGGCCGCGTCGGCGATGTAGATCGGCGAGTCGTACGCGGTGACGTGGCCCTTGTGCGCCGAGGCGTCGTCGAAGACCGCGGACCAGGAGGTGGGGGCCGGGGTGACCTTCTCGGTGTTGTACATCAGGAGGTTGGCGCCCCGGCCGTGCGGGATGCCGTACATCTGGCCCTTGACGGAGTTCCAGGCGCCCTTCTTCAGACCGCTGAAGACGTTCTTGTAGTTGGGCACCAGGCCGGTGTTGACCGGGGCCGCGTCGCCCGAGGCGATGAGGCGCAGCGACGCGTCGCCCGAGGCCGAGACGGCGTCGTACTGGCCGGTCTTCATCAGCTTGACCATCTCGTCGGAGCTGGCGGCGACCTTCGAGTTGACCTGGCATCCGGTCTGCTTCTCGAAGTCGCTGACCCAGTCGACCTTGGGGTCGTTGGAGCCGTCCTCGACATAGCCGGCCCAGGCGATCAGGTTGACCTGTCCCTCGGTCTTGCCGAGCTTCGTCTGCGCCTTGAGGTCGGGCGGGGTGAAGCCGGTGGCCCCGGAGGAGCTGGTGGCGGACGATCCGCAGGCGGTGGCCGCGAGGAGCACCGCGACGGCGGCGGCGGCCTTGAGGGTTGGGGTGAGGCGCACGGCGTACTCCATACGTGACGGGAAACTGAGCGGGAAGGTCAGCGGGGGTCGGGGACCTGGAAGGTGTGGCGGCGCTGCCACCGGAGCCGGACCCGGGTGCCGCGCAGGGCGGCGACGTCCTCGGAGGAGGTGTCGAGGTTCTGCTGGAGCGCGGTGAGGCGGCCGCCCGCGTCGAGATCGACCAGGAAGCGGGTGGAGTCGCCGAGGTAGACGACCTCGGCGACGGTGCCGGTGGCGGTGGAGTGCTCCGGCGCGGGGGTCCCGGCGGCCCCGCCGTCTGCGCCGGCGGTCCCGGCCGTGCCGCCCGCATCGGCGGCATCGGTGTCCTCCGTGGCCCGGGCGTCCTTCGCGGGCTCCGTGGGCTCCACGGCTTCCGTGGGCTCGGCGATGACCCGGATCTTCTCGGGCCGGATGCTGTACGTGCCGGGGGCGCCGACGATCACCTGTGCCGAGGGGCCTTCGAGCAGGTTGGACGTGCCGACGAAGCCCGCGACGAAGGCGGTGGCCGGACGTTCGTAGATCTCGGCCGGGGTGCCCACCTGTTCGATGCGGCCCTGGTTGAAGACGGCGATGCGGTCGCTCATCGTCAGGGCCTCCTCCTGGTCGTGGGTGACGAACACGAAGGTGATGCCGACCTCGCGCTGGATCGCCTTGAGCTCGACCTGCATCTGCTCGCGCAGCTTGAGGTCGAGGGCGCCGAGGGGTTCGTCGAGCAGCAGGACGCGGGGGCGGCCGACCAGGGCCCTGGCGAGGGCGACGCGCTGGCGCTGACCTCCGGAGAGCTGGCTCGGACGGCGGCGGCCGAACCCTTCGAGGCGTACGTCGGCGAGCGCCTTGCGGGCCCGTACCAGCCGCTCGGCCTTGGGCACCTTGCGGACCTTGAGCCCGTAGGCGACGTTCTCCTCCAGGGTCATGTGCGGGAAGAGGGCGTAGTCCTGGAAGACGGTGTGCACGTCCCGTTCGAACGGGGCGAGGCCGGTGACCTCCTGGCCCGCGAGTTCGATCCGGCCTTCGGTGGGGCTCTCGAATCCGGCGATCATGCGCAGCACGGTCGTCTTGCCGGAGCCGGACGGCCCGAGCATCGAGAAGAACTCGCCGTCGGCTATCTCCAGATCGACTCCGGCCACGGCGTTCGTGTCACCGAACGCCTTGCGCAGGCCCTGGAGCCTGATCGCCTTTGCCTCCATCGGTGGGGAACCTTTCTGGTGCGGTGGTGCGTTTGCAACACTGACCGGAAAGATATGAAGTCATAGTTCAAACCTCAAGACCCCTTTAGAGTAAAGGTTGAGTCAACGCACAAGGTGGTGGCCGTGAAGCAGCACAGAGTCGACGGCGTGCGCAGAGCCGTCTTCACTCCCGTGGACAACCGCGCGCGCGTCGAGACGGTCGCGCACCGGATCGGCGACGCGATCGAGCTGGGGCTGCTCGCCGACGGCGAGCAGCTGCCCGGCGAGATGGAGCTGGCCGGGCAGCTCGGCGTGTCCACGGTCACCCTGCGCGAGGCGCTGATGGCCCTGAGACAGCAGGGGCTGGTCACCACGCGGCGGGGCCGCGGCGGCGGCAGCTTCGTCTCGTTGCCCGAAGTCCCAGGCCAGGAACGTCTGTTGGCCCGGCTGTCCGGCTGGAGCACCGAGGAGCTGCGCGATCTGGGCGACCACTGGGCCGCCCTGTCCGGGGCGGCGGCCAGGCTCGCGGCGCAGCGGACCGAACCGGACGACCTCAAGGCACTGCGGCGCACCCTGGACGACCTGGCCTCGGCCGAGGAGGCCGCCGCCCGCAGCCGCGTCTACGGCCGCTTCCACGTCGAACTCGCCGCCGCCGCTCAGTCGGCCCGGCTGACGCGCGAGCAGGTCGTGCTCCAGACGGAGGTCGGCGCGCTGATGTGCCTGGTGCTGGGCGACGACGAATATCGTGAAGAAGTCGCGGACCGTCACCGCGCCGTAATCTCCGCCGTGCAAGATGGGGCCCACGATTCGGCCAGGGCACTGGCCGAGCGGTGCGTACTGGACTCGACGGCGCGGCTCATCACCCTGCGTCTGTCGATGCCGCGTGCCGTGTCAGGTCAGCGTCCACTGGAGGGCACCCATGCGCAGGAGCCCCGGCGCGGTCGGCGCGACGGCGACGCTTGACGTCTCCGCCGAGGCGGCCGTGGCCGCGCAGGTCCGCTCCACGCTGGAGGCCGTCTTCGACGCGGTCGCCGACACCCGCGCCGACACCACCGCGCTGCTCACCCGGGTGGCCGCCGCCGGCCGCCGCCCCGCGAGCGTGGACCTCGCCGCGCTGCGCCCGGGCCTCCATCTGCGGCTCACCAGCCAGGAGCTGGTGTCGGGCGCCGGGTTCGTGGCCGCGCCCGGCCTGCTCGGTGACGTACCGGCGTGGCTGGAGTGGTGGCAGCAGGGCTCCGACGGGAGCGTACGGCCGCTGCTGCTCGACCTCGATCCGGCGCACTCCGCGTACTCGGACTACACGCACTGGGACTGGTTCGCCCTCCCCCGCGACACGGGGCAGCGCGCGGTCGCCGGGCCCTACGTCGACTACCTCTGTTCCGACGAGTACAGCCTGACCCTGTCCGCGCCGGTCCATGTGGACGGCCGGTTCGTGGGGGTCGCCGCGGCCGACGTGTACCTGCGGCACTTCGAGGGCGCCGTCGTCCCGCTCCTCCAGCGGCTGCCCGGAGCGGCCTACCTGGTGAACGCGCGGGGCCGGGTGGCCGCCTCGGCCGACCCGGCGCATCTGGCCGGATCCCTCACCAAGGGGCCCGACTTCGGAGCCGTGCTGGCGGGGGGCGGCAGCGCGCGGCACGAGAACATGCGGCTCGTCCCCTGCGACGGCGTGCCCCTCGTCCTGGTGATGCCGGCCGGCTGAGCGGACCCGGCTCCGCACGGGCGCGTGAACCCGGACCCGGGCCCCCCGCCCGCGGAGTCGACGCGCGTCACACGGCCCGAAGCTGCGCCGCGCCGTTGCGCGTCGTGCGGGCCCTGCGCGGTCCGCCCGTGACCGGCCGGGCCGTCTCGCGGAGCACCAGGGTCATCCGCGCATAGCCCATGTCCTGAAGGGTCCTGGGGGTGTCGTCGACGATCCGGCAGTCGGTTCTGCCCCAGCGCGGATCGGGGTGGACCAGCGGACGCACGGCTCCGTCGTGCTCGACCCCGCGCGGTCCGACCGCCTCGATCCAGTGGGGCAGGCCGTGCCGGTAGGCGGCGTCCATGATCGGGTCCTGGGCGATGTCCCGGCGGATCGCCTGCAGTCCGCGGTCCTGGCCGTTGCGCTCCACCGCCGCCGCGAAGTGCGCGAGCATCGGCAGGCACCAGCTCGACTCGTGCTCACCGAGGACCGCTCCCGCGTCCGGGTGGAACAGGACGAAGCGCAGGAAGTTGTCGCCCGGCATGGCGGTCGGATGGGGCCCCACGCCGTCGAAAAGTGTCTGGAACGCGGCGTTGGACAGAACGACGTCCCAGCGGTGGTCGAAGACGACGGAGGGGAAGGGAACGGCCTCGAGCAGCGTGGCGTAGTCCTGGAGGTACGCCTGCGCTTCGAGACTCTCGGGGACAGGTCGCGGCTGGGACCGCTGCCTTCCTGCCTGGTACGCCATCGGGAGGTCACCCCTCTTGCCTCTGCGGCCTTCACGCGGCGTCCCGATCCTGCTGTCCCGGGGACGGGCGTGTCAACTATCGTGGCATTTGGCGGCCGTTGACGGCTGAATCTCGCCACAGTTGTGGCGAGACCTGGATGTGAGTTCGAGCGACGGGCTACGCTCCGGTTGGTCCCCGGACTTGGCGCCGGGATGGTTCCTGACCCTCGTGTCCGCATGGTTCCCGAACTTCGTGAGAGCCACCTGAGTAGGAGATCTGTCGGTGACGGATGGCTTCGAGGTTCCGTGCGCCACGGCGCCGGTACTGCTTCAGGCCGTCGTGGCCAGGGTCACCGCACTCGCCGACCGGCTCGGCGTTCCGCACGCCGAGGTCTTCGACGTCCGGCGGCTGTCGGCCGAGTCCGGTGTCCCCGAAGCCGTGGCGAAGGCCCTGCTGGGCGGCCGCCCCGCCGGTGAACCCGACCTCCAGGCACGCTTCCTGCAACGTCTCGACCTGCTGCGGCGCACCCGGCTCAAGCCCAACGGCCGGCGCTACACGCAGCAGGAGATAGCGGACGGCGCCGGCATGTCCCGGCAGCAGGCGGGCGCGCTGATCAACGGCGACCGGCGCCCCACCATGGAGCACTGCGACGCCATCCAGCGCTTCTTCCGGGTGCACGCCGGATTCCTCACGGCCGAGGACTCCGAGGCACTCGTGGGCGCCCTCCAGCGCTCGGAACAGGAACTCCTGCAACGGCTCGCCGACCGTGAACGCGCCGCCGCCTCCGTCGCCCGCGACCCGCTCGAACGGCTGCTCCTCGACCACGGCGTCCGCGGGATCGCCTGGCGGGCCGCGCAGTTGCCCACCGACCAGCACCGGGACAAGGTCGCGGAATGGCTGGACATGCTCCTGGAGAGCGTCAAACGGCCCGAGTCGTGAGCCGGGGGAGAGCAGTGGGCATCGGAAGGGAAATGCGCCGCCTGTGCGGCGAGCTGGTCTCGGAGCTCTCGCTCCCCGCGCCGGCGGCACCCACCGACCTCTACACCGCGCTGTGCGGCGCGATGAGCAGGCGCCGGGGCCGTCCCGTCCAGTTCCGTACGGCCGCCTTCCCGCCCGGCACCGCCAGCGGACTGTGGCTCGACATGGCCGAGCAGGATCTGGTCGTCATCGAGGAACGCACCGCGCCCGACCACCAGTTGGTCATCCTCGGGCACGAGCTGTGGCACATGAAGGCCGGGCACTGCACCCAGCACGTCGACGGCACCGCCGTCGCGGCGCGCTTACTCAGCGACGGTGCCGACCTCCAGGCCACCGTCCTCAAGGTGGCGGCGCGCACCCGGTTCGACCGCGCCGACGAGCAGGAGGCCGAGAGCTTCGGACTCCTGCTCGCGAGCAAATGCCGTACCTGGCTGGCCGGTTCCTCGCTGCGCGGTCCGGTGCAGCGGCACGGTCTGGCCGGCCGCATCGAGGCCTCACTCGGCTGTCGCGGGCCGCGGGGCTGAAGGTCCTGGGCCATGGACGGATCCAGCTACTACACCCCGGCCGTCGCCATGGGCGCGGCGATCGCGTTCAAAGGGCCCTCACTGCTGCGCGGCTGGCGCGACCCGCTGCTGCGGTCGGTGGGCGTGCTCCTCGCCCTCGCGGGCCTGGTGTTCCTCTTCGCGGCCCCGCCCACCATCGCCGCCGTCAACCGCGTCACCGGCGTCCCCAACGTCTCGGCCCCCATCGTCTACTGCCTGCTGAGCGCCTACAGCGCCTCCTGTCTGGTGCTGATCATCAACTGGCGTGGCGGGCCGCCCGAGGTGACCCGGCGTCTGTCGCGCCGCTGGATCCTCGGCTACACCGTGGTCGGCGTGGCGCTGATCGTCCTGTTCGCGCTCGGGGACGCCTCCGAGGAACGACTGCGCGACCTCGACACGTACTACGCCAACACGCCCTTCATCCGCGAGATGATCGTCCTGTATCTCGCCTCGCTCACCGTGGCCGGTGTCGCGATGAACTTCATGTGCTGGCGCTGGGCGATCCAGGTGCAGGGCCGGCTGCGCGCGGGTCTGGTGATCATCGCCTTCGGGTCGCTGTGCAACATCCCTTACTCCGCGGCCAAGTTCACCGCGGTCGTCGCCCGCTGGAACGGCGCCGACCTGGACGGACTGAGCACCAACGTGGCACCGCTGCTGGCCTCGGCCGGCGCCCAGATCACCGCGGTCGGCTTCTGTCTGCCGCTGGCCTGGCGGCGCGTCGAGGACAGCTGGAACACCTGGTCGGCCTATCGACGGCTCGGGCCGCTCTGGCGCGAACTGAAGCCGGTCTCCGTGCCGGAGGAGCGCGCGGTGCGGATGTCCTGGTGGTCGCCGGCCGAACTCCAGGTCACCCAGCGGGAGTCCGACATCCATGACGGGATGCTCAGCCTCTACCCCTACTTCGACTCCGAGGTGCGCTCCCGGGCCTACGGCGCCGCGGTCGCCGCCGGTTCCTCCGCCACGGAGGCGCACGCCGAGGCGGACGCGGCGATGGTGACGGTCGCGGTACGGGCCAGGGCCGCCGACCCCGAGGGCCGTGTCATCAGCTCGGCGGAGACCCCCGACGCGTCGCCCGCGGCCGGGGCCACGTTCGCGCACACCGACGGCCGCCGCGATCTCGTACGCATGTCCGACGCGCTGCGTCACTCGCCGGTCGTCGCTGCCGTCCGGGGCCGGACCGGAGCGACGGCCGGACCGGAGCACGGCACCCGTGAACGGACCGGCTGACCCCGCGCGTTCCTCCCCGGCCGGGCTCCCGGGCCCGCCGCGCGCCACCCGGTCCTCAGACCCCGTCACGGGCCGGGTTCGCACCTCGCCCCCCGCACGGTGAGCCGGACACTCGGGCCGCGCCACGATCCTGGTCGTCAGGTCGCGCTGCGTTCGCTCGCCTCGCGCAGGTCACGCTCCGCCGAACGGCTCCGGACGGTGTCCGGCTGCCCCGCCGCCGTACCCGGACGCCCGGCGCGCAGCAGCTCCCGCCAGCGCTCGCGGCTCCAGTCGGCCGCGCTGGTGGTGGCCGTGAACTCCTCGACCAGGGACAGGAATCGCGCCGGATCGCTGTGGAAGGGGAAGTGTCCCGCGCCCTCGAAGATCTCCAGACGGCTGCCCGGCATGGCCGCGTGCGCCCCGTGGGCGTGCCGCACCGGCACCACGCTGTCCCGGTCCCCCCAGAGCAGCATGGTGGGCATGCCCTCGGTGAGGTAGCAGCGGTCGAGCATCGTCACCGCCTGACCGCGCCAGTCGACCACGGCCCGCAGCGTCCGTACGAACGCGCTGCGGGAGGTCGCGTCGGGCAGCGCGTCCACGAGGTGCAGCAACTCCGGCGCGTCCTGGGCCAGATCGGTGTCGAGCAGCCGCATCAGCCGCAGGAAGAGCCCGACGTTGACGCGCATGCCGGGCAGGCGCAGAGCGGAGAGCATCAGATGGGCTCCCGGCAGCGACACGGCACGCAGGAAGGGATTGACCTCGCCGCCGACACCGCCCGCGCTGACCAGGATCAGCCGTTCGGTGCGCTCGGGGAACTGGTAGGCGAACTGCATCGCCACTCCCCCGCCCAGCGAGTGCCCGACCAGGGTGGCTGACTCGATGTCGAGCGTGCCCAGGAGATCGCGCACCCCGTTGGCGTACGCGGCCACCGAGTAGTCGGCGCGCGGCTTGTCGGACTCGCCGTGGCCCAGCAGATCGGGCGCGATCACGGTGTGGGTGCGGGCTAGGTCGGGGATCAGCTCCGCCCACGTCGCCGAGGAGTCGCCTATGCCGTGGATCAGGACGAGCGCCGGGCCCTGTCCCGCCATCCGGTAGGCGCGCCGGTATCCGTGCACGAGACGGTGGTGCAGGCGCAGTTCTCCGTCACCGACCGGACGCAGTCGCGCGGTGCGCCGCGGCTGCCGGGGCTGTACGTCGACCACGGGCGGAACCTCCCGTTCCCAGGCCGCCGCGAAGGCGGCTCCTGCTCGTCCGTCCAGCGTAGGGGCCTTGTTCCACCTGGGGTTTCCGGGACGTTTCGCCTCCGCTAAGCGAGCGAACCTCCACGGTGGGAAACCGGATTGTCAGTGGCGGACGGCAAGCTGGGGTCAGGACCAGTGTCACGACAAGCCGACCAGGGAGAGCCGTCCGATGCCGACCGCCGTACTGACCGACCACGAACGCGCCGCCGTGCAGGCCTACCTCCGCCTCCTCCAGACGGTACGAGCGGCTTTCGACGGCCCGCCGGACGGCGGCCGGCCACCCGTGGTCCCGCCCGCCGTGCTCGCCGAGACCGAACGGGCGCTGGAGGCGGCGGGCCTCACCGGCAACGAGGACGCGTTCTTCGAGCTGCTGCACGCCTGGTACCCGGCGCAGGACCGGCCCTGAGGGACATCGGTCCCGGCGCGGGGCGGCCGGGCCTTCAGGCCCCGGGGCCGGAAGCCGTTCCGGGTGCCGGGTGCGGGACCGTGATCGCCGTCGCCACGAACGCGTGCCGGGCCGTCCAGCGACCGGTGAAGGTCTGGAGGGGGACGCCGTCCACCACCGGTCCCGGGACGAGGAGCCGGGCGCTCAGGGATCCCGAGAGGCCGTCGGCGGTGCGGCCCGGGTCGGCGGAGAGCTCGATGTCCGCCCCGGAGAAGTCGAGCCAGCGGCCGGTGAGCGGGAACCACGCCTTGTAGACGGACTCCTTGGCGCTGAACAGCAGCCGGTCCCAGTGGACGGCCGGCTCCCGGGCGCGCAGCCGGTCCAGGCGCTCCGACTCGGCGGGCAGGGCGACGGCGTCCAGGACGTCGTCGGGCAGCGCGAGATGGGGTTCGGCGTCGATGCCGAGGGAGGCGAGATCAGCGGCCCGGGCGAGCGCGGCGGCGCCGTAGCCGTCGCAGTGCGTCATGCTGCCGATGACACCGTCCGGCCACCGCGGGGCTCCGCGCTCGCCCGGCAGCACGGGCCCCGGGGGCACGCCCAGCTTCTCCATGGCACGCCGGGCGCAGACCCGTACGGCGGCGAACTCGCGGCGCCGTTTGCCCACGGCGCGGCTCAGGACCGCCAGTTCCTCGGGGTACAGGCTCGCTTCTCCGGCGGGGTCGTCACCGTGGCTCTCCACGGCCACCACCGACTCCGGAAGCAGCTCCTCCATCACCGGCTTTGACCTCCATCGGCAGAATGCGGCGCAGCGCGCCGGGCGGTCCCGGTCGCGTACGCCATTCTCGCGGATAGCCGACCGACACCTCCTCGAACCGGACACCTTCGTGCCAGGTCGTCCGCGGGATGTGCAGATGTCCGTAGACCATGGTCTCGACCCGGAACCTGCGATGCCAGTCGGCGGTCGCGGCCGTGCCGCACCACATGGCGAACTCGGGGTGCCACAGGACGTCCATCGGGTGACGGTCCAGGGGGTAGTGGTTCACCGGGATGACCGGGAGGCCGTCCGGAACCGCGGCGAGCCGGCGCTCGGTCTCGGCGACCCGCTCCCGGCACCAGGCCTCGCGGCTCGGATGGGGGTCGGGGTGGAGCAGGTACTCGTCCGTGCACACGATGCCGGTCCCCTCGGCGTACGCGAGCCCCTGCTCCTTGGTGGCGCAGCCCTCGGGGAGGAAGGAGTAGTCGTAGAGCAGGAAGAGCGGGGCGACGACGGCGGGGCCTCCGGGGCCGTTCCAGACGGGGTAGGGGTCCTCGGGCGTGATGACGCCCAACTCCCGGCACAGGGCCACCAGATGCTCGTAGCGGGCCACTCCGCGCAGTTGCACCGGGTCCTTGGGGTGCGTCCACAGTTCATGGTTGCCCGGCACCCAGACGACCTTGCGGAAACGGGCGGCGAGCGTCTCCAGGGTCCACCGGACGTCCTCGACGATCTCACCGATGTCACCGGCCACCAGCAGCCAGTCCTCGTCCGTCCAGGGGTGCATGTCCTCGACCAGGGCGCGGTTCTCGGCGTAGCCGATGTGCAGGTCGCTGATGGCCAGCAGATTTCCGGCACCGCCGTCTGTCGGCCGCACGCGCCACCCCCGTAGAGAGCCAATACCGACACAACAGCACACGCTCCGGCCACCGGACAAGGAGGCCCGGGCGGCGGCCGGGGAATCCGTAACATCCCCGTAGCAGCATCGGGGTTCCGCGACCCCTATGATCGCCCCAACACCTCCGCTCGAATCTGCTTTGGCGTGCGACGGCTCGGTGTACCTCCCCTACCCCTGGCCGGGCCCGGCCCGCTCCGCCGTGCCCGCGAACCCCGAAACGGTGGCATGCATGGGCTCTCGCGTACGCGTCTGGCTCAACCGCACGTACGCGGAGAACGTGTTCTTCATGGACCAGCTGCGAAATAATCCGCAGCATCGCGCGGTCGAGATCCACGCCACCCACGGTGACCCCGACTCCCCCGTGCTCGCCGCCGCCGACACGGCGGAACCGGAGCCCGAGGGCCTGTCGCCGCGTGCCTACGTCGAGTACGCCCTCGACATGTGCGCGCGCCGTTCCGTCGACGTGTTCGTGCCGGTCCTGCACCAGGACGCGATCGTGGCGCAGCGCGCCGAGTTCGCGGCGGTCGGTACGGCGCTGCTGGCGCCGCCCGCGGAGGCGGTCGCGGTCTTCCACGACAAGGTCGTCGCCTACCAGGCCGTGGAGGCCGTGGGCATACCGGTTCCTCCGTGGTACCGGGTGCGCACGGTCGAGGAACTGATGGCTGCGGTCGAGGAGTTGGAGGCCGCGGGCCACCGCGCGTGCTTCAAGCCGGCGGCCGGTGCGGGCGGAGTTGGCTTCCGGGGGATCACCCGTTCCCCCTTCTCGCTCATGCACCTCACCGGCTTCCCGAGCGCGTACGTGCCGCTGGATCTGGTGGTCGAGGCGCTGCGCACGGCCGCGGAGCCCGTCGACTGGCTGGTGATGCCGCACCTGGGGCAGCCGGAGGTGTCGGTGGACTGCCTGACCGGTCCCGACGGCCGGGTCCGCATGGCCATCGGCCGCACCAAGAACGGCCGCCGTCGCGGCTTCACCCTCGACGACGCCTGGATCGAGCCCGCCCGGCTGCTCGCGGAGGCGTTCGGGCTGCACTATCTGTCCAACATCCAGTTCCGTATGCACGGTGACGAGCCGGTGCTGATGGACGTGAACACCCGTCCGGCCGGCGGGCTGCACCAGATCGCCCAGTGCGGGGTCAACGCTCCTTGGGCGGCTGTGCAGTTGGCGCTGGGCGAGGAGACGGGCGAGCTGGTCCCGCCGTTCCTCGGACCGGACTACACGGTGGTCGCGGGACCGCGTCCGTTGCGTCCGGTGTCGCTGCCGGCGCAGCGGTCCGAGCCGGACGTGTCCGCTCTGCCGGTCCTGCCCGCCGTACCGGCGCGGGCCACGGAGTCCCCGTCCGCCCTGCCCGCTCCGGTCGAGGCGACGGCCCCCGCCCTGCCGGCCCAGGCCGCCACGGCCGCGGGCGCGGCGATCGCACCGGCGTAGCACACGGAGCCACCCCCTTTACCGGTCTGGACCAATTCCCGCGCAGTGTCTTGACAGCGGGATTGGTCCATACCAACTTGGTTGCGCACCTCTCTGCACTCCCGAACACCCCCATATCTCCAGGGAGATCGCGTGCGCATGACCATGCTCAGACGTTCCAGACATCGTTTCCTCGCCCTGCTGGGCACGGCCGCGCTGGCCCTCGCCGGCGCGGTCGCCCTGCCGGGCACGGCCGAGGCGGCCAACATCCTGACCAACCCGGGCTTCGAGACCGGCAGCCTCTCCCCCTGGACCTGCTCGGGGAACCTGGGTTCGATCGTCTCGACTCCCGTGCACGGGGGCTCCAAAGCCCTCGCGGGGGCGGCGAGTTCGAGCGACAACGCCCAGTGCACCCAGACCGTCTCGGTCCAGCCGAACACGACGTACAGCCTCTCCGGCTGGGTGCGCGGCAGCTATGTCTACCTCGGTGTGGACGGCGGTGCCTCGAACTGGACGACGTCCCCGTCGGCGTACAGCCAGCTCACCGTCTCCTTCACCACCGGCGCCTCGCAGACCAGCGCCAAGATCTACGTCCACGGCTGGTACGCGCAGGGCACCTACTACGCCGACGACATCAGCCTCGACGGTCCCGGCGGCGGTGGCGGCGGGACCGACACCCAGGCGCCGACCGCGCCCACGGGCCTGACCTCCACCGGCAAGAGCTCCTCCAGCGTGTCCCTGTCCTGGGGCGCGTCGAGCGACAACGTCGGTGTCACCGCGTACGACATCTACAGCGGCTCCACCAACGTGCTCAGCGTGTCGGGCACCAGCGCCACGGTCAGCGGGCTGTCCGCGAGCACCGCGTACACCTTCACCGTCAAGGCGCGGGACGCGGCGGGCAACACCTCCGCGGCCTCCAACTCCGTGAGCGTCACGACCGACGCGGGCGGCGGAGGCGGCGGCACCGGCTTCAAGCAGGCCGCTCCCTATCTGTACGAGGGCTGGGGCGACCCCCCGAACCCGACCACGGTGATGAGCGCGACCGGCGTCAAGTGGTTCACGATGGCGTTCGTGCTGGACTCGGGCGGCTGCACCCCGGCCTGGGACGGCAGCCGGGCGCTGACCGGCGGCGTCGACCAGACGGCGATCAACCAGATCCGTTCCGCGGGCGGTGACGTCGTCCCGTCGTTCGGCGGCTGGCAGGGCAGCAAGCTCGGCGCCAACTGCTCCTCGGCGAGCGCGCTCGCCGGTGCGCTCCAGAAGGTGATCTCGGCCTACAACCTCAAGGCCATCGACATGGACATCGAGAACACCGACGAGTTCGAGAACGAGGCCGTCCAGGCGAAGATCCTGACCGCGCTGAAGACGGTCAAGGCCAACAACCCGGGGCTGAAGACCATCGTCACCTTCGGCACCTCGACGACCGGCCCGACCTACTACGGCAACCGGCTCATCGAGCAGGCGCAGTCCCTGAACGCGAACATCGACGTCTTCACCATCATGCCGTTCGACTTCGGCGGCGGCTCCGACATGTACGGCAACACGGTCAACGCGGCCGAGGGGCTGAAGACCAAGCTGAAGTCGACCTTCGGCTGGGACGACGCCACGGCGTACTCGCACATCGGCATCTCCGGCATGAACGGCCTGTCCGACCAGCAGGAGAACACGACCCCGGCCATCTGGACCTCGATCCGTGACTGGGCGAACAACCACCACATCGCCCGGCTCGCCTACTGGGCGGTCAACCGCGACCGGTCCTGCCCCGGGGGCGGCGTGGTGAGCAACTGCTCCGGCATCAGCCAGAACACCTGGCAGTTCACGTCGATCACGGCCGGCTTCACGGGCTGAGGCCGACGCGATCGGACCAAGAGCGGTGGGCCGCCCGGGACTTGCTCCGGGCGGCCCATCGCCGCGTGCGCGTAAACCGGTCACCGGTGACCGGTCGTGAACGTCAGCCGTCGGACTCCGACGACGGGAGGTAGGCGCCCGGCACGTCCCCCGGCGCGAAGAGCTTGTGCTCGCCGGGGTAGGGCTTGGTCCAGCCGTGCGTCTGGTACCACGTGAAGTGGTTCATCTGCGCGGGGTTGGCGTAGTCCGGGATGGCGTTGGGGCCGGTCAGCCGCTGGTGCGACTTCCAGGTGTCCCACTGCGCGGCGAGGGCCCGTTCGGCCGCCGGCACCTTCGCCGACGGTACCGGCGCGGCGGCCGGGTCCTGCGGCGCCGGGGTGTCCGTACCGCAGGAGGGCGGGGTCTTGAGGCCGTCGGTCAGCGAGGTCCTGTTGGGCAGCGCCGTGAACGGCGTGAGGTCCGCGTGCCCGGTGAAGGCGGCGCGCATCGGGGTGGCCGCGCTGTCCTTCTGGTTCATGGGGTGGACGCCGAGGATCTGCTCGATGGTCCGGATCAGCGTTATCTGCGAGTAGTAGTGGCTGTCGACGACTCCGTGCCGGGCCCAGGGGCTGATGATCTGGATCGGGGCGCGGTGGCCGTCGACGTGGTCGAGACCGGCCTGGGAGTCGTCCTCGACGACGAAGATCGCCGAGTCCTTCCAGTACTTGCTGTGCGAGATCTCGTCGACGATCCTGCCGGTCGCGAGGTCGTTGTCGGCCACCTGCGCGGCCGCGTTCGCCGGACCGCCGGTGTGGTCGCTGGAGAGCCAGAACATGTTCAGGTTCGCCGGCCCGTTCTTCTCGAAGTCACGCTTCCAGATCTCCTCCCGGTAGACGTCCGGGACGCTGGTGTCGAACTTCGCGAAGCCGTGCACGGACACGTCGTTGAGCGAGGGGATCGGCGAGGACGAGTCCAGCGCGTACGCCGTGTCCTGGCCCGTCGCGGCCATGTTCTTCGCGTCGCAGTACAGGTTCTGCCAGCTGGCGTCCGCCGGCTTGGTCAGGAACTGCTGGAACTCGCCGAAGTCCCGGGCCGAGTTGCCCGCCGCCTGCGCCCCGGTCCACAGGAACCCGGTCCGCTGGTGGCCGAGGGCGTCGTCCTCGGTGTCGTAACTGCGCGCGTACTCACCGGCCGAGGACTCGGTGTACTCCGGATCGTCCGCCTGCATCAGCCAGTTGTGGCCCTCGGCGGAGTTGGTGCCGATGTCGTAGGTGTTGTCGTAGAGCCCGAACTGCTTCGCCATGGCGTGCTGGTTGGGGGTCACGTTCTCGCCGAACTGCGCCAGCGACGGATCGCCGTTGCCCTCGGGGACGTCCCCGAGGATCTGGTCGTAGGTGCGGTTCTCCTTGACGAGCAGGAAGACGTGCTTGATCGTCGAGGGGTCGCCGAGCCGCAGCGGGACGGGGACGGGCTTGGCGTGGCTCCTGCCCTTGGACCGGGCGACCGACCCGGCCGTCCAGCCGTTCTGCCGGAAGACCTTGGCCGTCTGCGCCCGTACGACACTGTCGTCGGGCAGGGTGAAGCGCTGCACGCTCGACGTCGTGTCGTGGGTGGCGTGCCCCGCCGCGGTGGTGGTCCGGCGGGCGTCGACGCCACGGGTGTTGGAGACCACGACGTCCTTGCCGACGGCGGCGATCTCCGCGGGGAAGTAGTCCGTGGGGAGCAGGCCGACGTAGCGGACCGGATCCTGCGGTGACCGGTACCGGTACACGGCCACGGCGTTGGCCCGGCCCAGCGTCACCAGCAGATGGCCGTCGTCGGTGAGCGTCACCGCGTCGGGCTCGTAGCCCACCGAGGCCTCGGGCCAGGGCTGGGTCGCGATGGTCTGGACGACCTTGTTCCTGGCCGTGTCGATGACCGACACGTCGTTGGTGGCGGTGTTGGTGACGAACAGCGCCCTGCCCTTGGCGTACAGGGCGGTCGGGTGCAGCCCGACGGGGATGCTCGCGACGGCTGCGGCCGGGTCCGCCAGGTCGATGACGCTGACGGTTCCGGTGGTGGTGGCCGCGGTGACCGGATCGGCCGGCACCTGGGTCCCGTACGAGTTGATCGTGGTGTCGCCGGCCCGCGCCGTGCGCCCGCCCTCGTCGCTGACGTAGAGCCGGTCGCCCACCTGGGCCAGGTCGCGCGGGGCGTTGCCCACGTTCCAGCTCTGCCGGACGGTCCCGGTGGCCGCGTCGATGGCGACGACCCGGTTCTGTCCGTTGACCGCGGAGTACACGGTGGAGCCGTCGGCCGAGAACACGGCCGCGCCCACCAGCGCGTGCTTGTCCCCGTCCGCGGCGATCGGGACGGACACGGGGGCGGTGACGCTGCCGTCCGCGGTCACGGTGAACCGGGTGTACCCGTCGGTCTGGCCCAGCCAGAGCTGTTTGCCGTCGGGCGAGTAGGTCGGCCCTTCCTGTCCCACGCTGTTGCCGCTGATGCGCGGGACGGAGGTCGCGGAGCTGCTGACGAGCTGCTGCACCTTCCAGCTCTTCAGGTCGACGATCGACAGGGCGCTCCCGCCGTCGGTGAGCGAGGCCGCGAGATGGGTGCCGTCCGGGCTGACCGAGGACGACATGATCTTGCCGTTCTGGACGACGAGCCGGTCGCCGTACGGGGCGATGTACTGGTCGCTGGACAGGACCTGCCCCTGGTCGGTGACCTGGCCGACCTGGTCGGTGCCGAACTGGTGCGTCTGGGCGAAGGCGGCCCCGGCCGCGACGAGGGCGAGCACGGTGGTGCCCACCGTGACCAGCGGTATCCGTCTTCCGGCGAGTCCGCCGAACGGGC
The DNA here is from genome assembly GCF_042725875.1 of Streptomyces sp. NPDC127038. Lineage (NCBI taxonomy): Bacteria > Bacillati > Actinomycetota > Actinomycetes > Kitasatosporales > Streptomycetaceae > Streptomyces > Streptomyces sp. NPDC127038. The sequence continues at coordinate 7,871 of NZ_JBHXDQ010000069.1, read as the reverse complement.
CCGCCGCGCCGGTGGGTCTGCCCAGGGCGCCCGGTCGTCCCTTCTTCCCGGTCCGTCGGCGACGCGTTACCTGCATGGAGTCATCCCTTCGAGCTGGCGAGCAGGTCGACATTGCCGTCGAACTGCCAGAGCGGGTTCGGTGCGTCCCCGGTCGGAGTGCGGACCAGGAAGTAGCCGTTCACCTCCTTCGGTCCGTCGCCGTCGGCCATGTATCGGCCGTCCGGGGTGATGTCGAGCTGGTAGACGGCCGTGCCCACGGCGTCGACGCCGGGAAGGTGCCAGGAGAGGACACAGCGCCAGTCGTTGCCCGGTCCCTCGGCCGCGACGCGGACGCTGCCCTTGTCGCAGTCCGCCGTGACCCTCAGCCGCGCCTCCGTGACGGCGGGGCGGTTGAGCTGACGGGTCTGGAGCCGGTAGAGGTGCGCGAACGCGGTCGCGGCCGAGCGCTGCACCTTGTCCTGTTCGATCCCGGAGCCCGTGGCCCCCGTGGCGGCGCCGACGGCCAGGGCCGTCACGGCGGCCAGCGCGACGAGCGGCAGGGCTCCGGCGGTGACGGCGCGGCGGCCCGGTCCGTCGTGGGCCGTGTCGGTGAAGTCCCGCCGCATGAACAGGAGATAGGCCGACACCGTCGCGGTCAGCGCCCACAGCAGGCTGACCGCGATGCCGATCAGGAGCGGGCCGAGCTGGGCGGGGCCGGTGAACAGGCCGTTCCAGGCGATGAACGCGTAGCTGGGCAGGGCCAGGCGCACCGCGACGGGCAGCGGCATCATCTGGGCGAGCTGCATCGCGAGCGCGACCAGCGCGGGCAGCAGCAGCCCCATCGGGGACCGTCCGAGCGTGACGGAGCCGAGCAGTCCCACGCCGGCCAGGGCCAGGGTCGGGGCGAGGACGCAGAGCCAGGCGAGCAGGACCCTGCCCGCGGCGTCGGCCGGGCTCAGCAGATGACCGTCGAGCCCGACGAGCGGCCGGTCGCCGACCGCGACGGCCCCGCCGGCCGAGCTGGAGGCCAGCAGTCCGGCCACGAGCAGCAGCAGGACCGTGAGGCCGGCCAGGGCCTTGGCCGCGAAGATCCGGCGCGGTGACCGTACCGCCACCAGCAGATGGCGCCAGGTGCCGAGCCGGTCCTCGGAGGCGAAGACGTCACCGGCGACGACCGAGGTCAGCAGCGGGAGCGCCCAGGTGCCCGCGAACCCGAGCGTCACCAGCGCCCCGGCCCACCCCGTGGCGTGCATCCAGCGGCCGAAGAGCGTGTCCACGGGAAGGGTGCTCTGCCGGCTGACCGCGGCGACGAAGAGCGCGGGCACGATCCAGCAGGCGAGGACCAGCAGGCGGATCCGCCACTGGGAGACGAGTTTGACGAGTTCGAAGCGGTAGACGCGGGCGACCGGGACACGGAGCGCCGCGGTGGCGTCCTCGTCCGGTCCGTGGGGCTCGACTCCGGCGTCTTCGGCGACGGTCGCGGTCATCCGCCGTTCTCCTTCGGCTCGGTGAGGGCGAGGAACGCGGCTTCGAGGGGTGACACGACGGGCGCGAGCTCGCGCAGCGCGATGCCGGCGCCGACGAGCCGCGCCACCAGTTCGTCCACGGCGGGCACGAGCGCCCGTACGACGAGCACGTCGGTGGCGCCCCGTGGCACGGCCTCCTCAACCAGCCGGACCCCGGCCGTGGCGAGGGCCAGCGGGCGGGCCGCGTCCGGGTCCGAGGTGAGCAGCCGGTAGTCGAGTTCACGGTTCTCGGCGGCCAGCTTGCCCAGCGGCCCGGAGAAGACGACCCGTCCGGTGGCGAGGATGGTGACCTCGGAGCACAGGGCCTGGAGGTCGTCCATCCGGTGGCTGGAGAGGACGACCGCGGTCCCGTTCGCGGCGAGCCGGTCCAGAACGCCGTGCACATGGCGTTTGCCCGCCGGGTCCAGGCCGTTGGACGGCTCGTCGAGCACGAGCAGCCGGGGTTCGGTGAGCAGGGCCGCGGCGAGGCCGAGCCGCTGGCGCATGCCCAGGGAGTAGCCGCGGGCCGGATCGTCGGCGACGTCGGTGAGCCCGACCTCGGCCAGCGCCTCGTCGACCCCGGCGGACCGGGCGCTCCTGCCGCGGAGCGCGGCGAGGGCGGCGAGGTTCTGCCGGGCGGTGAGCGAGGGGTAGAGGCCGGGCCCGTCGACGAAGCCGGCGACCCCGCCGGGGGCGGCGAGCGCCCGTCCGATCGGGGTGCCGAGGATCTCCAGGCGGCCTTCGTCGGCGACGGCCAGGCCGAGCAGCAGACCGAGCAGGGTCGTCTTGCCGGCGCCGTTCGGTCCGACCAGGCCGTGGATCTGACCCCGTGCCACCTCCAGGTCGACGCCGTCGAGCGCGACGACGTCCCCGAAGCACTTGGTGATCCCGCGAGCCCGGACGGCCAGAGCTCTGTCCATGTGTCCCTTCCTCCAAGCACTCGACGCACTCGAAGCACACAGGGACCCTAGGGACCGTACACAACGCGGGCACAGACCCCCGGCTGAACACGCAGGAAACGGATCGTCAAAGCGTAGGCAAGTCCGGTGCGCAAAGCGGGTGTCATCGGGAGGGACCCGGGCAGCGTCCGCCGCCCGGGTACGGCGTGGTGGGCCCTACCTCAGATAGGCGAGACCCGGGTGGACGGCCGTGTAGCCCTCGACGAGCGCGCGCGCCACGCCGACCGAGTCGACGAGCGGGTGCAGGGCGAAGGCCTTCACCGCGGTCGTACGGGAGCCCGACGCGGCGGCGGAGAGCACCTCCCGTTCCACCGCCTTGACCGCGCACACCAGTCCGGTGGCATGGTCCGGCAGCGGGTCGACGGCCACGGGGTGCGCCCCGTTGGCGTCCACCAGAGCGGGCACCTCGATGACGGCCTCGGCGTCGAGGGCGCCGAGGGTGCCGCGGTTGCGGACGTTGAGGATCAGGGTGGTGCGTTCGTCGCGGGCGATGGCCCGCATCAGGGCGAGCGCCACCTTCTCGTAGCCGCCCGAGAGGTCGTCCTCCTCGCGTTCGCCCGCACCGGCGGCGTCCCGGTTCTCCGCCATGTACGTGGCCTCGCGCTCGGCCCGGGTGCGCTCCCAGGCGGCGAGGGCCGAGGCGTCGGGGCGCTTCATCTCCTCGTAGAAACCCACCTGTTGGTCGCGCAGGAAGGCCCCGCGCGTCTTCTCGGCCCGCTGGTAGGCGGCCACGGTCTCGCGGTTGAAGTAGTAGTAGTGCAGATACTCGTTGGGGACGGCGCCGAGGGACTGGAGCCACTGCGGGCCGAAGAGCCGGCCCTCCTCGAAGGAGCCGAGCAGGGCGGGATCGGCGAGCAGGCGCGGGAGTTCGTCGCGGCCCGCGATCCGCAGGCCGCGCACCCAGCCGAGGTGGTTGAGCCCGACGTAGTCGATCCACGCCTCGCGCGGGTTCGCGCCGAGGACCTTGGCGATACGGCGCCCGAGGCCGACCGGCGAGTCGCAGATGCCGATCACCCGGTCGCCGAGGTGGCGGGACATGGCCTCGGTGACCAGCCCGGCCGGGTTGGTGAAGTTGATGACCCAGGCGTCGGGCGCGAGCCGGGCCACCCGCCGGGCGATGTCCACGGCGACGGGCACGGTCCGCAGGCCGTACGCGATGCCGCCGGCGCCGACCGTCTCCTGGCCGAGGACGCCCTCGGCGAGGGCGACCCGCTCGTCCGCAGCACGCCCTTCCAGACCGCCGACCCGGATGGCGGAGAAGACGAAGTCCGCCCCACGCAGGGCCTCGTCGAGGTCGGTGGTGACCGTCACCTCCGGCGCGTCGTGGACGTCGGCCGCCTGCTCGGCGAGGACCCGGGCCACGGCCGAGAGCCGCCCCGCGTCCAGGTCGTGCAGCACGACACGGGTCACCCGGCCCTCGGCCCGGTCGCCGAGGAGTGCCCCGTACACGAGCGGGACACGGAATCCGCCGCCGCCGAGAATGGTCAGCCTCACGCAAGTACCGCCTTCGCCGTTTCGTACGGGGACACGGCCGCGCGGCACATGCCCTTCAGGAACAGGGTGTCATCGCGTCCCCGGCGATTGTCGCCGCCGGGCCCGTACGGCAGGGTGGTCACGACGTCCGAACCGCCCCGCCCGGGGTCGGACCGCGGGGAGCCGGTCATGGAAGGTCGAGAGCGCGCCGCCGGCTCCGCCTCGGGCCGTCTGCTCGCCGTGCTCGCCGCCTTCGACCACGAGCACACGGCCCTGTCCCTGACGGACATCAGCCGCCGGGCCGGCCTCAGCCTCACCACGGCGCACCGGCTGGTGGCCGCGCTGACCGGGTGGGGCGCGCTGGAGCGTGACGAGAACGGCGTCTACCACGTGGGCCTGCGGCTGTGGGAGCTCGCCGCGCTCGCCCCGCGCGGCCTCGCGCTGCGCCAGATCGCCCTGCCGTTCCTGGAGGACCTGTACGAAGCGACGCACGAGAACGTGCAGTTGGCGGTCATGGACGGGGCCGAGGTCGTCTACACCGAGTGGATCGCGGGACGTTCGTCGGTGGGGGTACGGATCCAGGTGGGCGCCCGCTGGCCGCTGCACGCGACGGGGGTCGGGCTCGCGCTGCTCGCGCACACCCGGCCCGACGTCCAGGAGCGTTACTGCGCCGGGCCGTTGGCCGCGTACACCCCGTACACGATCACGGATCCGGCTCGTCTGCGCCGGACACTGGCCGAAGTCCGGCGCAGTGGCGTGGTGGTGAGCAGCCGTCAGATCACGGAGGACGCGCTGTCGGTGGCCGCCCCGGTGCGCGGCGCGGACGGTTCGGTCGTCGCGGCCGTGTCGCTCGTCGTGCCCGAGGCGGAGGCCCGGGTGGCGTCGTTGATCCCGGCGGTGCGGCTGACGGCCCGTGGCATCTCCAGGGCCCTGGGCCAGCGCCCGGCACCCCGGACGGGCCCGGCGGCCTGACGGACGGGGCGCGGGCGGCACACCCGGTCCCCGGGACCGCTGCCGGGGGACCGGACAGACACGGCGGACAGGCACGGCGGGTGGGCGGCGGCGTCACGCCGGCGTGCCCGGTGGTCCGCCCCGCCCGCCAGGGGCGGCCCTCAGTCGCGCAGCGCCGCCAGCAGGCGCCGGTCGCGAGGGGCGTGGCCCCGGTCGAGCCGGGTGTCCAGGAGCCGTCGGGCCGCCTCGCACCGGCCGGCCGCGGTCAGGGCGTACAGGAGTGTCTCCTCGACGACCTCGCGCTGGGCCGCGCTGCCGCCGACCCGGCCGAGCACCGGGAGCAGCGCGTCCAGACCCCGGGCCGCGTCGTGGAAGCGCTCCTCGGCGAGGGCGGCGAAGGCCTCGCACAGCGGGACGACGACCTCGCGCTGCACCGGGTCGGCACCCGCGGCGTGATCGCGCAGCCGGCGCAGTGCCGCGAGATCGCCGGCGGCGGTGAGCGCCACGGCGGCGTGCAGCGCGGTGAAGGCGGTCGCGGGGCGTTCCACGATCTCGCGGGCGACGCTGTCGAGCACGTCCGTCGCGGGCACGGGCCCCCGCCAGCTGTCGCTGAGCCGGGCCCGCCACAGCAGCGACCCCGAGTCGACCAGGGCGCGGACGCCGGTCACGCGTCCGGGCGCGAGCTGGGCGAACCAGCGCCTGCGGACGGCGGCGGGATCGTCCAGGGCCAGTTCGTGCAGGGCGATGTGCCAGGAGAAGTGGGCGCGGTGGACGGCGCCCCTTCCGTGGCCCGCCACCCAGGCGTCCAGCCAGTCACGGCCCCGTTCGTGGGCGCCGGTCTCGTAGTGGACGTGGGCGAGGGCGTGCACGGCGTGTCCGGAGGCGGGCTCGTCGGCCAGGGCGCGTCCGGCGAGTTCGGCGGCCTCCTCGTGGCGGCCCTGGTCCTGGCGCAGGAAGGCGAGCAGGGAGACCGGGAACCAGTGGCCGTCGTAGGCGGGCGAGGCACGCTCGACCAGGCTCAGCGCGTAGGCCGGGTCGAGGTCGTTGATGCCGGAGAAGGCGATGGTGGGCACGGCCGCGGCGAGCGCCAGCGCGTCGGCGGGGTAGGCGGTCAGATGGGCGAGCAGGGCGCGGGCACCCTGGTCGGGTCCCTCGCCGTGGACGCGGCGGCTCACCATGTCGACGAAGGACCGTTCGCGGGCGTCGGCCCGTTCCCGGGCGCAGCGCCGGGCGTCGGCCAGTGCCCGGGGGACGTCGACGTCGGCGCCGCATTCGTGGCCGAGCAGGGCGAGGGCCGCGTGCCCGAGCGCGAAGCCGGGGTCGAGGGCGACGGAACGCGCGAAGGCGTCCTCGGCGCCCGCCCTGACCTTGAGGACCCGTTCGAGGCCGGCGCGGTGGGCGGCGGCGGCCTCGGCGTGGGTGGACAGCGGCAGCCCGTGCGCGTCGAGGGGGCGGCGGCGCGCGGGGCGTGGCCGGGGAGACAGGGGCGCGAGCAGCAGCTCGGCCAGTTCGGCGGCCTGGACGCGGATCTCGGGGATGGCGGTGGTCTCCCAGAGTTCACCGCGGCGCGGGGCCCCGAGGGTGAACACCGGTGCCCCCGGGCGGCCTTCGGAGTCGAGGAGCCGGCCGTCGCGGGTCGCGACGCCGAGGCCGAGCGGTCCGGGCACGGCGGTGCACGCCGCGAACAGCGAGCGCCACAGGGGGTCTTCGGGGCGCGGACCGGGTCCGGTGCAGTCGACGACCCAACCGGCCTCGATCCGGGCCCCGTCGGTGAGCGTGAGCCGCACGCTGCCGTCCCGGGCGGGGACGGCGTCGGCGATCCCGCCGGTGTGCACGCGCAGCCGCCGGGCCGTCCGGGCACGGTCCAGGGATTCGGCGGTCGTCGGGGCCATCCGGTGCCGGTGGGTGTTCCAGAGTGCGCCCTCGTTCCGCAGGAACTCCGCGCGTTCCCCCGGGGTGAGGCTGCGCCACAGGCGCGCGGTGTGCGGGCGGAGGCTGTCGAGGGCGGGGCGCCAGTCGCCGTGGGCGCGGACGGCACGGCCGATGTGGAGGTAGACGGCCCGGCGCAGCGTGGACAGGTCCGGCGCGTCGAGCCCCTCGGGCGGGGCCATCGGCGGTGCGGGGCTCAGGGCGTGCGGCTGCGGCAGCAGTCCGGTCCGGGAGAGGGCGTGCACGGTGCGTCCGGGGCGGTCGAGGCTGAGCGCGAGGTCGACCGCGGTGAGCCCGGTCCCCACGAGCAGGACGTCGTCGCACCTGTCCCCCCGTGCGTGACCGGCAGGTCGGGCGAGTGGTCCGTCGAGCGCGCCCGGGGTCCAGGGCGAGCGGATGAACCGCGCGGAGGTACGCAGCCGGGGCGGGGCCCAGTCACCGGTGGTGGCGGCCGGTCCGGTGGCGAGGACCACGCTGTCGGCCGTCAGGCCCTCCCCGTCGGCGAGCCGGAGTTCCAGCCGTCCGTCCGGGCGCGGGGCGCAGGCCTCGGCCCTGGTCCGCAGCCGCCGCACGGTGACGACGCCGTGGGCGTGGACGATCGCCCGCGCGAGGGTGTCGGCGAGATAGGCGCCGTAGCGGTAGCGGGTGGCGAAGTCGGTTCCCCTGACAGTGGGTTCGCCGTGCCCGCACAGCCAGCGGGTGAAGTGGCCGGGGTCGTCGGGATAGCAGCTCATGCCGCCCGCGGGCACGTTCAGCCGGTGCCGGGGGTCGGTCGTGGCGTAGGCGGTGCCCCGCCCGGCCTCGGGCGCGGGGTCGACCAGGACGAGGGCGAGGGCGGTACGGCGGCGGGTGGCCGTCTCGCACAGCTGCACGGCGGTGAGCGTGCCGGCGGCGCCCGCTCCGACGATGGCCACGGTGTGCGGCTGAGGGGCTGGACTCACGGATGCCTCCGGCGTGGTGGGTCGCGGATCCGGCAAGCGGAACGTCTCCTTCGCTCCCGTGACCGGAGCGGCCGCTAGGTCGTGACCGCAACGACGCGTCGTCCGCCCGCCGGGCAGACGCGACTTTGCGGACA
>NZ_JBHXDQ010000068.1:6307-54553 GCF_042725875.1 Streptomyces sp. NPDC127038 | reverse complement strand
GACGCGCCTGGCCGGACAGGTCCTGGTGGCACCCCACCGCCCCGCCGCGATCCACGGCGACGGGGAGGCTCGGCGCCGTGAGGGCGCCGCGCCCTGTGGGCGGGCGGTCCGTTCACTCCGCCCTCGGCCCGGGAACCCGATCCCGCCCCTCCGGTTCCGCCGTCGTGTCAGGCCTCGTCGCGCAGGCGTGAGGCCAGGGCGTTGAGCGGCTCGGCCTCCGCGGTGTGGCCGTCGGCGGTCAGGAGGGCCGTCGCCGCGTCGAGGCGGGCGAGGGCGGGGGAGACCCGCTCCAGGTAGACGCCCTCCACGGCGCCCGCGAAACGGACGCACTCGGCCCACTCGCCGGCCCGCTCGTCCTCCGGTCCCGGCTCGCCGAGCAGCGTGATGGCCTTCTCCAGCGCGGCCAGCGCGGCCTCGTACTCACCGGCGTAGGCGTTCACCCGCCCGTACTCGTAGGCGAGGGCGGAGTCCAGGGAGCGGCCCCGTGCCTCGTACTCCGCCTCGCGGGCCTCGTCGGCGATCCGGCCGGCGTCGGCGAGGAAGGCCAGGGCGTCCGCCAGACCCTCCGCACCGCTCTGCTGGGCCCGGAGACGGGCGAGTTCGCGCAGGCAGTTGCTGAGCTGTTCGTGGCGCGGTGCCCGCGCGTGGGCGGCGAGCGCCTGGGCGAGGGCCTCACGGGCGGGCCCGAACTCGCCGCTCTCGCCCAGGAGTACGGCGGCCTCGGCGGCGATCATGGCATGGCTTCCCGGGTCGTCGTCCCAGCCGGCCGACTGGGCCGCGAGGGCGACGAGTTCCGCCGTGGCGGCCTTGAGGTCCTCGCCCGCGTGCAGTGCCCGGGCCCGGATCAGACGCAGCTGGGCCAGCAGCCGGTCGTCCAACTCTCCTGCCACGACGTCCGGTTCGGCCATCAGGGAGTCGAGCAGGGCGATGCAGTCCTCGACCCGGCCGAGGTCGAGGCTGAGCTGGGCCGCGTTGCTGTACGTGCAGTACGCCTCCGTGCGGCTGCCGTGGCGCAGGTCCAGCTCAGCCGAGCGCGTCAGATGGCGCAGTGCCGCCTCGGGGCGGCCCAGCCGCATGCAGACCTCGGCCAGGTGACCCTGGAGGCGGCTGGTGTCGACGGTCCGGGCCGGCCAGTCGGCGGCCAGCCGTACCGCCTCGCTCAGGCTCGCGTGCGCGGCCTCCGCGTCCCGCAGACCGATCTGGAGCCGCCCTCGCAGGCCGAGCGCCCGGGGCAGGTGCCAGGCGGGGCCGTCCTCCCGCAGCCGGCCCACGAGCTCGTCGACCGTGGTCACGGCGGTCGGCAGGTCGCCGGCCAGGGCGTGCGTTCCGGCGCGGAGCAGCAGCCCGCCCGACACCTGCCCGGCGATGCCGTGCCGGGTGGCGAAGTCGACCAGCAGGTCCACCTCGGGGAAGACCGGCGCGGCGTGCTCCTCGCTTCCCGAGCTCTGGAGGCGCAGACCCAGAGCGGTGGCCCGCAGGCGCAGCAGCCGGGCTTCGTGGACCGGCGTGAGGCCGGGCGTCTCCTCGTGCAGGGCGACCATGGAGGCGTGCGCGGCGGTCAGCGCGGCGGCCTTCGCCCCGGCCCCGTCGTCGACGCCCCCGTCGTCGACGCCCTCGGCGGCGGCGAGCAGAGCGCAGGCACGGGCGAGCGCCGCCTGCCCGGGAGCCCCGGCGTCGTCGTAGAGACCCGCCGCCTCCTGGTACCGGCTCTCGGCGGTCGCGAACTCGTCCTTGTCGCCAGCCCTGTTGGCCTCCTCGTCCAGCAGGTCCGCGCGGAGCAGTACGAGGGGGCCCACCTCCGGGTCGTCGGGGTGGGCGTAGTCGTCGGCGGCGGTCAATCCGCGGAGGCGGGCCCAGAGGGCCGGTGCCTCGGGGTGTCCCTGGTCGTCCAACGCCCGCGCCCGCAGGATCAGTTCGGTGAGCGACTCGGGTGCCCGGGCCGTCGTACGGGTGGCGGGCGCGGCGGCCGGGAGGGCCGTGGCGAGGTCGTCGAGGCTGCGGGGGCGCAGGGTCAGCTCCAGCGTGTCCAGGAGCGGGGCGGCCTCGATCCGGGCCCTGCGGCGGTCGCCGTGGGCGGTGGTTCCGTTGCGGGCGTCGAAGCGGGCGGCGAGGTCGTCGGCGCGGACCGCGACCTCGGCGCGCAGGCCGGCCACCGTCCAGGTGCGGCCCGGGTAGCCGACGGCGGGCAGTTCGCCGTGACCCAGCCGCTCCACCCGCCGCAGCAGGACCTCCACGCCGGTGAGGAAGTCGAGTGTGTCCCTGGGGGAGTCGACGTCCTCGAACAACCCCCGGTTCTCGGCGAGCAGTTCGAGCCCGCGGGCCTCGTTGCCGGTCAGCGCGCAGAACTCCAGGTGACGGCCGACCTCCCCGGCCATCGACGGGTTGCGGCGGCAGGCGCGGTATCCGGCGAGGTGCAGCTCGACGGCCCGCTCGACGGCGCCCGAGCGCAGCAGCGGCAGCAGCGCGTGCGAGACGGAGCGGGCCGGTTCCTCCTGGCAGGAGTCCTTCCCGGCCAGGACGGGTTCCCAGACGCGCAGGGCACGCTCGTCGTCGCCCGCGCCGAGGTGGTACAGGGCGCGCTCGCAGATCTCGCAGGCCTCGCAGTCGCTGAGCCGGGTGCGCGGGCGGCCCGCCCACAGTTCGAAGGCGAGGGCGGTGTCCTCACCTATGTGTGCGGCGAGTTGGTACGCCTGCCCGTAGTACGGCTGGAGGCCGAGGTCCGCCTTCTCGTAGCGGTCGCGCATCTCCGACTGCCACTGGCGCAGGCTGGCCAGCGGGATCTCGGGAAGCGCCAGCAGAGCGTTGGCCACCCACTTGAACCGCCAGAACAGCGTGTGGCGCAGGCGCTCGTCGAAGACGTCGGGCTGCTCGTCGAACAGGTTGAGCAGACGGGCGAAGACGACGGGCGACTTCCGGGGTTCGGAGCCGTAGGTGTACGCCTCCTGGAGTTCGAGGAGGGCCTGGATCAGGGGTACGGGCTCCGCGAACTGCTCGGCCGCCTCGACGAGTTCCTCGGCGGTGACGGTGCGGGTGCGGCCGTAGGGGCGCCGGTCGTTCTCCTGGAGGGCCTTGAGCAGCTCGTCGGTGGTCTGGGGTGCGGTCGGCATCGTCAGCTGTCCTTGCGGAGGGCGTGGGCGAGGAGGTCGAGGAAGGAGCGGTTGATGAGGCTCGACTCGGCGGGCCTGAGCGGGCGCCTGGACAGCATCGCGGCCTGCCCGTAGAGCGCTTCGGCACTGGTGCGGGCCAGCTCGGGCTCGGTGATGGTGACGGCGGTGCGGACCAGCGGATTCAGCTGGTTGAGGATCAGCTGGGCCCGCGGGGCCTCCTGCCGCAGTGCGCCGAGGATGTCTCCCCACACACCGCCCTCCTGCTCACGGGCGAGCTGGGAGCGGGTGCGCTCGTGCCGTGCCTCGCGGCTGTCGACCAGGAGCGCGGGCGCGGAGGCGGGCTGGAAGGTCCGCAGGGCGACGTCGCAGTCGAAGACGGCGAGGGCGTCACGGGCCTGGGCGAGATAGGCCGCCGCGGCCAGTTCGGTCTCCCGGTCGACGGGGTCGAGGTGGGCGGTCAGCGTCGCCGGGTCGAGGTCCGCGACGCTCGTCCCCGGCCTGACCTCCGGGAGCCGGTGGACCAGTTCACGGTCGTACGTGTAGCCGCCGTTGACGACGCCGAGGCCCGCGGCGGAGGCGATCGCGGCGACCTGCCGGAACTCCTCCACGCTCGACGTCACGAGCACGGTCCGGTGCGTCCGCGCGAACTCGTCCAGCGTCGCGTGACCGTCGGTGGTCTCGAACGGCAGCCACGGCAGCAGCATCCGCAGGATCTCGTCGTCGTGCACCGCGAGCGACTTGACGGCCAGATGGTGGGCCTGGAGGAAACGGGCGAGCAGGTCCGGGTCGCTGGCGGCGGCCCGGGCGATCCAGTCGCGCAGCCGCTCGGCCAGGGCGTCCCGGACGGCGGCGAGGGTGTCGTCCTCGTACAGGGCCTCGCGGGACGCCGTCGGGCGCAGGCTCTCGGCGTCCACGACACAGCGGACGAAGAACGCCCACTCGGGCAGGATCTCCTCGGCCTGCTCCGACAGCAGCATGCCCTTGACGTGCACGCGGTGTCCGTGGCGGCGCCCGGCGGGCACGGTCTCGGGCAGGACGCAGGCGATGCCCTTGAGGCCCACGGCCGGCAGGTCCAGCTCGATCGTGTCCAGCGGCTTGAAGCCGAAGACCCGCTCGCCGTAGGCGGCCAGGGCGCGTGAACGGGCACCGGGAGTGGGATGGGCGCCGGCCCAGGGCGCGGGCTCGGGGTTGACCGGCGTTCCCGTGCCGCCCGTACCGTCCGTGAAGGTCACCGGATGGCGCAGCAGGGAGCCGAAGTGCCGTGCCAGCGCATGGACCTGCGGGGGCCGGGTCCACTCGCCGGCATCGGCGCGCGGTGTCAGGGTGACGGTGGTGCCGGGACGGGGGCGGGCGGACGCGGGCAGGGTACGGACGGTGTAGCTGCCGTCGCCGCGTCCCCGCCACTCCACGGTGGGAGCGTCGGGCGTGCGGGCGGAGCGGCTCAGGACGTGGATCTCGTCGGCGACCAGGAAGCACGACAGCAGACCGATCCCGAACTGGCCGATGAAGTCGGCGCGTTGCTCGGCGATCTTCTCGGCTCGCTTGCTGCTGCGCCCGATCGTGGCGAGGAAGGTGTGCACGTCGGCCTCGGTGAGACCGACTCCGTCGTCCTCGACCCGAACCTCCGAGCCGTCGGCGTACAGCCGGATGCCGAAGACCTCGGCCGGGGTGTCCGGTTCGAGCGAGTGCCGGGCGGTCAGCGCGTCCACCGCGTTCTGGAGGAGTTCGCGCAGATAGACGCGGGGGCTGGAGTAGAGGTGGTGGGAGAGGAGGTCGACGAGGCCGCGCAGATCCACCTGGAAGGTGCGGTCGTCGCCGGCCGGGATCGCGGAGGTGTCGGGCAGTGTCATCGGGCAGTCCACAGGGGAGAGGAGGCGGATGGCGGGCTCGGCGCGGATGGCGGGCTCGGCGCGCGCTCGGGCGCGCGGCGGGATCGGTGGGGGCTCAGACGCGGCGGAGGCCGAGGGCGAATCGCTGCTCGGGATCGGCGAAGTAGGTCCACGGCCAGCCGGTGTAGGCGCCGTCGAGCTCCTGGAAGACGCGGCCGGCCGTGTGGCGTTCCCCGGCCAGGGACAGGGCCATGGCGAAGAGGTTGAAGTCGTGCTGCCAGCCCGGCCGTCGTACGTAGGCGGGGTGGAGGATGCTGTGCTCGGCGGCCTTGCTCAACTCCTCCTGGATCGCGGGGTCTTCGAGGCATCCCCGGCGCTCCGACTCGACCCGGTCCTCGATGTGCGCCATGGCCACCACGCAGCCGAGACGGTGACCCTGCGGGGCGCGTCCGATTGCCTCGCGCGCGAACGTCAGCGCCTGTCCGGGCTCGCCGCCCCAGCGGGGCTGCAACTGCGACACCCACTCGATGTGGGTCTCCAGGTCCAGCGGGTCGCGGCGCAGCGCCGCGTCGAGCCGGGTCTCCTTCACGGCGGAGGACAGCGACATGCCACGGGCGGAGGTCATGAGCCGGCGCCAGGGGGTGATCCACTCCGGGCGCAGCTCGGCGGCCTCAAGCAACTGCTCCTCCCCGATGAGGAGTCGCTCGTGGAAGACGCGCCACTGGTCCTGCGTGACGTCCACCGCGCGGGCGGTCGTGCGCGCCTCCCAGCCCCACTTGACGTGGCGCGTTCCGGATATCAGGAGCGCCGTCGCCCGGTGCTCCTTGTCCTCCTCGACGGCCTTCCCGATCCAGTTCTGCACGCCGTCCAAGTCGCCCAGTTCGGCGAGGACCTGATGGTCACGGCCCGGATCGAACGGGGCCAGCGCCGCCTTGACCGCCTCCCAGTCGCCGTCCTCGGCCGCGCCGACCAGCGCGCACACCCGCACGTCTCCGAGCGTGCGCAGCGTGTGCATCCCGTTCCTGCCTCTGCGCAGCACCGGGAGCGCGTACGGATCCGCCGCCGTCCGCCCCGCATTTCTGCCCAAAAGCTTGCCCCACATGCCGTGCCCTCCCCTGGTCCCGCATGATCGTTGCGTGCAGCATAAACGGCACCGCTGACACCGTTGCCACAGAGTTTTCACAGGCGTTTCAGGGGAGCCGGCCGGCCGCGTGTCCTACTTGGCGACGGAGAAGGACCAGCGGATCGTCTCCTTCTGGGTGACGACGGTCGCGCTGTACTTCGCCCCGCGCTTGAGCGGCTTGGCCGGGACGACCACGGCCGCGTTGTAGAAGTCCAGCTCGTCCCTCACCTGTGCCTTGGTGCCCGCATTGGTGTTGCGGTAGGTGTCCGAAGTGAACGAACACACCGGCACCTTCTTGCCGTTCTCGGTGAGGGTGACACTCCGGAGCTTGGGCTTGTAGCCGACCAGCCGCTTGTCGAGGCCCTCGAAGCCCGGATCGCCGACGGTGACCCACAGGGGGGTGCCGGACTTCCCGGCCGCGTAACCGGTGCAGGCCGTGTACGGCGAGGGCGTCTCGTTGGGCCCGTTGGTCTCGTAGGCGGGCAGCACCTGCCCGTTGCCCGGGAACATCTGGACACGGTTGTTCCGGTACAGGATCGCCTCGGCCGCGTGGTTGCCGTACAGGTAGACGTCCTCGGCGGTGTAACCGCCGGAGCGGTAGGTGCCCATGCCGACCACGGCCTCGCGCTTGCTGAGCAGGTCGATCGAGTGGAACGGGGCGGTGGACAGGCCCTCGACGCTGAGCTTGGCGAGGTCCGTCTTCGCCGGAACCCCGGTCTGGAGGGCGATCAGTGAACCCTGGGCCACGTCGTTGCCCTTGGCGCTGTAGTAGGGCTTGCCCGCGGTCTCGCAGTGGCACATGACGTGGTTGACCGCCATGTAGCGGGCGTGCAGCGCCGCGTCCTTGTTCGCCTGCGCGTCCCAGGCCACGGGACCGGCGCCGGCCTTCGCCCGGAGCGCGTTCAGCGTGGTCAGCCACGCCGGTGCCGTGCCGGCGACGTGGATCCGGACCGTGTTGCTCACGGTCGCGGCGAGACCGTAGTCGGGCTGCGCGATAGTGCTGAGGCGGAACTCGTAGTCGCCCGTCGCAGGCGCCCACAGGAGCGCCTGCTTGTAGTAGTACGCGGTGCCGTCGACCGTCGACCAGGTGGTGCCGCCGACCCGTCGGCGCTGCAGCACGCCGTTCAGCTGATAGGTGCTGACGCCCTTCAGCTTGGCGTACTGCGCCTGGTACGGCGCGGTGGTGGCCGGGGTCAGGGTGAGCGTCGGCTTGGGGGGTATGAAGACCGGCCGGATCTCGGTGGACGTGACGAAGTCGCCGTCCGCGTCGAGGACGTCGACCTCCAGAAGGGCGTTGCTCTTCAGCGGGAAGGCGATGTCGGCGGCGCCGGCCTCGTCCGTCGTCCCGGTCAGCGGGCTGTCCGACTCCCATTCCGCGAACACCGAGACGGTGGCGCCGGGTACGGGGGCGCCGGTGCTGGTGTCGACGACGACCGCGTGGACGCCGAACGTGCCGCCCGCGGCCAGCGCCGTGGTCGGGCCGGTCGCGGTGACCTTCCAGTCCGCCTCGTCGGCGACGGCGGTGCCGGCTCCGGCGAACGGCGCGAGCAGGCCGATGCCGGCGGCCGCGATGAGGGTTCGTCTCAGGCGCATCGGGTCACCCCGGCGGGTATCACGCGGTCTGCGCGAAGGTGCACGTGTCGTCCTCGTGGATGAGTTGTGATGGTTCGATGGAGAGGTTCCTATCAGAGGTTTTCGGCCATGATCAAGAAGCGGGGGCCGAACCTGGCGGGACTCCTGGGCGGGACGGCCTCTAGCGGGCGGGATCCTGCCCGCCGTCCCGGCCATCGCTGCCGTCGCCGTCCCGTCCGTTCCCGTAGTACTGCCGGTCTTGCTCCTCATGCCCGTCCTGCCGCTTCCCGCCGACCTCGCCGCCCTGTTCGCCCCGGCGGGTCCGGCCGCCCTCGGTGTCCTGGCCGATGGGGACGAGGAGCACGAACGTGGCCGGATCCGCCCGGGTCACCGAGAGCCGTCCGCCGAACGAGACGGCCAGGTCACGGGCGAGCGCCAGCCCGATGCCGGTCCCGGAGCCCCCGCCCGAGTGTCCGCGGTCGAACACCCTCGCGGGATCCCCGTCGATGCTTCCCTCGTCGGCCACGTCGAAGGCGAGGGCACTTCCCAGATCGCGCGTGCCGATCCGGACCGTGCCGCGCCCGTGGACCCTGGCGTTGTCGAGGAGGATGCCGAGCACCTCGGAGACGGGCCCGCCGGGCACACGTACATCCGTGGGCACGTCATCGGCCGAACTCACCAGGCGTCTGCCCTCCCGCGCCAGGAGCCCGTGCCACCGTTCGGCCGTCTCCCGGACCACCTGGTGCGCCGGAACGCGGGTCGCGGCCGAGAGGGCCCAGCCGTGCGGGCGGGACAGACGCAGCAGCTCCTCCACCGTCCGGTGCAGACGCTGGGTCGTGGCCAGGGCCTCGGACACGACCGGCCGCAGAGCTCTCGTGTCGTCCTGGTCGAGCCCCGCCTCCAGGGCGAGTTGCAGCCCCGCGAGCGGGGTACGCAGCTGATGGGAGGCGTTGCCCGTGAAATCGCGTTCTTGACGCAGCAGTTCGGACAGACTGTCGAGCATCTCGTTGTGGGTGCGGGCGACCCGGTCGATCTCGGGGATGCTGCTCCCTTCGGCCCGCCGGGACAGATCGCCCTCGGCGACGGCCTCGCAGTGGCGTGACAGGTCTTCCAGCGGGGCTGCCAGCACCCGCGCCTGACGACGGGCGACGAGGACCGCGACACAGACCGCCACCAGGGCCACGCCCAGCAGCACGCCCCAAGCCGCCAGGACTCGGCGCTGCACCGCGCCGGCAGGCGAGGACGCCCGGACCACGCCGATCACCCGCTCGGCGTGCGAGACCGGCACGGTGACGACGATCTGCCCGTCCTCCCCGCTCCGGACCGGCTTCCCGTCCAGCGCCCGCCGGACCGCGGTGTCACCGGCCGCCGGACCGTCGCCCGCGCGCAGCCGGGCCCGCGGGTCGTACAGGCCCAGACGTCCGCCGCGCGGGGGAGAGGGCAGTTCGACGGGGTCGCCGGTGGCGTAGTCGGGGCTCACGTGCACCGCGCCCGCCAGTGCCGCTCGCTCCAGTGCGTCCCGCTGCGCCGTGTAGAGCGACGACCGGATCACCAGTGCCAGGGGAGTGGCGAGGAGGACCACGGCGACCAGTGCGGTGGTAAGGGCCACGCGCACCACTCGCTGTCTCATGGCTTCATGATGCGGGCCCGCCGCCCGGTCCGACGCGACGCGGCGCGGCTTTTGCCTCCGTCTAACCCTCGCCGGCCGGAACGTTAACCCGTCGGTCCCTAGCGTCGCTGTCATGGCCGGCGGACACGGCACGCAGGAGAGAGGCAGCAATCATGGGACGAAACACACGGGCGGCCGCGGCCGTCGCGGTGACGATCGCCGGAGCGGCGATCGCCGGCTGTTCCGGCTCCGGCGCGCACGGCTCGCCGCCGACGGCCTCCACGGCGAACAGGGCCGGGCAGGCCCAGGCCGCGCCCACCGAGTCCAATCCGCCCGGCGACATCCCCGACAACCAGGTCTACGTCCCCTACCGGCCGGCCGGCGGCTCCTTCAACGGCTTCACCGTGAAGGTCCCCGAAGGCTGGGCACGCACGGTCAAGGGCGACACCACGACGTTCACGGACAAGCTGAACACCGTCACCGTCACCTCCGCGCCCGCCTCCGCCGCGCCGACGACCGCTTCGGTCAACGCCACGGTCGTTCCGGAACTGCGCGCACGGACACCGAAGTTCGCCGCCCCGAAGGTCTCCGAGGTGACCCGGCACGCCGGACACGTCGTTCTGCTGACCTACCAGGGCGACTCGGCCAAGGACCCGGTCACCGGCAAAGTGGTGCGGGACGCGTTCGAGCGGTACACCTACTACCGCTCGGGCCACGAAGTGAACGTGACCCTGACCGGCCCGGTGAACGCCGACAACGTCGACCCGTGGCGCATCGTCAGCGACTCCGTCACCTGGCGGTGAGACGAGTGACCGGAACCCCGCGCGCCGCCAACCGCCCACGCCCCCCGGACGACGAGGTCCTCACCGCCCGCGAGCTGTACCGCTTCTACCGAGCCGGCGAGGAGGAGACACTCGCGCTGCGCGGGGTGTCGCTGGCGGTGCGGCGCGGCGAGACGGTTGCGGTGGTCGGGCCCTCGGGGGCGGGCAAGTCCACCCTGCTGGCCTGTCTCGCCGGGCTCGACGAGCCCTCCGGAGGCGAAGTCCGCGTCGACGGCGTCCGCATCAGCCACCGGCCCGAGACGGAACGGTCCCGACTCCGGGCCCTCCACATCGGTGTGCTGCTCCAGACCCGCAATCTGCTGCCGCATCTGAGCGTGCGCGACAACATCCGGCTGCCGCAACGGGCGAGCGGCCGCAAGCCGGCCGTGACGGCCGACGACCTCCTGGCGCAGGCGGGGATCGGCGAGCGGGGCCGCGCACTGCCCCGCCAACTGTCCGGTGGGGAACTCGCGCGCGCCGGACTCGCCGTCGCCCTGGCGAACTCGCCCGCCGTACTCCTCGCGGACGAACCGACCGGTGAACTCGACGGCGAGACCGAACAACTCGTGCTCGCGATGCTGCGGCAGCGGGCGGCTGAGGGCTGCGCGGTGCTGATCGTTACGCACAGCGCGGAGGCCGTCCGGGTCGCCGACCGGGCCATCACCCTGGACGACGGCAAGGCCACCGACACCTCGACATCCGTAACCACCGACACCTCGACATCCGTAACCACCGCCACTTCGGGAGGAGTTGAGGATGCAGACCGATGAGTCACTCGTGACCTGCACCGACACGGCCCTCACCTTCGGCCGGGACGCTCGGGCGGTGGTGGCGGTGCACGGAGCGAACCTGACGATCCGTCCCGGCGAACGGCTCGCGATCGTCGGATCGTCCGGCTCGGGCAAGAGCTCCCTGCTCCATCTGATCGCCGGGCTCGAACGAGCCACCACGGGAACCGTCACCCGGGCCCCGGGCCTTGAGCCGAGTGACATCGGGCTCGTCTTCCAGAACGACAGCCTCATCCCCGCGCTGAACGTGGCCGAGAACGCCGCGCTCCCCCTGATCCTTGCCGACCGCCCCGAGAACGAGGCCCGGCGGACCGCTCTCGCGGCACTCGCCCGGGTCGGCGTCCGGCACCTGGCCGACCGGCTTCCCGAGGAGATCTCCGGAGGCCAGGCCCAACGCGTGGCCGTCGCCCGCGTCCTGTCCCAGGCCCCCCGTCTGATCCTCGCCGACGAACCCACCGGCCGCCTCGACCACGCCAGCGGCGCCCGCGTCCTGGACGCCCTGCTGACCACCGCGGACCTCGCGCGGGCCGCGCTCGTCGTCACGACCCACGACCCGTCCGTCGCCGCGCGGCTCGTACAGCGCCGCACCATGCGCGACGGCCGACTGCTCGCACCGGAGGAGACGTCATGATCACCGCATGGGCGAAAGGCCTGACCCGTCACCGCGCCGGACGGCTCCTGGCCGCCCTGGCCGGCGTCGCCCTGGCCGTCGCCCTCGTCGCGGCCCTCGGCTCCTTCCTCACCGCGTCGCAGGCGACCATGACCCAGCGAGCCCTGCGGTCGGTGGCCGTCGACTGGCAGGTCCAGGTACAGCCCGGCGCCGACCCGAACACCGTCCTGTCCCTGGTCCGCGGAACCCCCGGCACACGGACGGCACTCCCGGTCGGCTCCGCCCGCACCACCGGCTTCAGCGCCCAGGCGCACGGCAGCACCCAGACCACGGGGCCCGGAATCGCGCTCGGCCTGCCCGACGGCTACCGCGACCGGTTCCCCGACGAGATCCGCACCCTCACCGGCTCCCCGACGGGCGTCCTGCTGGCCCAGCAGACCGCGTCCAACCTGCACGCGGCCCCGGGCGACACCATCACCATCGGGCTCCCCGGAGTCGGCCGCCGCCAGGTCACCGTGAACGGAGTCGTCGACCTGCTCCAGGCCGACTCCCTGTTCCAGACCGTCGGCGCGCCCAGCCAGTCCCAGCCCACCGCGCCACCGGACAACGTCGTCCTCCTGCCCGCCGACCGGTTCGCGGCGCTCACCCACGGCGCCACCGCGACGACGACCCAGATCCACGTCGCCCGCGACCACAGCCACCTGCCCGCCGATCCCGCGGCCGCCTTCACCACCGTCACGGGCGCCGCCCACCATCTGGAGGCCCACTCCACGGGCACCGCGCTCGTCGGCGACAACGTCGGAGCCGCCCTGGACTCCGCCCGCCAGGACGCCCTGTACGCGCAGGTCCTCTTCCTCTTCCTCGGCGTCCCCGGCGCCGTCCTGGCCGCAGCGCTGACCGCCGCCGTCGCCTCGGTCGGCGGTGACCGCCGCCGTCAGGAACAGGGACTGCTGCGCCTGCGCGGACTGCGCCCCGGGCAGATCACCTCGCTCGCGGCCCTGGAAGCCGCCCTGATCGGCCTGCTCGGCGGCCTCCTCGGACTGGGCACGGCCGCCCTCACGGGACATCTGGCCTTCGGGGCCGCGTCCTTCGGCGCAGGTACCGGCACCTGGGCGATCTGGTACGCGGTGGCCTTCGCCCTCGGGGCCGCGGTGGCGGCCGGAGCCGTCCTCATCCCCGCCCTGCGTGATCTGCGTACCGTCACCGTGACCGACACCCGCAAGGAGAACAGTGCCCGGCGCAACCCGTGGTGGATGCGCTACGGCCTCGACCTCGCCCTGCTGATCGGTTCGTGGCTGGTCTTCCGCGCCTCCTCCGGCAACCAGTACGCGCTGGTCCTCGCGCCCGAGGGCGTCCCCACCATCTCCGTGTCGTACTGGGCCTTCCTCGGCCCCGTACTGCTGTGGATCGGCACCGCCCTGCTCGTGTGGCGCCTGACCCTGCTGGCCCTTCACCACGGGCGGCCCGCGCTGGCCCGGCTCGCCCGCCCCCTGACCGGGAACCTGGCCGGCACCACCGCGGCCACCCTCTCGCGCCGAAGCCGCACGCTTGCACGATCGGTGGTCCTGCTCGCCCTCGCCGTCTCCTTCGCCGTGTCCACCGCGGTCTTCAACGCCACCTACCAGCAGCAGGCCGAGGTCGACGCCCGGCTGACCAACGGCGCCGACGTGACCGTCACCGAACCTCCGGGCGCCCACACACCGCCGAGCGCGGCAACGGCCCTGCGCGTCGGGGGCGTACGGCACGTCGAGCCGCTCCAGCACCGCTTCGCCTACGTCGGACCCGACCTTCAGGACCTCTACGGGGTCCGCCCCGACACCGTCACGCGAGCGACCTCGCTCCAGGACGCCTACTTCGCCGGCGGGACCGCGCGGCAGCTCATGCACAGCCTGGCCCAGCGCCCGGACAATCTCCTGGTCAGCGAGGAGACCGTGCACGACTTCCAGCTCCGTCCCGGCGACACCCTCAACCTCCGCGTCCAGGACGCCCGGACGAAGGCCCTGCGCACGGTGCCCTTCCACTACGCCGGGGTCGTCAAGGAATTCCCGACCGCCCCCAAGGACAGCTTCTTCGTCGCCAACGCCTCCTACATCGCCAAGACCACCGGCAGCGACGCGGTGGGCGCCTTCCTCGTCGACACGGGCGGCAGCGGGCAGCGGCAGATCGCCGCCCACCTGCGGTCGCGGCTGGGCAGCAGCGCGACCGTCACCGACCTGACCCAGACCCGGGGCACCGTAGGCACCAGCCTGACCTCCGTCGACCTGGCCGGCCTCACCCGTATCGAACTCGTCTTCGCGGTCCTGCTGGCCGCCGGAGCCGGAGGACTGGTCCTCGCCCTCGGACTCGCCGAACGGCGCCGCACCTTCGCCATCGCCACCGTCCTCGGCGCGACGAGACGGCAACTGCGCGGGATGGTCCTCACCGAGGCGCTCCTGCTGGCCGCGACCGGCCTGGCCACGGGCGCACTCATCGGCTGGGCCCTGTCGCAGATGCTCGTCAAGGTCCTCACCGGTGTCTTCGACCCCCCGCCGGCCACCCTCGCCGTCCCGGGCGCCTACCTCGCCCTCACCGGGATCGCCGCCGTGACCGCCGTACTGGCAGCGGCCCTCAACGGCATCCGCACCTCCCGGCGCCCCGCCGTGGAGGAACTGCGCGACCTGTGAACCACGCCCCGACGACCCGAAACGCTCGAAGAGATCACCGAGGGACCTAGGCTGTCGACCATGGGCACGTCCACGGCACCGGACCGGAACCGCCTGCGCGTACTCGTCGTCGAGGACGACGCAACCATCGGCCACCACCTGGAGACCGGCCTGCGCGGCAACGGCTACGCCGCGACCTGGATGCGCACCGGAGCCGCGGCGCTCACCGAGGCCGGCACCTCGTCCACGTCCTCGTCCACCTCCTACGACGCCGTCCTGCTCGACCTCGGACTGCCCGACATCGACGGACTGGACGTCGCCCGGGACCTGCGCGCACGCTTCCCCGACCTGCTGATCGTCATCCTCACCGCACGCACCGACGACATCGACATCATCGCCGGTCTGGAGGCGGGCGCCGACGACTACCTGGTCAAGCCGTTCTCCCTGACCGTGCTGCTCGCCCGCCTGCGCGCCCATCTGCGCCGACGAGCCGTCACACCCGCCGAGCAGACCCCCGTACGGCTGCACGACCTCGTCGTCGACGCGAAGGCCCGCCGCTGCACCCTCCACGACGAGGAGATCACCCTGCGGCCCAAGGAGTTCGAGCTGCTGGCCATGCTCGCCCGGCACCTGGGAGAGGCGGTCGCACGCGAGACCCTGATGGCCGAGGTATGGGACGAGAACTGGTTCGGCCCCACCAAGACCCTGGACGTGACGATGGCCGGCCTGCGTCGCCGCCTCGCCCGGGCGGCCGAGACGGCGGCGCACCCGTGCCGGCTGCCGCGGATCGTCACGCTCCGGGGCCACGGCTACCGGCTGGAGCTCTGACGGCGGCACCCGGAGAAGTCCGTCCGACAGCGGCGGGGACCTCGGCTCCTGCACCGAGGTCCCCGCCGTTTCCGCGCATGGCGCGGGCGGTCAGCCACGGCGTACCGCTTCCTTCGCGTCGCCCTCCTCGTCGCCCCGCCGGACCGGTGCCGGGGCCCGGTCCGGCTCGGGGTGCGCCCGGCGTACGCGCAGGTCGGCGACGGCCAGGAGCAGGGCGATCACACTCATGCCGACGGCGGTGAGCAGTCCGAGCTGAATGGCCGTCACGGAGTGGCCGTGGGGGACCTGGTGCGCGAAGTACACCGCGCCGACCACGGCGATGCCGGCCGCCGAGCCGATGCGCTGCCCGGTCTGGAGCACCCCGCCGGCGGCGCCCGCGCGCTGCACGGGGACCCGGGTCAGGGTGAGCGTCGTATTGGGCGAGACCGTCAGACCCGAGCCGATCCCGCCGACCACCATGGGCAGGGCCGTGGCCCACCCGACACTGGACAGCGGCACAAGCTGCACCGCCACGACCACCCCCAGCAGACCCACCACCACCGCGAGCAGCCCGAACACGACCAGTTTGCGGCCGTGGCGCATGACCAGCCGGCCCCCGAGTGCGGCGCCGACCGCGGACGCGGCCGCGAACGGCAGCACCGACACACCGGCCGCCAGCGCGCTGTATCCGGCCGTGTTCTGGAGGAACAAGGAGTAGACGAAGAAGACCGTCGTGAACCCCGCGAAGTACGTCAGGCTGATCAGGGACCCGAGCGTGAAGGAGCGCAGGGAGAACAGGTCCAGATCGACCAGCGGGGCCCGCCCGCGCAGCTTCTGACGTCCCTCCCACACCCAGAACGCGATCAGCAGCAGGGCGGCCACCGGCAGCAGGGCCCACTTCAGCCGTCCGGTCCACTGCTGTTCCTGGACCAGGGGAAGCATGAGCGCGAGCACGGCGGCACCGAGCAGCAGGACACCGAACGGGTCGAACTCCTCCCGCCTCCCCGTCGACGGGAAGCGGGGCAGCAGGCGCAGTCCCGCGGCGAGCGCGGCCACCCCGATGGGCAGGTTGACGAAGAACACCCATCGCCAGCCGTCGTCGGTGCCCACGGCGTCGATCAGGACACCTCCCACCAGCGGGCCGGCCGCCGTCGAGACCCCGATGACACTGCCCAGCAGACCGAACGCCTTCGCGCGCTCCGCGCCCTGGAACATCTGCTGGATCAGCCCCGAGGTCTGCGGGGCGACCAGACCCGCCGCCGTGCCCTGGACCAGCCGGAACAGCACCAGCCACGCGGCACTGGGAGCGAGCCCGCACGCCCCCGAGGCCAGCGTGAACAGCGCCAGTCCCACCAGGAACGCCTGGCGCCGCCCGCGCATGTCGCCCAGCCGGCCCGCCGGGACGAGCACCAGCCCGAAGGCCAGGGCGTACCCGGAGACCACCCAGGACTGCGCGGCCTCCGAGGCGGCCAGCCCGTGCTCCATCGAGGGCAGCGCCACGTTCACGATCGAGGTGTCGAGCAGCGAGATGAAGCCCGCCGTCAGACAGACGGCGAGCGCCTTCCACCGTCGCTGGTCGGGGGCGGGCGGGGCTTGGACAGTGGTCATGGGGTCACGCTAAGCAGCCACCCCGCCCAACGCCTGGAAGGAGCCGTTCCGCGCGCGTCGTAGCGGCCGTCGGACGTGGCGGCAACGGAGGTGACCGGGCCCGTCGAGAGGGTGTGTCAGGAGCAGGAGTAGTCGAACGTCGCCTCCGCTTCGGGCAGCGTGTGCCGCTGCGCTATCCGCAGGCGGGCGGTCCCCCGGAAGGCGCCGGGACCGCGGACCGTCCAGCGGAGGTGCACGGTGACCCTGTCCTGGCCCCGGCGGGCCGTGCGGACGAGCTCGCCGGAGTCGGTGCCGTCGCTGCGCAGCCAGCGGTACGTCACCGGGCCGCCCCGGCCGTCGGTGGTGATGACGCCGACCAGATCGGCGGTCTGCCCGCAGTGCAACCGTGCCGCGGGCGCCCGGACCTCGACGGCCGTGACCGTCGGGGCGGGGGAGGGGCGGAGCAGCAGCCAGAGGAGGACGGCCGCGGCGGTGAGGAAGGCGGTCGTGGCGATCCGGGTTCCCCGTCTGCGACGGCGGGGGCGGCGGCCGCCCGGTGGCACGGGTGCGAGTACGGGTGCGGTGTGCCACTGGGCGCGGAGGGCGTCCTGGTCCTCGGCGGGGATTCCGGGGCCGAAGCGCAGGACGATCTCGCCGTCGCTCTCGCCGCCCGGGGTCGGCGCAGCCGAGGGGGCGACGGGGGTACGAAGGCGCTTGCCGAGGACGGTGGCCTGGTCGTCCGAACCGGTACGGGTGCCCGTGCGCGTACCTGAGCCAGTGCCAGTGCCAGTGCCAGTGCCTGTGCTTGTGCTTGTGCTGGTGTGGGGGCGGGTGCGGCTCGGCAGGGTGAGTCGGTCGTTCGGGGCGGCAGGCCCGGGGTCGTCCACCGGCGGGACCGCGTCCCCGGGACCCGGCGTCGGTGCGGTGGTGGGCTCCGTGGCCGCCACGGCGGCCGCGGCCACCGCCGCGCGGAGCTCCGTATGGCGCAGAAAGTCCGCCGGGAGCGCCGCTCGTCCGGCGGCCAGCGCGGCCCGGGCCGCCGCGAGTCCCTCGGAACGGGCGAGGGCGGAGCAGCGCGCGAACAGGGCGGCCGCGGGGGAGCCGGCGACCGCCCAGGCCTCGGCCAAGGCGCGGGACAGGTCGGCCCAGGCCGCGAGGTCGGCCTCGCGGCGCCCGGAGTCCGGCGCGTCGCCCAGGACCGTGCCCAGCGCGGCCTCGGAGAGCAGGGCGACGCCGTCCGGGGCGAGGACGACGGCCTCCGGGGCCAGTGCACCGTGGGCGAGGCCGGCCGCGTGCAGGGCGAGCAGGGTCTGCGCGGTCTCGTTGAGGACACTGGCCGCGCTGCCCGCGTCGGGGCCCGGATCGCCGAGGGCGAGCAGGTCCGTGAGCGTGGGGGCCGGTGGCCGGGCGGTGATCAGCCACACCTCGCCCGCTTCGGCGACCAGGTCGACCGCGCCGAGCACCCCGGGCAGCCGGAGCCTCGCGACGGCGAGCACGGCCGCCGCGAGCCGTTCACGTGTGCCCTCCGGTGCGAGCAGGGCCCGGTCGACGCACAGCGCGCCGAGCTCGGACTCGCCGGACCCGGCCGGGAGCAGCGCGTGCCAGGTGCCGTGGCGGGAGTCCCGCGTCCAGCCCGACAGGGGGCGCCCGGCGACCGTGGTGGTTGTCGTCATGTGGATCCGTTCCCGCGCCGGTCCGCACGCGTCGTCGCTCGTCGGCCGGCGTCGTGGTTCAGCACGGCGGTGCGTCCAGGGAGGCTGTGCGCGGTCCGTTCGCTGCGGCCGGCGTGCTCGTGAGCGTGACCATCCAGGAACCCCGGCACGGGTGGTTGGAGAAGTCCGCCTCGAACGTCACCGCGTAGTGCGTACCGCCGGACAGCACCTTGGCCTCGTTGCCGTAGGGATCCGCGGGTGAGTCGACGTAGTAGTCCGCGGTGAGGGTCAGGGGCCCGGTCCCGGTGGTGTCGACGCCGACGTCGGCGATCAGCGTGCCCGGGGTCTGCCCCCGCTGCCAGGAACCGATGGTGATCGTGACCGTGCCGGCGGTCGGCTCGGCCGGGGGCGCGCTCGTCGGTGGCGTCGGCTCAGCGGACGACGCCGTACTCACGGAGACGGACGGCGAGGCCGACGGGATCCCCGGAGTGGTCGAGGGGGTGACCGACGGCGAGCTGCCGGCCGTGGGCGGGACGGCGGTCGGTGACCCGGACGACGAAGAGGCCGCGTCCGTGGGCGCGTCGGTCCCCGACGGAACCGAACTCGCCGTCGTCGTCGCCGTGTCGTGCGGGCGGGCCGCCACGGCCGTCGCCCCGCCCGCCACCACCGCCAGCGCGGCCGCCCCGACGGCGGCCTTCCACCCGCCGCGCTTCACCCGCTCCAGCAGGGTCAGGGCGCGGGCCGGAGCGTCGAGCGTCGCCGTCGCCGTGAACGGGAACAACAGGGCCAGCAGCGCGGTGAGTTCGGCAAGTCGGCGGCGGCCCCGTTCCTCCCAGCCGGCGCCGTACCCCTCGGTGGCGGAGCGTTCCAGCTCCGTGAGGAACGCCTCGATGCCCGGCCGGTCCGCCGGGTCCTTCGCCAGGCCTTCGCGCAGCAGTCCCCGCACCGCGTCGGGCACGCCCTCCAGAGGGACCGGAGCCCGCAGATGCTGCAACCGCAGCGCGCTCACGTCGTCGCCGGTGAACGGCCGGCGCCCGGTGAGGCACTCGTGGAACACGGCCGCCGCGGCGTACACGTCGCCCGCCGGTCCCGCCGGTTCGCCGTTCCACTGCTCGGGTGCCATGTAGGCGGGTGTGCCGGCGGCCTCGGTCTCGCGTCCGGCGCGCACCGCGATGCCGAAGTCGGCGAGCGAACTGGTGCCGTCGGCGCGGACCAGCACGTTCTCCGGCTTGTAGTCGCGGTGGACGACCCCGGCCGCGTGCGCCGCGCCGAGGCCGAGCAGCGAGCCCTTGAGCAGGACCAGGGCGGCCTCCGGGCCCGTCGCCCCGTGCCGGCGCAGCAGTTGGCGCAGGCTGACGCCGTTCACCGCCTCCATCACGATGGCGGCGCCCCCGCGCGCCTCGACGTACTCGTACAACCGCACCACGCACGGGTGCCGCACCCCGCCCAGCAGCCGGGCCTCGGCGCGGAAACGGACGAGGAACTCCCGGTCGCCGCGCAGGCGTTCACCGAGGTACTTGACCGCCACCGGTACCCCGGTCGCGGTGTGCCGGGCCAGGACGACCCGTCCGCCCGCCCCCTCGCCGAGGACGCGGACGGGTTCGTAGCCGGGAACGGCCCAGTCGCCGCCGGTCCCCTCCGGATCCTGTGTCACGCCGTTCCCTCCACGACCGCCCCCACCGCGGGCGAGGGCGCCGCTCCCTTCGCGTCACGTCGGCGCCGCGCACGGCGCGTCAGCCACCGCACCGGCGCGGACCACACGGGGAACGCCACCAGGGCGACCACGGCCGCCTCGATCACCGTGGTCCACCCAGAGGACAGTCGGCCGTCCAGCACGTCGCCGATCCGGGAGCGCCAGGCCATGAGCGCGAGGACGAGGAAGCCGTACGTGCCCACGACGACCGCGAGACCGTACGCGGCCATCCCCGCCTGCCGCGGTCCCGGCCTGCTGCCCGAACGCAGGTCCCGCCACAGCCCCTTGCGGAAGTACGCGCTCGCCTCCTCGCGCAGCCGCGGCACGCGCAGGGCGTCGGTCAGGGCCTGGTAACCGTCCAGCGGCATCAGGGGGTTGAAGTTGTAGAGGGTGTTCAGATAGAGGCCGAAGGCCAATTGGAAGAGGACGGCCGAGGCCGCTCCGGCGGGCAGGAACGCCGCTCCGGCCGCGCACCAGCCGGCCAGCGCCGCCGTGGACAGGGGACCGGACAGCGCGACGACGACCCGTGACCAGCGGGTGCCGAACCACATGTCGCTGGTGTCCACGAACGCGAACGGCATGCCCATCATGAACAGGAACCCGCCGCGCCTGACCTTGCGGCCGTACGACGTCACGGCCAGCGCGTGCGTCAACTCGTGGACGATCAGGGCGGACACGTATCCGGCGGCCAGGAGCACCGGGCCCCAGACGCCGGCCCCGCCGAAGTCCAGCAGGTGCTGCCGGCCCTGCGCGACGAAGAACGCGGCGAGGCCGCCGGCCACCGACAGCCAGACCAGGGCCACGCCGGTGCGGGTGAAGAAGCGCCAGCCGAAGGCCTGGTAGAGGCGGGTGACACTCCGGTCGAGGCCGGGGACCGAGATCTCCAGCTTCAGCAGCGCCCGGTACAAGGCCCGCCCGGCCCGGCGCCAGCCCCCGCGTTCCGTGTCCCCGGCGCGGCCGGGCAGGCCGCGCAGCAGGCCCGCGTCGGCGAACGCGGCGAGCGCCGCCTCGATGCGCGGCAGGGCCAGCTCGCCGAAGCGGTCGGCGTACGCGAACAGCAGGTCCCGTACGGTGTTCTCGCCGTCGACGGCGTGCCAGAGGAAGACCTCTCGCTCGTCCAGTTCCAGATAGACGCCGGTGCGCGTGTTGTTCAGCACCCAGCGGGCCTCCCCGCGGTCGGCGGGCAGCTGCTTGAGCGCCCAGCCGGAGCGGCGGCGGGGACGTACGGTCAGCGGACCGTTCGCCTCGGGCGCCGACTCCGCTGCCGCTGAGGGGAGTTGGGTGAACTGAGTGCCGACGACCTGGGTGCGCTGGCCGATGTGGGCCCCGCGGGGCTGCTCGAACACGAGGCGTACGTCGCCGACGGACAGCTCGGTGCCGTCGGCCAGGTGGGCCGCGCCGCCGTGCAGGTCGACGCCCGCGACGGCCGTGCCGTTGAACGAGTCCAGGTCCTCGATCCTGAAGCCCGACTCCGTGCGGACGATCCGGGCGTGGCGGCGCGACACGCTGGCGTCGTCCAGGACGACGTCGCTGTCCGTGCCCCGGCCCAGTGTGGTGACCGGGCCGGTGAGCGGGACGAGCAGGCCGGGGTCGTCGAGGCCGCGCAACTGGGGTGCGGCGTAGGACGTCGGTGCCGCGCCGCGGCGAAGCGTGCCGCAGTGCAGGCAGTACGGGAAGTCGCGCCGCACATGGACGCGGCAGGCGTGGCAGAGCATGCGCCGGATCAGCCCGCGCCGGAGCCGCTGAGAGACGTTCCGCCGGAGAAGCCGTTGTCGGTGCCGGTGGTGGGCGCGGAGGGGGAGAGGTGGGTGGAGATGCCGTCGAGGCCTGGGGTGTTCACACCGCCGCGCACATGCTCGGCGCCGCCGAGGAGACCCGCGCGGCCACCGCCGCCGTCCTCGCCGCCGCCGGGTTCTCCACCGCCGCCGGGCCGGCGTCCGGTGTTCTCCTGGCTGCCGCCGCCGCCGCTGCTGCCGTCGTCGCCGCCACCCGGTTCACCGCCGCCGCCGGGGCGCCGCCCGGTGTTCTCCTGGTCGCCGCCGCCGCTGCCGCCTTCGCCTCCGCCTGATCCGCCGTCGTGACCGTGGCCGCCGCCGTCCTCGCCGCCGCCTCCACCGCCGTCGCCCCCGCCGGAGCCGCCTTCGCCCCCGCCGCCGGAGCCGCCGTGACCGGAGCCGCTGTCACCGGTTCCGCCGCCGCCCTCACCGCCGCCTTCGCCGCCGCCGGGTCGGCGTCCGGTGTTCTCCTGGTCCCCGCCACCGCCGCCGCTGTCCCCGCCGCCCCCCTCGCCGCCGCCGCTGTCCCCGCCGCCGTCACCGCCCTCGCCGCGGTCGTGGATACCGTCGTGCCCGAAGTGGCCGGCGTCTCCGTGGCCTTCGCCACCGAAGCCGCCGCCGTCCCCCGCGTGTCCCCCGAAGCCGCCGAACCCGCCGTCGCCGAACCCGGACCCGAACCCGGACCCGGACCCGGACCCGGACCCGGACCCGGTTCCGCCGTCACCGAATCCGCCGGCCGCTCCGCCGTGCCCGAGCCCTCCGTCGACGCCGCCGTGCCCCAGTCCGCCGAACCCGCCGTCACCGAACCCGCCGCCACCGAACCCGGACCCGGCTCCGCCGTCACCGAACCCGCCGTCCACTCCGCTGTCGGAGCCCCCGGTACCGAACTCCCCGAAGCCACCGAATTCACCGAATCCGCCACCCGTCTCGGCAGGCGTCCCCCCGGTCAGCCCTCCGCCGAGGAGGCTTCGGGCGCCGGTGCCGGAGACGTCGAATCCGCCGACACCCTCGTGGCCGTCAGCGGGAACGGACAGGTCAGGGGCGTGGCCATCGGCTACATGGTCAGCGGAGGCATGGTCCCCGGACACGTGGTCGCCAGGCACATGGTCTCCGGACACATGGTCGGCCGGGAGATGCGGAACGTCGTGGTGCGTCAGCGCGTGTGCAGCGCCTCCGAAGAACAGGGACGACTTGGACAGGCGCGGGTCGAGCGCGGCCGGTCCACCGGTGGCGCCGGCCTCGACGCGCAGGGCGCGGAGCTCGCCGACCTGCGCCGAGGTCAGGCCCAGTCTTCGTGCCACCTCCTCGGTGTCACCGTCGAGTTCGGCCCTGAACGCCGGGTCGACGGCGAGGCGGGTCATGGCATCGCGAAAGGCGTTGTCGGTCATGTCCTCGGGTCTCCGTGGGTCTGCGTACGCTGCTGTCTGATCCCGGCGGAGCTGAGGATCCCCCTGGCCGGCGGCTGGTGCCGCTTTCCGGCCATCCCCACCGATGCCTGCACGGACGGTTATAAGGGGCGTGGCATGACCCGCGCAAGGCCAGGATCAGGGCACCCTCGGCGAATATGCCTCCGGAAGGATCTCTCCGCCGCCACCGGGCACCGAACAGATACGGCCACCGGCTGGGCGGTCGAGCCGGCCCGCCTCACCGGCCGGGGGACCGCCACGGCCGACCATCGCCGCTCGACGTCACGCCGACGACAGGAACGGACGACGCGCGGGCCCCTTCTTGATGCCGTCGGCCGGGGAAAGTAGCCTCGGCGCAGCGCCCTCGAACCCTGCTCGCGAACCGCTCAACCCGCATCGCGCACAGCTGACTTGACGTGCCGGCCGGACGCTCGGCCGACCGGACCCGGAAGGGCATCGATGACCGAGGCCGACGTCGAACTGCACGGTCCCGCGCGCGGGGAGGGGCCGCCACGGCGGTACGGGCCCGTCGCCGGTGTCGCGGTGCTCTCCGATGTCCACGCCAACATCCCCGCCTTCGAGGCGGTGCTCGCCGAACCGGACGTCGCGGCGGCCGACCTCGTCGTCCTCTGCGGTGATCTGACCTGGGGCCCTGAGCCCCAGGAGACGTACGAACGGATCGTCGCGCTGGGTGAACGGGCCCTGTGTCTACGGGGCAACGCAGACCGCTACGCCGCGCAGATCGGCACGGCCGCGCGGGTCGCCGACACCCCGCGTCAGTCGTGGATCGTCGACCGGCACTCGCCCGAGGCCATCACCTTCCTCGACCGCCTTCCGTTCGGGCTCGTCGTGGAGATCGAGGGGCTCGGGCCGGTGCACTTCTGCCACGGTTCACCGCGCAGCGACCACGAACTGGTCACACCGGGCACCCCGTCGGAGCGGTTCGCCGAGCTGTCCGCGGCCATCGACGCGCGGGTCCTGGTCACCGGACACTCGCATCTCCAGTTCGACCGCACGGTGTCGGGGCTGCGCAGCGTGAACCCCGGAAGCGTCGGGCTTCCGTACCACACGGGCGATCCGGGCACCGCCTACTGGGCGCTGCTGGGCCCCGGCGTCCGGCTCAGGACCACCCGCTACGACGTCGGGGACGCGGTCGCGCGCGCCCACAGGGCCGGAGACCCGGAAGCGGACCGCTACGCCGGCACCCTGACGAACGCACCCGATCCGGAAAGGATCGTCGCGGAGGCGGAAGAACTGATCTTCGTCAACTGATCTTCGTCAACTGACCGAGGATCCGCCTCAGTTCCCTCGCGACCTGTCCACCCGGGCGCCCGGCCAGGTGTTCCCGGCGCCGTGCCGTGACCTCTTGGCGGCCGCAACCCCTACGCAAAATCTTGCACCGCTTGCGCTCGCTTGCGCCGGGGTGGACGCAAGGCTTCCATCGGCGTGCGGTGAGCCAGGGGCGTGTGGTGCCTGCATCGGTGGTGCCGTTCGGTCGCGAGTCGTGTGAATCCCGTACTCGCCGTCGCCGCACGGGAGTTGATGGTGAAACTTGTCGCGTCCTGACCGTAGACGCGCTCGCACCGCTCTGCAATATTGCGATGAAACAATGCAAGAAGCTGCGCATGGGCCGCTGTCGGTGATGTCGCCGACCTGCACAGGCAGCCCTTGCCGTTCGGTCATACCGCGCCACCGCTCTGCACAGGAACGAGCCGACCCCGCCGCCCCTCCGGCGCGCGAACCTCCGCAGGGAGTGAACCCCGCATGACTCCATACCAGCCGAGATCCTGGAGACACCGCGCAGCGACCGCCGCGCTCGCCTCCATCGTCATGGTTCTGGGCCTGCCCGCCGTCGGTGCCCAGGCGGCCGGCGGACCCGACGCCGCCGCGGACGCCGCCACCAGGGCCGGCAGCGCCCGCGGCGCCCACACCGCCTCCAAGGTCACCGACGGTGACGCCGACACCTACTGGCAGGCCGGGAACAAGTCGGCCCAGTGGGTGCAGACCGACCTCGGGCGCACCGAGCGTGTCCGTGAGGTCGTGCTGCGGCTGCCCGCGCAGTGGCAGACCCGCAAGCAGACGCTGGCCCTCCAGGGCAGCGCCGACGGAAAGAGCTTCGCCACGCTCAAGTCGCGGGCCCAGTACGTCTTCGGCCCCGGCAACGGCAACACCGTGAAGGTCTCCTTCCCCGCGACCCTCGCCCGGTACGTCCGGGCCGACTTCAGCGCCAACTCCGTCGCCTCCACGGGACAGCTCGCCGAGATGCAGGTCCTCACGGCTGCCGCCTCGACCCCCAACCTCGCCCAGGGCAAGCCCTTCACGGAGAGCGGGCACGCCGACGTGTACGGCGCCGCCAACGCCGGAGACGGCAACCGCAGCACGTACTGGGAGAGCACCAACAACGCCTTCCCGCAGTGGCTCCAGGTCGACCTCGGATCGTCGGTCAAGATCAACCAGGTGGCGCTGAGGCTGCCGAGCGGCTGGCCGAGCCGCAGCCAGACCTTCAAGGTCCAGGGTTCGACGGACAACCAGAACTTCACCGACCTGACGGCCTCGAAGGCGTACACCTTCGACAGCTCCGACGACCAGTCCGCGACCATCAGCCTCGACACGGTCACGACGCGGTACGTGCGGGTGCTGTTCACCGCCAACACCGGCTGGCCCGCCGGTCAGGCCTCCGAACTGGAGGTCTACGGACCGGCCACCGGCGACACCCAGGCACCGACCGCGCCGGCGAACCTGGCCCTCACCGAGCCGGCCACCGGCCAGATCAAACTGACCTGGAGCGCGGCGAGCGACGACACGGCCGTCACCGGCTACGACGTCTACGCCAACGGGCAGCTGCGCGCGAGCGTCGCCGGGAACGTGCTGACGTACACCGACACCCAGCCGGCCGGTACCGACATCACGTACTTCGTGCGGGCCAAGGACGCCGCGGGCAACGTGTCCGCCAACAGCAACAGCGTCACCCGGCAGGGATCGGGCGGCGACACCCAGGCCCCGACCGCGCCCGGAAACCTCGCCTACACGCAGTCCGGCAGCGACGTGAAGCTCACCTGGCAGGCCTCCAGCGACAACGTCAAGGTCACCGGGTACGACGTCTACGCCAACGACCAGCTCCTCAAGTCCGTCGCGGGTGACGTCACGACGTACACCGACACCCCGTCGGCGGCGGCCACCGTCACCTACTACGTGAAGGCGAAGGACGCCGCGGGGAACACGTCGACGGCGAGCAACAGTGTCACCAGGGCCGGTTCGGGCACCGGATCCGACCTCGCCCAGGGCAAGCCCATCGAGGCGTCCTCGTACACCTTCACCTATGTGGCCGCCAACGCCAACGACGGCCAGATCGGCACCTATTGGGAGAGCGGGGGCGGCGCCTACCCGGCCACCCTCACCACCAAGCTGGGCGCGAACGCCGACCTCAGCCAGGTCGTCGTCAAGCTCAACCCGGACCCCGCCTGGGCGACCCGCACCCAGAACATCCAGGTGCTCGGCCGTGACCAGGACGCGACGGCCTTCACCAGTCTCGTCGCGGCGAAGGACTACACGTTCAACCCGTCGACCGGGAACACCGTGACCATCCCGGTCACCGGCGCCGCCGCCGACATCCAGCTCAAGTTCACGTCCAACTCCGGTGCCCCCGGCGGACAGGTCGCCGAGTTCCAGGTGATCGGCACACCGGCCGCCAACCCCGACCTCAAGGTCACCGGCATCACCAACACCCCCGCGGCGCCGGTCGAGTCGGACGCGATCAGCCTCACCGCGACCGTCACCAACAGCGGAACCAAGGCGGCCAAGGCCACCGACCTGAACTTCACGCTCGGCGGCACCAAGGCGGCCACGGCCGACGTCCCCGCCCTCGCGGCCGGCCAGTCCACGACGGTCACCGCGAGCATCGGCACCCGGGACGCGGGCAGTTACTCCCTCGGCGCCGAGGTGGACCCGTCGAACAAGGTGATCGAGCAGAACGAGGGCAACAACACCTTCACCCGCTCCGACGCCCTGGTCGTCAAGCCCGTCGCCAGCTCCGACCTGATCGCCGCCCCCGTCTCCTGGACCCCGTCCAGCGCCTCCGCGGGCGACAACGTCAGCTTCTCCGTCGCCGTCAAGAACCAGGGCTCCGTGGCTTCGGCCTCCGGCTCCCACAGCGTCACCCTCACGATCCAGGACGCGAACGGCGCCACCGTCAAGACGCTCACCGGCTCCTACAGCGGCACCATCGCGTCCGGCCAGACCACCGCACCCGTCGGCCTCGGCTCATGGACCGCGGTCAACGGCAAGTACACCGTCAAGACCGTCATCGCCCCCGACGACAACGAACTGCCGGTCAAGCGCGACAACAACACCACCACCCAACCCCTGTTCGTCGGCCGAGGCGCCGACATGCCCTACGACATGTACGAGGCCGAGGACGGCACGCTCGGGGGCGGAGCCAAGGTCGTCGGACCCAACCGCACCATCGGCGACACCGCGGGCGAGGCCAGCGGCCGCAAGGCAGTGACCCTCAACGCCACCGGCCAGTACGTCGAATGGACCACCCGCGCCGACACCGACACCCTGGTCACCCGCTTCTCCATCCCCGACGGAACCAACACCACCCTCGACGTCTACGTGGACGGCCAGTTCCTCAAGGCGATCGACCTCACCTCGAAGTACGCCTGGCTGTACGGCGACGAGACCGCGCCCGGCAACTCGCCGGGATCCGGGGCCCCGCGCCACATCTACGACGAGGCGAACCTGCTGCTCGGCAAGACCGTTCCGGCCGGATCCAAGATCCGGCTCCAGAAGGACGCGGCCAACACCTCCACGTACGCCATCGACTTCATCAACACCGAGCAGGCGACGGCGGCCCCGAACCCCGACCCGGCGGCCTACACCGTCCCGGCAGGCTTCACCCAGCAGGACGTGCAGAACGCCCTCGACAAGGTCCGGATGGACACCACCGGCAAGCTCGTCGGTGTCTATCTGCCCGCCGGTGACTACGACACCTCCAGCAAGTTCCAGGTCTACGGCAAGGCCATCAAGATCGTCGGAGCGGGACCGTGGTTCACCCGCTTCCACGCCCCCTCCTCGCAGGAGAACACCGACATCGGCTTCCGCGCCGACTCCACGGCCAACGGCTCGACGTTCGCCGGCTTCGCCTACTTCGGCAACTACACGTCCCGCATCGACGGCCCGGGCAAGGTCTTCGACTTCGCGGGCGTCGCCAACATCACCATCGACAACATCTGGGCCGAGCACATGGTGTGCCTCTACTGGGGCGCCAACACCGACAGCATGACCATCGAGAACTCCCGCATCCGTGACACGTTCGCCGACGGCATCAACATGACGAACGGCTCCACGGACAACCACGTGACCAACAACGAGGCCCGCGCCACCGGCGACGACAGCTTCGCCCTGTTCTCCGCCATCGACGCCGGAGGCGCCGACGAGAAGAACAACCTCTACGAGAACCTCACCTCGACCCTGACCTGGCGCGCGGCCGGCATCGCCGTCTACGGCGGCTACAACAACACCTTCCGCAACATCCGCGTCGCCGACACCCTGGTCTACTCGGGCATCACGATCTCCTCGCTGGACTTCGGCTACCCGATGAACGGCTTCGGCACCGATCCGACGACCATAGAGAACGTCTCCCTGGACAGAACGGGCGGCCACTTCTGGGGCTCCCAGGTCTTCCCCGCCATCTGGGCGTTCTCCGCCTCGAAGGTCTTCCAGGGCATCCGCGTCAACGACGTCGACATCGACGACTCCACCTACGGAGGCGTCATGTTCCAGACCAACTACGTAGGAGGACAGCCCCAGTTCCCGGTGAAGGACACCATCTTCACCGACATCTCCATCACCAACTCCAAGAAGAGCGGAGACGCCTTCGACGCCAAGTCCGGATTCGGCATCTGGGCCAACGAGCTGCCCGAGCCCGGCCAGGGTCCCGCCGTCGGTGAGGCCACCTTCCACAACCTGCGGATGAGCGGCAACGCCCAGGACATCCGCAACACGACCAGCACCTTCAAGATCAACGTCAACTAGCCGGCACCCGGCACCGAAGGGAACGAACAGCAGGGAACGGCAGGAGGCCGCCTCCGTGATCCATGGGGGCGGCCTCGTGCTGCCGGTGCGACCCGACGCGGCCCGTCAGAGGCCGGTGACCTTCCCGCTCGCGGAGACCTCGTAGACCAGGGTCACCGTGCGGCGCCCGCCCGGTGCCAGGCGCACGTCCCAGCGGGCGATGCCGTCGGCGTCGACCTCGTCGGGCTCCGGCGCGCACGCCTCCTTGCGCAGCCGTACCTCCACGGCCGAGACCTCGGAGACCGGGATCCGCTCCCGCAGCGAGACGACCTGTTCGCCCTGTTCCCCGGGGGCGGAGAAGCGCGACAGATGGAGCCGGACCGTGCGGGTGACGACGGTCCGCTGGGTCAACGAGGTGGTGTCCCTGGTCTCCTCGGACCGACGGACCACCCGGTAGTCGTCGTGGCTGCCGAAGGCGAGCTCGACGGGAGCGCCCGGGGCGGTGAAGCCCAGCGTGCCCCGGCCCGTGAACCCGCTGTCGCGGACGAGGTCCACGGGCCCGGCCAGCAGGGCGTGACCGGACGCGTTGTCGAACCGTACGACCCGTGTGACCAGCGGCGAGAGCTCCGGCGACGAGGCGTACTCGCTGCGCGCGGCACAGGTGACGGCGGAGAGCGGGACTCGGTGCGCGCGGCCGTCCGTGGGCACCGAGACGGGCACGGGGGAGTGCAGCACACGGGCCTGACCGCCGTCGTCCACCCCCGGCAGTCCGAGGACGGGAGCGGGGCCGATCTCCGCGATCTCCTCCTCCCGCAACTCCACGTCCACCGTGCGGCGTTCGGCGGCGGTGCGATCCGTGAGCGTGAGCCGGTCCTCGGTGAGCCGCGGCGGTTCGCCGGCCCGCGCCGACCGGGCCGTCGAGAGCGTCAGGCGCACGTCCGACCAGTCCTCGCCGGTGCGCTGCCAGACCATCGCGTCGGTCTCCAGGGTCAGCGAGTCCCCGTCGAGCACGGCCCGGTACGCCGGGCGCCACAGCGCGCACGGGGTGAGATGGCTCAGACGCAGCCGCGCCGGACCGGCCTGGGCGGCCTCCACGGTCAGCTCGACGTGCCCGAGCAGTTCGGCGGGCTGTTCCTCGGCGAGTTCGAGTGCCCTGTAGGTGTCCGCGATCTCGGTGGAGACGGCCTCCGACTCGGCCTCCACGGCGCGCAGTTCCTCGCCGTGGCGGTCGCGTTCGCCGTCGACGCGGTCCAGTTCGCGGGTCCAGCGGCCCTCGTCCGTCTCTCCGGACCCCGCTCCCTCGGCGATGTCACGGAGCAGGTCGGTGGCGAGGCGGCCGAGGGCCTCGAGACGGGCGCGCAGCCGGTCGCGGCGCCTGCCCAGGGCGAGTTGCTCGCCCTCGAGCTCGTGCAGGCGCAGCCGCAGGGCGGAGTCGTCGCTCGCGGGCAGCGGCCCGTGCGGTGTCCAGGCGCGGACGATCCGCACGTCGAGGACGGTCGCCGGGTGGTCGCCGGTCAGTTCGGCGTGCAGGGTGCGGTCGACCGCGAGCGCGCTGACCGGTCCGAGGCGCAACTGCTGCACTCCGGCGCTCAGTTCGAGGTCGGCGGTGCGCTCGATCTGGGCGCGGTCCTCCAGACAGACGACGGCGGTGACCGGCAGTGGGATCGGCTGGGGGTGCGTGGGCATGGTGGGTCAGCTCCTGCGGTTGCCGCCGACGATGGCCTTGGCGGCCGGGACACGGATCTCGTAGCCGCCGTCGAGGGCGGTGGTGCCACCGGCGGGCAGGTCCACCCGCCAGACGCGGGTGCCCGGCGCGAGGCTGTCGGGCCCGGTGTCCTGCCCGGGTGTCGTCCAGTCGGCCCGCTCCTCGATCCGGACGTCCGCGTGGGAGGTCACCGGTACCTGTTCCTGGACCTCGACGGTGACGGGCCGCGCGAGGCGGTTGGCCAGTTCGACGTGCACCTGATGGTCGAGCACGGTGGTGCTGCCGCGCAGGCCGGAGGTCGACTCGCGCAGGTTCGTCCGCCGGGTCACCTGGATGCCCTCGGCAGGCCCGAGGCCCATCCGGCGGACACCGCCGGGGGCGAGGGTGGGCAACGCGGCGGTCAGCAGGAACTCGTCGTCGACGGTGACCTCCACGGGACCGGCGAGCAGCGCCTGGTCGGTGGCGTTGGAGAGGACCAGGGTGGCGTACGTCGTCTGCTCCACCGCCGGGACGCACAGGTACTCGGTGCGCAGTCCGACCGGGATCTCGGTCACCGTGACCGTGTGCCAGGTTCCGTCCGAGGGGATGTCGGTGCGGGCGGCGGCGTCGAAGCGGTGGTCGAAGGAGCCGGCCGACTCGCGCGGCCGTACGGCGTGTCCGGGCAGGGGCAGCGACGACACCGTCTCGGCGCGCCTGCGGTATTCGACCGCGACGGGGTCGAAGGGCGTGTGCGGGAACAGCCTGCCCCGGCTGTCCGTGCGCGTGTCGGGTCCGGACAGGACGAGGGCCGCGTAGTCGAGCTCGGTGTCGCTCGGGAGCGGCGGACCGGCCGCGACCGGCGCGGCGGGCGGCTGCGGGGGCGGCGGGGCGGACCGGCCGGGGGCCGAGGGCGCCAGGGCGGCGGGCGCCCCGGCACGCCGGGAGCGGGCCGAGGGCGCGCCGCCGGGGCCCGCACCCACGGGCTGCTGGGTGTCGGGCAGGGCGCCCCCGAAGGGGCCCGCCGCGGCACCGGGCGCCGGGGGCGGTGCCATGGGCGCCGCGAGCGGCATGCCGTACATGGCGGGTGCCTGCGGCGGCGGTGGGACGGGTCCTGCGGAGGCCGCGGCCACGGGTCCGGCGGCCACGGCACCCCCGGCCGCCGGCCTGCCGGTCACGGCCGGGTGGGGGCCGGCGCCGTCGTACCCGGCGAACAGGTCGGCGAGCCCCTGCGGCGGCTCGCGCCAGCCCGAGGGCGCCGGGGCGCTCTGCCGCCGTCCGACCCGCAGGGAACGCAGCCGGGGCAGGTCGGTGCGGCGGCGCAGATCCGCGGTGGCCAGGGCGACGCGGACCCCGGTCCAGTCCTCCCCGGTGCGCTGGGCGACCGAGGCGCGCAGGACCAGGGTGCCGGAGTCGTCGCCCTGACGGTGGCTCAGACGGTACGCGGGCACCCAGACGGCCCCCGGCACCCCGTACTCCAGCTCCAGTTCGACGTCCCCGGATCCCTCCAGGGTCAGGACCGCGCAGACCGTGGTGTCGACCTTCGTGTGCCGCGCGTCGGTGGAGGCGTGACTCCAGCGGTCCAGGGCGATCGCGAACGCGTGCTCGGCGAGGCGCAGTTCCTCCTCCAGCTCGACGAGGCGCGCGTGCAGGTTCGTGAGCCGCTCGTCGACGAAGTCCGCGAGGCGCAGCCACGCGTCGACCGGGGTGGTGCGGTGCGGGTCGTCCCTCCTGCGGGCCGGCGGAACCGGACGCAGGGCCGCCACCTCGGCGATGAGGGCCTCGTGCCGGTCACGGCGGGCCTGGGCGGCGGCGGAGACATCCCGCAACCGCTCCATCTCGCGCCGCAGGGCGTCGGCCGAGCCGTCGGCGGACGGTTCGGCGTCCACCTCCACCCGTACCTCGGTGACCCGGACGCCTTCGCCGCCGACGGCCTTGGCGCGCAGCGAGTCCGGGTCCATCGACCGGGGCAGACCCGCCACCCGCACCCTGCCGTCCGGCGGTACGGTTCCCCGGGCGACCCGGCTGCACAGGGCGCCCTGCGCGTACACCACGACCGCGTCGAGGACCGAAGTCCAGCGCCGCGTTCCCTCGGATTCCTCGTACGTCATGTGCTCAGCCCCCGTCGTGTCCGTGCCCGACGAAGCCTACGCGGTCGCGATCGCCCTGAGCTGGTGCAGCCGCAGGCCGAGCCGGAGTTCCAGGTCGTTCTCGCGGCGCCAGTCGACGCCGAGGACGCTGTCGGCGCGGTCCAGCCGCTTGAGGAGCGTGTTCACGTGCACGTACAACGCCCGCGCGGTCGCCGCCACGTTGGCGCGGTGGACGTAGTAGGCGCTGAGGGTGTCCACGAGATCGGTGCCCCGCCGCCGGTCGTAGTCGAGCAGCGGGCCGATGGAGTCGGTGATGAACCGGTCGAGTTCACCGGCCCGTTCGGTGTCGAAGATCAGGGCGTACAGGGCGTACCGGCCCGTCATGGCGCCCAGGTCGGTGTGCCCGATCGCCCGCATCACGGCGGCGCAGCGGCCGGCCAGGGAGAAGGCGCGCGACCAGTCGTGATGGACCACCCGTTCCCCGACGACGGCGACCGGACCGCCGAGGGCGCGGCGCAGCCGACGGTGGACCTCCTCGACCGTACGGTCGTCGTCGGTGCTCGGCAGGATCATCGTGGCCCTGCCCAGATGCTCGCCGGCCAGACCGGAACGGTCCCGTGCCACGTCGTGCAGCCGGCGGGCGAGTTCGGTCGATGACAACGTTGCCGAGTCCGCCACCAGGACCAGGTCCAGGCGGTCGGCGACGATGCCACGGGCCCGGGTGCGGGCGCGCTGGGCCGGGCTGATCCCGGGCCCGCCGACCATGAGGTCGGTCAGGAGCTCTCCGCTCAGACGCTCGCCCGCCTCGGCGACCGCACGCTCCTTGAGGATCAGCAGCCCCAGGATGTGGGTGGCCCGCTCCAGCGTGCGCAGCTCCGTGTCGTCCGGCCCGCCGTGTCCGGCGACCGCCTCCCGGCTCCACACCAGCGCGCCGAGATAGCTGTCGCCCGCCTGGAGCGACGCGACACTGCGGACGACCCCGGCCGCGTCCACCGAGGTCGTGCAGCGGCCCGAGCGGCGCGCCCTCTCGACGGCGTCGGCAAGGCCGGAGTCGGGGGAGGTCCGGCACGGACGTGACACCGACTCCCGGCACACCAGGGCCTCGCCGGACCGGTCCAGGAGGCTGACGCTTCCGCCCAGTTGGTCGGCGAGGAGCTGTGTGACGTCGTCCGGTGTCCCGCCCCTGAGCACCACGCCGGTCAGGGCCTCGTGGAGCGCCTGGACCCGTTCCACGACGGCCATGTGCTCCTCGATCTTTCCGTAGGCGATCCGCAGTTCGTTCAGGGCGCTTCGACTCGCCTCGTAGAGACGGGCGTTGTCGAGGGCGACCGCGGCGTGGTCGGCGAACGCGCGCAGCAGCGCGATCTCGTCGGCGTGGAAGGCCCGTTCGGACCGGTCCGCGGCGAACAGGG
The DNA here is from genome assembly GCF_042725875.1 of Streptomyces sp. NPDC127038. Classification (NCBI taxonomy): domain Bacteria; kingdom Bacillati; phylum Actinomycetota; class Actinomycetes; order Kitasatosporales; family Streptomycetaceae; genus Streptomyces; species Streptomyces sp. NPDC127038. The sequence continues at coordinate 20,334 of NZ_JBHXDQ010000068.1, read as the reverse complement.
CGCCCACCGCCCGTCCCCGGACGACCAGCGGTACGCCGAGGAGCGCGACGAGCCCTTCGGCGGTGACCAGACGGTCGAAGTCCGGATCGTGCTCGATGAGGGTCGCGCCCGCGTAGCGGCTCACCCAGTGCGGACTCGACGAGGCCAGCACCTTGCCGCCCAGCCCCACATCCGCGGGTATGCACGCCGCTAGGAAGGCGGCGGACACCGTTCCCCGCGACGCCCTGACGGACAGCCGGCCGTCGGGGCCGACCAGCGAGAGATAGGTGAAGTCGGTACGGATCAGATCGTGCGCGTGCCGGACGATCGACTGGAGGACCTCGTCGAGCTCGCCCAGCGCCGTCAGCGACTTGGCCGTCTCGTACAACGACGCCAGTTCGCGCTGGCGACGCGCGAGCGAACACCACCCTGCTCCGCCACCGGGGTCGCTGACCACAGAGCCATCCTCCTCGGGACGAGGTGGAAAAAAGACCCACCGAATCGGCAGCAGGTGTGGGTGAAGCACACCTCAACCACAGCGCAACGGCGCCCTAATGTAACCGCGATCCCCTGCCACCGCTATGGACGAAGGCGGCACCCATGGCAACTCCGCTCACCCAACCCGAAGGGCAGTCCGGCAGCCTCCCCAGCGCCGGTACGCCCCAGCCCCAGACCCGGCGCCGAGCCTCCCGCAGGCTGCTGGCCGCCGGGCTCATCGCCAGCTCCCTGGAGTGGTACGACTTCTTCCTCTACGGCACCGCGGCCGCGCTGGTGTTCCCCCATGTGTTCTTCCCCCACTCCTCGGCCCTGACCGGAACGCTCCTCGCCTTCAGCACCTTCTGGGCGGGCTTCGTGGCGCGTCCCATCGGCGGGGTGCTGGCCGGGCACCTAGGTGACATCCACGGACGCAAGCCGGTCGTCGTCACCTGCCTGGCCGTCATGGGCGCCGCCACGTTCCTGATCGGCTGCCTCCCCAGCGCGTCGACCGCCGGAACGCTGGCCCCGACCCTGCTGGTCGTCCTCCGCTTCGTGCAGGGGCTCGCGGCCGGTGGTCAGTGGGGCGGCATCATGCTCCTGCTCACCGAGTCCGCCGGTCCCAAACGCCGGGGCTTCGCCGGGACGTTCGGCCAGACCAGCGTCCCCGTCGCCGTGATCGTCTCGAACCTGATCTTCGTGGCCGCCAGCGGTCTGATGCCGGACGACGCCTTCCTCAGTTGGGGCTGGCGCATACCCTTCCTGGTCAGCGTCGTGATGTTCGTGGTGGTTCTCTATATCCAGACCAAGGTGGAGGACACACCGGAGTTCCGCGAGCTCCAGCGCGAGGCGGCCCAGCCGGAGAACGCGGCGGCCCGCGCCCCGCTGGCCCAGGTCGTGCGCGACAGATGGAAGACGATCCTGCTCGGCTGCGGTCTCCTCTCGGCCACCAACAGCCTCTTCTACGTGAGCATCTCCGGACTCCTCAGCTACGGCACCCATACGCTCGGCATCGCGCGCAACCCGCTGCTCGCGGTCGTCCTGACCAGCTCCGTGGCCATGCTCGTCGTCCTCCCCTGGTCCGGCCACCTCTCGGACAGACTGGGCCGGCGGCCCCTGATCCTGATCGGCGGCCTGGGAGTCGCGGTCTGGGCCTTCCCTTACTTCGGGCTCATCGACACCGCGTCGCTGCCGCTGATCTTCGTCGCGGTCACGGTGGGTTTCCTGTTCCAGTGCCTCACCTACGGCCCCATCGCGAGCTTCCTCGGCGAGCTCTTCCCGCCCGGCGTGCGCTACTCGGGCGCTTCGCTGGCCTACCAACTGTCCGCGATCGCGGTCAGCGGCAGCACGCCCTTCCTCATGACGGCACTCATCGCGAAGACCGGGAGCACCCTGCCGGTCGCCGGCTACATCATGGCCATGGGGCTGATCACGACCGTCAGCGCGTGGTTCCTGCCCGAGACGAACACCGCCGAGGTCCGAGCCGCTCCGGACGCCGTCCCCGGCACCCACCTCTACCGATGACACGCCACAGGAGCCGCCGGAAGGAGCCGTTCGTGAACGCGAAACCCGTACGGAGCGCGAGCATGCGCCGGTTGATCGCGCCGGGCGCCCTGCTCCTGCTGGCGGGCGCGCTCCCCGTCCTCGGGGCCGGACCCGTGGCGGCGACCACCGCGCCCCGGGCCGGCCACTCCGCGACCGTGCCGGAGTGCGCCGGCCTGGCCGGCATGTCCATCCCGGCGTCGGCCATGAGCCTGCCGACGACCGGCGGCCGCGTCGAGTCGGCCTCGGTCACGACCAGCCTGATCGGCGCCGAGAGCATCACGTACTGCCAGGTCGACGCCGCCCTGTTTCCCGTCGATCCCGCCGCGCCCGACATCAGGATGCGCGCGGACCTGCCGTACGACTGGAACCGCAAGGCGATGATGTTCGGCGGCGGCGGCTTCAACGGCACCATTCCCGACCTGGCGGAGAACGTGCCGTTCGGTCCCACGGACCGGCCGGTGCCGCTGGCCCGGCGCTACGCCACCTTCGCCAGTGACTCGGGGCACCGGCAGAGCCCGGCGGCGCCTCCGTCACTGGACGGTTCGTTCGGTGTGAACGACGAGGCCCTGGACAACTTCGCCGCCGGCGACGCGCTCAAGAAGACGCGTGACGCGAGCCTGTTCCTCATCCGGCACGCCTACGGGACGAACCCGGCCGAGGTCTACTTCTCGGGCGGCTCGACAGGCGGGCGGGAGGGTCTGGTCGTCGCCCAGCGCTGGCCGCGGGCGTTCGACGGCGTCATCTCGGCCTTCCCTGCCTGGAACAACCTCAGCGAGGGCCTGGACCTGGGGTATCTGGCGCAGGTGCTGTCCCGCCCGGGCGCCTTCCCCGGACCGGAGAAGCAGACACTCCTCTACGGCAGCGTCATCGCCGCGTGCGACTCTCAGGACGGCGTCGCCGACGGCGTCGTCTCGAACCCCGCCGGCTGTCACTTCGATCCGCGTGTCCTGCGCTGCCCCGGTGGCGCCGACAACGGTCCCGGCTGTCTGTCGGATCCGCAGATCGGCGCCGTCGTCGCCATGTCCTCACCGTTCAGGTGGCCGTACCGGATCGCCAGCGGCGAGACCGGGTACCCGGGCTTCCCGTTCCTCTCGGGGGCGGACATGAGGACCCCGTTCCTCGGCTTCGGCACCACGGCCCCGGCCGACCCCATGCCGGTGACCAGCGGCTACGGGTTCCAGTACTGGGACCAGTGGGTCAAGTACTTCCTGACCAGGGACCCGCACCACAGCGCCCTCGACGTGGATCCCCGGCATCCCGGCGCGTGGCTCGACCGGATCAGCCGGCTGTCCACGGTCGAGGACCGCAACGACGCGGACCTCCGCCCGTTCGCCCGCGCGGGCGGCAGACTGATCCTGCTCCACGGCGCGGCGGACGAACTCGTCTCCCCGCGCTCCACGAGCGACTACTACGAGCGCGTACGCGGCCTCCTGGGCCCCAAGGCGACCGGCGCGTTCCTGCGGTACTACGTCGTGCCCGGCGCGAACCACGCCAACTTCGGCACGCCGGCGTTCGCGGCCGCCTGGGACTCGCTGACCGCGCTCGAAGACTGGACCGAGCGGGGACGGGCGCCCGTGAACCCGGTCGTGTCGGACGCGCTCCACCACCGCACACGTCCCCTGTGCCCGTACCCGCGGTGGCCCCGCTACCGGACCGGCGACCCGGACGACGCCGCGGCCTTCGTCTGCGCACCCTGACGAGGACGCCGATCACCTGCCGGGCGGGCCGTCCCACGGCCCCCCCGGCCCCCCGCCCCCCGCGGGGGGCCGGCCCCCCCCCCCCCGCCCCCCGCGACCGGCCCACGGCGGGGGCCCGGCCCCCGCCGCAGCGCACGGCCGTGTGTCGCCGCCGCTACAGGGACATCTCGTACGCTCCGGACAGCGCCTCGACCTGCTGCCAGATCAGGGCCGAACGCGCCTCGTCCACGACGGGACGCCGGATCGCGCCGAGCGCCCAGGCCTGCTGCGGCTCGGTGGCCGAGTCCTTGCCGTGCAGTTCGACGCAGTGCCCGGAGAAGTCACGCACCAGTACCGAGAACAGCTCGTCCAGCACGGACTCGTCGAGGTCCGTCAGCTTCGCCTGCTCCAGGATCAGCTGCCCGTGCACCACCAGCGCGAACAACTGCCCCACGGAGAGCAGGAAGTCGAGGTCGCGGCTCTGCGTCTCGTCGGGGGCCGTCGTGGTGACGAACTCGCAGAGGGCGTCGGCCTGTTCACGGAAACGGGCGACGTTCGGGACCTCGGCGTAGGCGTCGTAGGCGGCGCGCCAGTCGTGGAAGCGGACGGAACCCAGGCCGCGGGCCGGTCCCTGCCGGAAGAGGAAGTCGTCGTCGGCCGCGTCGAGCCGGGTCGGCACGGCGGGCGCGTCGATCGGGTCCAGCAGGTGGTTGCGCATGAACTTGAGGATCAGCGCGAGGTTGACGTGGACCGTGCCCTCCAGCTTGGGCAGGCCCCGGATCTCGATCGCCGCCTGGGAGAAGTAGTTGTCCTTCTCGAAGCCCTTGGCGGCGATGACGTCCCACATCAGGTCGATGACCTTCTCGCCCTCCGTGGTCACCTTCATCTTCGTCATCGGGTTGAAGAGGAGGTAGCGACGGTCCTCGGGACCGGCCGAACGGAAGTAGTCGACGGCACGGTCGCTGAACAGCTTCATTCCGACGAGACGGACGTACGCCTCCGCCAACTCCCGCCGCACATGCGGGAAGACGGTGACGGGACGGCCGTAGAGGATGCGGTTGCTCGCGTGGGTGACGGCCTCGTACATCGCGTGCTCGCAGATGCCGATCGAGGCGGTGCAGAGGTTGAACTTGCCGACGTTGACGGTGTTCAGGGCCGCGTCGAAGGCTGCGCGGCCGGTGTGCAGGACGTCCTCGGGGGCGACCGGGTAGTCCTCCAGGCGGAACTCGCTGACGAACTTCGAGGAGTCGACGACGTTCTGCACCAGGTGGTACGCCGGGTGGCGGCTGTCGGCGGCGAAGAAGACGTAGCCGTCCGGGCCCTCGACGTCGGTGCGGCGGCCGAACACGGAGACCAGGCCCGCGGCGTTGCCGTTGCCGATGTAGTACTTGGAGCCGGTGGCGCGGAACCCGCCGTCGGCGACCGGTTCCAGGAGCATGTCCGTGGAGTAGATGTCGGCGCCGTGGGCCTTCTCCGACAGGCCGAACGCGAAGACCTCGCCCTGGTTGAGGAGGTCCGCGGCCCGCGTGCGGGCCTCCCCGTTGCCGCTCTGCCAGACCGGGCCGAGACCGAGGATGGTCACCTGCCACGCGTACCAGTAGTCGAGGCCGTAGAACCCGAGGATCTCGTTCAGGGCGGCGATCCGGGCGGTGTCCCAGCGCTGCTCCTCGTCCGTGGCCGCGGAGGCCGGCGTGAGGAACGTGGCGAACAGGCGCTCCTTGGCGGCGAAGGCGAGGAAGTCACCGAGCCACGCACGGGTGCGGTAGTCCTCGATCAGTCGGCGCTTGCCGCGCTCCTCGAACCAGTCGACGGTGGCGCGCAGCAGCCTGCGCGTCTCGGGGTCGAAGTGCGCCGGGTCGTAGGTGCGCGGGTTGAAGAGCAAGGGGGTGGTCACGGGGGTCCGCCTTCCGGGGAACGGGGATCGAGGGTTGCCGTACAGGAGGTGAGAGCGAGGGGTGGCTCAGGGCGACGGCTCCGGGCGGCCGCCGTGCGGGCCGTCCGGGGCACCGGCCGTCGCGGCCAGGGTGTGGAGCGTGGCCAGGACGTCGTCCAGCCAGGCGATCGTCATCCGCTCGTACGCGATGCCGCCGCGCAGGACGACGTGCTGCAACTGCTGACCCGCGTCGAGCGGCGCGGGGGCGTCGGGACCGGTGAAGTCGCGGTGCTCCCCGGCGAGATAGCGCGCCAGTCGGTCGCCGTGCGCCCGGTGGTGCCGCTCCACCTCGTCGACGAGCGCCGCCGGGTCGTCGAAGGCGGCGCCGCGGATCTTCACCGCGAGGTCGTGGCGCAGGCTCTCCGGCTCGATCGGCTCGTGCAGCCATCGGGAGAGGGCGGTGCGGCCGGGGGCGGCGACGGAGTACTCCTTCTTGTCCGGCCGCCCCTGCTGCGGCACTTCGCGGACGGAGAGGACGCCCTCGCTCTCCATGCGCTTGAGCACGCGGTAGATCTGCTGGTGCGTGGCGGTCCAGAAGTGGCCGATGGACCGCTCGAAGCGCCGGGCCAGCTCATAGCCGGAACCCGGCTTCTCCAGCAGGGAGACGAGGATCGCGTGTTCGAGCGCCATACCGCACAGCTTTCTATGCAACTCGTTGCATAGACAAGCGCAGTCGTGCGGGTGAGACGCGGCTCACCCGGGGCGGACACGCCACGGCGCCCGCGCGGTACGGGTGCGAGGGCGTCGTGAGGTGTGCGGGCGGGCACCCGCTCGGCGCTACGAGTGGTGCTTGCCGCCGCCGGTGTCGCGGTCGGAAGGGCGGAGGTGGTGCCGCGGTCGGAACCAGGGACCCGGTGTCGTGGTCGGAACCGCGGAGCCGGTGTCGCGGTCAGAACCACGGCGTGAAGGGGCCCGAGGTCCTGATCCACCTCGCCAGCAGTCTCACGGTCTGCACGGCGGTGAGCGGCCACAGCACCGCGAAGCACCAGAGCAGCGCGGCGTTCGAGGTGCGGATGCCGATCACCGCGACGGCCACCGAGCACATCAGCAGCAGCACGACCAGGAGGGGCAGCCGGCGCCCGCCGGACGGGCGGGGTGGCCGCATGGGGTCGTCGTCCTGCCGCAACGCCTCCTCGATCTCCGCGAGCGCGGCGTGTTCACGCGCCGTGAGAGGGGCACCGTCCGCGTGGTCCTTGTCGTCCACGGCGACACACCTCCTGAGAGTTGCGGCGGCGGCCGCCGGGGCGGGCCCCCGGCGCCCGGGCGGCGGGTCACGTCACCCGGGGGCCGTCCTGCGATTCCTCGTCCGGTTCGTCCGGCAGACGCACGTCGCCGACGGCGACGTTCACCTCCACGACCTCCAGACCGGTCATGCGCTCGACGGCGCCGATCACGGCGACGCGCATGTCGGCGATCACGTCCGTGATGGGGTACCCGTACTCGACGACGACGTCGAGATCCACCGCGGTCTGCCGTTCGCCGACCTCGACGCTCACACCGCGGGTCTGGCCGGGGCGCCCGGCGGGCACCCGGTCGCGGACGGCCCCGAGGGCCCGGGTCATGCCGGTGCCGAGGCCATGGATTCCCGGCACCTCGCGCGCGGACGCCGCCGCGATCTTGGCCACCACGCCGTCGGCGATGGTGGTCCGTCCCTTGCCGCCCGGATCGCCTGTGCCGGTGCGCCGGCCGGTGGCCGCGCCCGGTGCGTTTCCGGTGGTCGCGGAGCGGGTGGTCAGGTCCGTCATCAGGACCTCCTCGGTCTGCCGTACGGACACCTCGCGTGGCGCCCAGGGGACGGCCCCTGCCGCCTCAGCCATCGTCACACGAATGGCTCAATTCATGCCATCCGGGGCGAATCGCCCGACGCTCGACGCGGGGCCGTCATGGCGTGCGCGCCGCCGGGCCGCGGGCGAGGGGTGGGGGTGGGGTCCCGTCTTCTCAGGGGTTGGCCCAGGCTCCCGGAGCGTCGGTCAACGCGCAGACCTCGGGCGGCAGTTGGGCCGAGGCCACGTCGGCCAGCGAGACGCCTTCGAGGATCTCGCGCACATTGGACCGCAGCGCGATCCACAGGGGAAGCAGTGACTGGGCGGGGCCGGTGTAGGAGAGGTCCGGGGGGCGGACCCCGCGTACCGAGACGAGCGGTCCGTCCACGGTGCGGATGACGTCGGCGATCGTGATGGACGCGGCGGGCCTGGCGAGGCGGTAGCCGCCGTTGCCGCCGCGCTGGCTGAGCACGAGACCGCCCCGGCGCATGTCGTTCAGGATGCCTTCGAGGAACTTGTGCGGGATGTCCTGCGCGTCGGCGATCGCCTCGGCCTTCAGAGGCCCCTCGTCCCGGACCGCGGCGAGCTGTAGCGCGGCACGTACCGCGTAGTCCGCCCTGGCTGAAATCCGCATGTGCGCAGTATTCCGTACCGCCGCGCCCGTTTCCACGCTCTCCCGGTCACACGGGGAGGACGAACGGGGGGTGCGCGCCGTTGAGGAAGTAGTCCCCGACGTCACGCAGCCGGTGGCCGACGGGCTCGTACAGGGTGTGGGTCCTGGCATTGCGCCAGAAGCGGTCGAAGCCCAGCCGCGAGGACGCGGAGCGGGCGCCGATGACTTCCAGGGCGCGGCCGGTGGACTCCTGGGCGGCCCGGGACACGGCGGCCTCGGCCATGGCCACCAGGACGGAGATCTCCGCGTACTCGTCGTAGCCGAGGTCCGCGCCGCGTGCCAGTCCTCCCTGCACGGCCCGCACCGCCTGCTCGGTGAGTGCCGAGGCGGAGCGGGTGAGGACGGTGAGTTCTCCGTGCAGCGTCAGGATCCGCGGGTCCGAGGGGGAGCCGACCGGCCAGGCGGGGTGCCAGAGCGACTGGCCCGCCCTGCTGTATTCGCGTACCTCGGTGAGTACGCCCTCGGCGATGCCGAGGAGGAGCTGGGCGGAGAGGAGGCGGCCGACCGGGGAGGTGAACGCGGTCCGCGGGGAGAGGACGTCCTCGTCCGCCGACAGGGATCCCAGTACGCTGCCGGCGGCGACCGGCACGGCGTCGAACTCCACGCTGCCGCCGGCCGCGAGCCGCTGGCCGAACGCGTCCGAGCCGCCCTCGATCCGCACACCGGGATGGGCCGCGTCGACCACGACGGCGAAGGGCTCGCCGGTGTCGCCGCGCTCGCCCCGTACGGCGAGACGGTCGGCGACCAGGACCCCGGTGGCGTAGCTCTGCCGGCCCTCCAGGACGTAGCCGCCGGCCTTCCTGGTCAGCCTCAGCGGCGGCTCCTGGCGGGCGAGGCCGCCGCCCCACAGGAGAGGTTTCCTCGTGGCGCGCCGCACGGTCTCGGTGGCCCGGGGCGAGTCGGCGAAGGACAGGGCGCTCCACGACAGGAAGTAGTGACAGCCGAGGAGTTGGCCGATCGCGGCGTCGGCGGCGGAGATCTCGCGGACGACGGCGTAGGCGGTCGGCCAGTCCGCGCCGCCTCCTCCGGCGTCGGCCGGAACCAGGAGGGTCAGCAGTCCCGCCTCGCGCAGCCGGGACACCTCGTCGAAGGGGGTCTTGCCCGCCTGCTCCCTGCTCACCGCGTCCGTGGCCAGGTCCTCCGCCGTCTCGCGGGCCGCGCGCAGCCAGTACGCGTGATCGGGGCCGCCGGCGTCCGGGGCGGGCTCGATCGGGCCGGGTCCGGGCCGGTCGGCGGCGGGATCGGCTCCGTGGCCGGCATCGGGGCCGGTTCCGGACGGCGCGGTGGCAACGCCCATGATCATGTTTCCTCACGTTCGGCGGCAAGGTGCCGGGTCGGGAGTCTGGAGCCCGTCGGGCACGCCCGCGGGGTACATGCGCCGTACGGGTGACGAACCGGGCGCCGCCGGGTCCTGCCCGGCTCGGGGACCTCGGCGGATGCGCCTGGTCACCTGGAGGGGAAGCGGAGGGCGGCACCCACGCGAGATGCGTGCGCCGCGCAGGCTACGCGCCGGGACAGACCGCGCTGGCGACGCGACCGAAGTCGACGTGCCGACGGCGGACCAGTCGCTGCTGCGTGGGGGGCATGTACATCATCCTGCGCAGCCGCCGGACCTCCGGTCAATGCTTTCCTAGTAAATCGATAGGAAATAGCGAAGCGATGCAGCCACGAGCCAAGGCGGAGCCTGCGTCCCTGACACGCCCGCCGGTGCCGCCAACACCGCGGAGGGCCACCGGCGGGCGCGCCAGGGGGAGTTGCTCAACGAGGAGGGATGATCACCGGACGGATCGGGTCATCGGACCGAGCCGGTCATCGGGGGCGGACCCGTCACCAGCCGGAGTCGGCCTCGATGCGTTTCAGGAACTCCCGCTCCTGTTCGCGTTCCCGGTTCCGGGCCCGGACCTCCGCGCAGAAGGCCTCCAGCGCCTGCGGATCGGAGGCGAGTTCATCGTCCACGACGGTACGGGAGCCGTCGCCGACCTCGACGACCTTCTGATCCATGCGGCCGGTGCGTCGAATGCCCGTGAGAATCAGCCACTCCTCGATGACGGCCGGGGTGAGTTCGACGTCCAGGCGACGTGTGTACGGAGGTTCGTCCGGACCGGCTGACTCGGCGATCGCCCCCAGCAAGGTGAAGGTCAGGACACGCAGGTCCGCGTACTCCTTCGGGTCCATGATCTCCTCGAGCGAGTCGAGGTAGACCCGGGCGAGTTCATCCGCTCCGGGGCCGGGGGTCGCGTCGCTGCTCGCGTGATCGTGCAAGAAGTCTCTCTCTCATCGGTTCCGTCCCCTTGGGGCATCGACGGACACGTCGGCCGACGCGGGGTCCGCCCCATCCTGCCGCAGGGAGCCGCCGGTCCCGTGCCGAGACCTGTCGATCCCACACCGACGCCCGCCGGTCCCGGTGCGGTCCACGGTCCTCAACCGCTCAGCCCCGCCTCCCGCCTGCGGTGGCGCAGCACGTAGTCGCTGAAGAGATGGCGGCTTCGGTCGAGCAACTCTCCTACCTCTTCCCTGTCTTGCTTCCGTATGTCCGGCGACGGATGCCAGCACTGCGCCGACTGCGCGGCCCAGGTGCGCAGTTTGGGGTCCGGGTCCTCCAGCAGCCCGACCGCCGCCCGCAGCGCCGCGAGGTCGCCCATCGCGTCGAGCAGCCGGAACGCGCCGACCCGAACGTGCCGTGGCCGTTCGGGACCGGTGCGTTCCAGGAGCCGGTCGGCCGGCAGGTTCCTCGCCCCGGGCAGCAGAGCGAGCACCGTCTCGCGGACGACTCCGGGGGCGGGGTCGTCGAGCAGCGGCAGTACCTCCCGCACGTCCACGCGCTCCAGGACCCGTAGCCCCGCCACGGCCCGCGCCCGAACCCCGGCCGCCGGGTGCGTCAGCAGCGGCCGCAGCAGCTCGGCGTCCGTGCCGTCACCGCATTCGGCCAGCCCGATGACCGCACCGGGCGACGGCTCCGGGCCGCCCGCAGGGGTGAACCGCCGCCGGTACCAGGCCACCGGATCACCTCCGTGCTGCCGTACGACATAGCGGGCGCAGGCCCGCACGAGGGCGGACCCGTCGGTGAGGAACGCCTCCGCGCGCTCCGGCCGGCCCGCCCGCCGCAGTCCGGTGACGCCGGCCGCGCGCGTTCGCGGGTTGCGCGCGGACAGCAGCACGGGCAGCACGTCCTCGTACGCCGTCCCCTCGTCGTCCAGGGCGGCCAGGGCCGCTGTGGCGCACAGGTCCTGGACGACGGCGTCCGTCTCCCGGACGGCGGCGCGCGCCAGTTCGGCGGGACGCAGCAGCCGGTCCTCGACGGCCAGCCGGTACGCGAACCGCCGCACGGCACGGTCCGGATCGGCGAACAGCACGGCGAACTGCTCCCGGGTCGCACCGCGCAGCATCCGGCCCAGCAGCTCGGCGCCGAAGGCTCCGCGCTCGCGGAGCCCGATGCGCAGAAGCAGCGACGCGAGGCCGACGGCGGAATCCGTACGCAGGGTCTCGCGCAGCACCTGCCTGGCGTGCTCACGCACGGGGCCGGCCCAGTCGGCGCAGCGGATCACGACGAGCGGCAGCAGGCCGGGGTACCGGGCCGCGCGGCTCAGCGCCTCCTGGCGGATCCGCCCGTCGCGGTGGCCGAGGGCGAGCGCGAGGCCGGACTCGTCGAGCCGATCCAGGCCGGAGAGCAGCGGGGCGATCGTGGATCCGTCCGGCCGGTACCAGGCCACCGCACGCGCCGCCGCGTCCAGAGCGATCCAGTCACCGGCGCAGGCGACGAGCGTCTCCCGGAGCGAGGCCCCCGCCGCGAGGAGGGCGACCGCGTCCGCCCCGGTGTCCGTGTCCTCGGTCATCCCCACTCCTCCGGCCATCGATCGAGTGATCGTACGGCGCGGAGTCAACGCAGGTCATACGGTTTACGACCGTCGGCCGCCAGGTCCCGGCGGGGTCCGGTTCCGGCACCGGGCTCCTCGGCGTCCGCCCCTGCGTCAGGCAGATCCGCCCGGCTGGACCGGGAGTCCGGCCAGACGTCGGTGCAGATAGCCGCCGCCCCAGGTCAGTTCGTCCAGCGGGACCGCCGGCTCCAGACGGTGCCAGCGGCCGAGTACGGCGGTCAGGGCCACCGTGAGTTCCAGGCGGGCCAGCGCCGATCCGGGACAGTAGTGGGGGCCGAGTCCGAAGGACAGGTGACGGCCGGCCGTGGCCCGGTCCGGGTCCAGGGTGCCGGGATCGGCATGGCACCGCGGGTCGTGGTTGGCCGCGGCCACGGAGAGCAGGACACCGCTGCCCGCAGGAATCACCGTGTCCCCGAACCGCACGTCCTCCAGCGCCACCCGCTTGGTGCTGAAGGGGCCGGGGGTGTCCCACCGCAGCAACTCGTCGACCGCGCGCGGAATCCGTGACGGTTCCTCCCGCAGGGACTCCTGTACGTCGCGGTGGCCGAGGAGCGCCACCACGCTCATCCCGATCGCCTGCACGGTGCTGTCGAAGCCGGCCAGCAGCAGCATCGCGAGGAGCGAGGCGACCTCGTCCTCGGCCGCGCCGCCCTGCTGGTGCCAGGCCGCGAGGACGCGGGACACGACGTCCTCACCGGGGTCGGCCTCCCGGCGGGCCATCTCACCCCGGACGAAGGCGTCGATCCGGACCACGCTCTCCTCGACCTCGCGGGCGGAGCGGCCGGTCTTGTCCGCGAGGAGCGCCACCGGCTCGTACAGCGCGGCCCGCTCCGCCTCCCGTACCTCGAACACCTCGCACAGCGACCGGAAGGCGAACGGCCGCGCGAAGGCCTCCATCAGCTCCACCGGTCCCCGCCCCCGTGCGGCGTCGGCCGCGTCGAGGAGTTCGGCGGCGGCCCGCTCGATGCGTTCGCGGTGGGCGGCCATGCGGGCCGGGGTGAGGGCGGGTGTCGCCAGGCGGCGGATCCTCGTGTGGTCCGGCGGGTCGTAGTTGACCAGCGTCACGTCCAGGGCGCGCCGCCGCACGCCCGGGTCCGGGACGCGGCCCCCGCTCAAGGAGAGCCGGGGATCCATGAATCCGGCCCGTACGTCCTCGGCACGGGTCACGAGCCAGGCCGGGCGTCCGGCGGGCGTTCTGACCCGGGCCACGGGGCACGTCTCCCGGATCTCGGCCAGAGTCTCCTCAGGGCGGGCCAGGAACGCGGCCCCCAGCGGCTCCGGCAGCCGCTGCCGGCCCGCCGGTGCGGGCGGGGCGGCCGGGGCGACGGGCTCGGTGTCCATACGGAGGCGTCCTCTCGCGCTCGCGGAGTGTGCGGCGGCCACCGTAGGAACGGCCGGTTCCCCGCCGGTTCACGTCCGGTGCGATTCCGGTATGCACGGGGACGGGGACGGGGACGGCGTTGGTGTCGGGGCCGATGTCGGGGTCGGCATCAGGGTGGGCCGGGATCGGCGTCCGCGGCGCCCCGGGCGTCGCCGACGGCACCGGCGCAACCGTGCCCGTGCCCGTAACCGCGCCGATGTCCCTTCCCGCGCCCGTGGCGCCGTGCCCGCGGCCGTGCGCGCCACGGGTTCCCCCGCCGCCCACCAGCGGTTTCACCGGACGCCAACCGGCAGTGAACCGGTGTCGAACCCCGGCCTCCTAACTTCCTGCCGGTCGGCACTCCGCTGCCGCCAACCGTCCCAACGCCCGTCGTATGGAGGACCATCATGGCCGAGAACGTCGAGCCCAACGAAGAGACCACCGAGACCCCCGCGGAGGAGACTCCCGAGGTCGTCGCGCACGCCGCGTCCAACGTCGCCTGGTGCGGGGTGCACCAGGAGTCGTCCGTCGACGAGCCCGAGGTCGTCGCGCACTCCGAAGAGGGCGAGGACACCCCCTGGTGCGGCATCCACCAGGAGCACAACGCCTGATCGGTTCGCCACCGGCGCGGTCCTCCCGGTCGCGGGGGCGCCGGTCGGCGCCCCCGCCCGGGCGGGGCCGCCCCCCCGTGACGCCCCCGCGCCGGGGGGTTGCCGGGCCGGTGCGCAGAACGGCGCCCGACCCGCCGC
>NZ_JBHXDQ010000068.1:0-6297 GCF_042725875.1 Streptomyces sp. NPDC127038 | reverse complement strand
GGCGGTCCACCCCTCGTACCACACGGCTTTCGCGTTTCCCCCCGGCCCCGGCCCCCCGGGTGGGGGGGCCGCTCCCCGCCGCCGCGACCGGGCCGCGCCCGCCCCCGATTCCCGCCCCCGCTCCGGAGGTTGCCGTGCCCGGTACGCAGTCCGTCGCCGTCCCCGCCGCCGGGGCCCGTCTGATCCAGGCCCGCAGGGGGTGGTGGTTCCTGGGCGCGGGCGGATACGCGCTGATGCGCCCCGGCCAGGTGCAGGACGACGGCACCCTGAGGCCCTCGGCGGAGCGCTACCTCCGCGAGGCGGGACTGTACGACGTCAAGCCGTACACCTCGTACTCCCTGACCGTACTGACCAGCACGGACTGCAACCTCGGCTGCGGCTACTGCTTCCAGAACACCGCGCAGGACCCCAAGGGCGGCAGCAGGCCGCCCCGCATCCGGCACGCCCGGCTGACCCCCGAAGCCGTGGGACAGGTCCTGGACTTCACCCGCGAACGCATGGCCGCCGCCGGCATGGACAAACTCGCGCTGCTGCTGTTCGGCGGCGAACCGCTGCTCAACCCGCGCGGCTGCCGCGACCTGCTCACCCGGGCCGGGCAACTGGGCACCCTGACCGCCTCGATGACGTCCAACGGCACGCTGCTCACACCGCTGATCGCCAAGGAACTCAACGCGGCCGGCCTCGGTTCCGTCCAGGTGACCTTCGACGGCGACCGGGCCGACCACGACGCCATCCGCGTACGACGCTCAGGCGGCGGCACCTTCGACGTCATCGTCGCCAACATCGCGCGCGCCATCGAGAAGACCTCCCTGCGCTGGATGCTGCGCGTCAACGTCTCGCACCTGAACCGCAACGGCGTGGACGACCTCGTCGAACGGCTCGGCGCACACCTCGATCCCGGGCGCTGCGGCATCCACTTCGCCCGTGTCGGGGACGTCGGCGTCGGCTACGCGAACAACCTGCTGCACGAGGACGGCCTGGTCGAGGACTTCGTGCGCTGGCACGCCCGCGCCCTCGAACTCGGCTTCACCGTGGCCCGTCCGCGCGCCCATGTCCCCTGCCAGGCCTGCTCCTTCAGCGAAGGCCGCTACGGCGCCGTCGTCAACGCCGACGGGGTGCTGGCCAGTTGCTGGGAGACCGCGGGCAAGCCCGGCATGGAGGTCGGCACGATCACCGAGGGCTACCTCGACGCCGAGCGGACCCAGGGCCGTTGGGTCAGCTGCCACGACCACTACCAGTACGACGAGGAGGCGGCCGTCCGCGCCGTCTTCCAGGACCGGGTCGACGCCGGTGTGCTGGACTGCCTGAACGCCGTCGGACGCCTGGGATGAAGGGCGCCGGCGTCCTGCGGACCAACGCCGACTTCCGCCGCTACTGGATCAGTTCGACCCTGTCGACCCTCGGATCGCAGCTGTCCTTGCTCGCCTTCCCGCTGCTCGTCCTGTCCATCGGCGGAAGCGCCGCGCAGGCCGGTACGGTCGCGACCTGCTCGCTGGTGACCCGCACCCTGCTGCGCCTGCCCGCCGGCCACCTCGCCGACCGGTTCGACCGTCGGATGATCATGGTCGGGACCGATCTCGTACGTCTCGTGGCGCTGGCCAGCATCCCGTTGGTGTCGCAGTTGGGAGACCTCGGACAGGCACACCTGCTCGGCGTCGCCGTCGTCGAGGGCGCCGCCACCGCGCTCTTCGCACCCGCGGCCACGATCGCCGTGCGTGACGTGGTGCCGGAGAAGGACCTCACGGACGCGCTGAGCCGCAGCCAGGCCGCCATGGCGACCAGCTCGCTGATCGGCCCCTTCCTCGGCGGCTGGCTCTACACCCTGGACCCGATCCTGCCCTTCGCCGCCGACGCCCTTTCCTACGGGGTGTCCGCCGTGCTGCTGCTGCGGATCGCCACGCGGCCCCGCCGCCAGGCCACCGGGGCCGGGCGCGACGACCGGCTCACCGCCGGGTTGCGCTGGCTGACCCACCAACGGGCGCTGCTGGCGGCGCTGTTGTTCGCCGCGGGCATCAACGTCGTCTCGGCGGCCGCCCAGACGACCATGGTCGTCTCGCTGCGGGAGAGCGGCACCGGCGGTACCGCGATCGGAGCGGTCATGGCCTGCGCGGGCATCGGCGGGATGCTGGGTGCCGCCGCGGCCCCGCGCCTGATCAAACGGATCCCCGCCGCCCGGCTGTTCCTGCTCATCGGCGCGGTCTGGGCGATCGGACTCGCCGTCTTCTCCGCGACCACCGAGCCCTGGTCGATCGGGCCCGTACTGGTCGTGGTCGTGTTCTTCTCCCCGCCTGCCGGCATCGTCGTCGGCCGCGCGATGCTCGTGCTGGCCCCCCGGGACCTGCTCGGCAGGGTCAGCACCGCGACCGGCCTCGTGATGGCAGGCCTGGCCTCGCTGGGACCGGTGCTGGCGGGCTCCTTCGTGGACTCGCTGGGGGCCGCTTACACCTGGCTCGCGCTCGCCGGAACCGCGGCCGTCGTCACGCTGGTGTCGTCGGTGCCGCTCCTGCGCGAGACCAGCCTCGACGCGGTCGCGGACAGCGCGAAGAACCCGGCCCCGGACCCGTCCGAACCGGCGGTCGCACCCGGTACCTCCGAACCGGCGGAGTTCTCTGCCGCCGCGGGCGTACGTCACACGGAGCGCCCGGCGGTCGAGGCCCACGGCGGACCGCTCTCCGAGGACGACACGCTGTCCACGGACCCGTGTCCGGCGGCAGTCGACGACGCCACGTCCGCGAGTCCGTACGCGGCGTCCGCAGACCCGGACCCCGCGCCGGCGGACGCCGACCCGTCCACGGACCCGTATCCGGCGCCCCCCGCGCCGCGTCCGAGCCCTGGTGGCGGCGCCTGAGTGCCGCCGCCGTACGCGACCGCCGTGACCCGTTCACCCCTGGAGCGCCGCGATGACCCAGTCCCCGCCCCGCGGCGCCCGGACGGCGCCCGCGCGGTACGACCGCCCCGAGGCTCCGCGCACCGGCCCGGAGGAGGTCCTCCACGGACGGCGGGTGGCCGACCCCTACCGCTGGCTGGAGGATCCGAACGACCCCGCCACCATTGCGTGGTGCGCGGCCCAGCAAGGGCTCTACACCGAGGAGGAGGCCCGCTGGCCCGCCAGGGACGACTTCCTCGTACGGATGACCGCCCTGCTGACCGGAGCCGGCGCCCGGCCGCCGGTCCCGCGCGGAGGCCGGGAGTACCATCTGCGCAGGGAACCCGGGCGTGAACTCGCCGCACTGGCCGTGCGCGAGGAGGGCCGGACGCGGATCCTGCTCGACCCGCTGGACACCGACCCGGCCGGAACGACGGTCCTCGACGCCTGGGAACCCTCGTGGGAGGGCGACCTCGTGGCCGTCCAGCTGTCGTCGGGCGGTACGGAGCACTCCGTCCTGCGCGTGATCGACACGGAGACGGGCGAGACCGTCGACGGGCCCGTGGACCGGGTCCGCCGTTCCCCCGTGGCCTGGCTGCCGGGCGGCCGGGCCTTCTACTACGTGCGCCGGCTCCGGCGCGGGCGCGACGGCGGAGAGCCCGGCCCCCGCCGCGTCCTGCTGCACCGCGTCGGCACACCCGCCGACCAGGACGTGGAGATCTTCGGGGCCGGGCGGTCGGACACCCAGTACTACACCGTGGCCACCGCCCCCGACGGCCGGACACTGGTCGTCGGAGCGAGCGAAGGCACCTCCCCGGACAACGACCTGTGGACCGCCGATCTCACCGCCACCTCACAGGACCGCCCCGGCCTTCGACGCCTTCAGCACGGCACCGACGGCCACACGGCCGTCCGTCTCCGACCCGGTGGGGGCCCGCTGACGCTGAGGACCACCGTCGGCGCCCCGCGCGGCCGGATCGTCGCGGCCCCTCGCGATGCCGGGGACCCCGGCCGGTGGCGCACGCTCGTCGCCGAGCAACCAGGCACCGTGCTCGGGGACTTCGCCGTCCTGGACGGCCCGGAGCTCGACCGGCCGCTGCTGGCCGTCGTACGGACCCGCCACGCGGTCGGCGAGTTGACCCTGCACGACGCCCGGACCGGCGCCCCCGCCGGGACCGTACCCCTGCCCGGGCGGGGAACCGTGACGCAACTGACGACACGTCATGAGCAGGGCCATGAGCTGTGGTTCGCGTACACCGATCACCTCACCCCCACCGTCGTCCTGCACTACGACGCCGTTGCCGGACACCTGCGCCCCTGGCCCGGCGGCTCACCGGCGGCCGCCCCCGTCGAGGGAGTGACGGTCACCCAGGAGGTCGTGCGCTCCCGCGACGGCACCGAGGTCCGGATGTTCGTCATGTCGCCCACGGGCCGCCCCGACCGGCCCCGCCCCGTGGTCCTGACCGGATACGGCGGCTTCGGAGCCTCGATGACCCCCGGCTTCACCCCGCAGGCCCTGCCCTGGGTGCGCGCGGGCGGTGTGTACGCGGTGGCCTGCGTGCGCGGCGGGGGAGAGGAGGGCGAGGAGTGGCACCGGGCCGGGCGGCGCGAGCACAAGCACAACACCTTCGACGACTTCGACGCGGCCGCCGACCACCTGCTGCGCGACGGATGGGCCGCACCCGGCCGGCTCGGCGTCCTCGGCAGCTCCAACGGGGGCCTGCTGGCCGGCGCCGCTCTCACCCGCCGCCCGGCGACCTACGCGGCCGTCGTGTCCGTGGCTCCCCTGCTCGACATGGTGCGCTACGAACGCTCGGGGATGGGCGCGAGCTGGCGGGACGAGTACGGAAGCGCCGAGGACCCCGCCCAGTTCGCCCACCTCCTCTCGTACTCGCCCTACCACCAGGTCCGGAGGGGCGCGCGCTACCCGGCCGTGCTGCTGGCCGTCTTCGACGGCGACACCCGCGTCGACCCCGCCCACGCCCGCAAGATGTGCGCCGCCCTGCAATGGGCCGGCACGGGCGACACGCCGGTCGTGCTGCGCACCGAGTACGGCGTCGGACACGCGGCGCGCTCCTCCTCGCGCAGCGCCCGCCTCTACGCGGACGTGATGGCCTTCTTCGCCCACCACCTGGGCCTGCTTCCGCCAGGAGAGGAGATGGCATGAACGTGCTCCTGTGCCCCCTCAACGACCCCGGCTATCTGTACCCCGCCCTCGCCGTCGGCCGCGAACTGCGCCGCCGCGCCCACTCGGTGCACGTCCTCGCCGGACCGAAGGCCGCCGCGACGGCGAGTGAGGCGGGCCTGGACACCTGCGCCGTCACGGACCCCCGCGCGCTGTCGGTGACCCACTGGACGGTCAGCGGGCCCGAGCAGCACACCGCGGTGGCACGGGCCGTCCGCACGCTCCGGCCCGACGTCCTGGTCACCTCCGTGCTCTGCCACGGCGCCCTCGTGGCCGCCGAGGCCGCCGGCCTGCCGGTCGTGGTCCTCGGACTGACCGCCCACCTGTGGCCCTACCGCGCCGGGGGTGCCGGCCCCGCCGACACCCACGACCGCACCTGGCGGCTGACGGAGACCCTGAAGCACTACGAGGCGGTACGAGCGGCGGCCGGTCTGGCTCCACGGCACGACCGCTTCCCCGACACTCCGTTGCTCGGCACCGCGTTCCTGCTCCGCGGTCACCCCCTGCTGGAGCCCGCCGACGCCGAAGTGCCCCCGGACGTACGGCATGTGGGCCCCTGCTGGTGGGAGCCGGAACCCCCCTCGTACGAACCCCTGCCGGACGACAGGCCCTTGGCCTACGTCCACCTCGGCCGGACCTTCGGCGGCACCTCCCTGTGGCCGCGCCTCAACGCCGCCTTCACCGCCAGCTCCCACCGGGCCGTCGTGGAACTGGGACGCTCGGGCACGCCCGAATCCGCCCCGGACGCCGATCTGATCGTCGGCCGCCGCCCGTGGATGGGACCGCTCGTCGACCGGTCGGACCTCGTCCTGACCAACGCCACGTCCGCGCCCGTGCTCGGCGCGCTGCTCCACGGCAAACCGCTGCTGGTCGCCCCCAACGGGTCGGAACAGCAGGTCCTCGCCGCCGCCTGCCTGCGCGCCGGAGTCGCCCGCAGGCTGCCGGAGCCCGGGACTTCCGCCGCGGACCTGCGGGCGGCCGTCGAGGAGACGGCGTACGACCCCGAACTGCGGTCCCGCGCCCGGGAGATCGGCGGACTGCTCGCGGACGGCAAGAGCGAGAGCCGCGCCGCCGACGCGGTGGAGGCGGCTGCCCGCTGATATCCGGAACCGTTCCGCCCCGCCCCCTCCGGTGTGCCGGGGCGCGCACCGACCCGATGGCCGCCAGGAAGCCGGAAGGGGCTGCCGCGTACCCGCCGGAGCCCCCTCCGCCCCCGGGGAACACACCAGCGACGCCGGCGGGGGGA
>NZ_JBHXDQ010000067.1:0-54633 GCF_042725875.1 Streptomyces sp. NPDC127038 | reverse complement strand
CCGGTACATCGATGGCCGTCGCCACCGACGCCCACACCTCACCCAACGGCGACGGCCTGATGCACCGGCACGGCCCCGACCCACCCACCGGCCGGACCCGGGCAACACCCGGAAGAGCTACGCGTGCGTGAGCTCCACCTGGATCTCGACCTCGACCGGCGCGTCCAGCGGCAGAACCGCCACACCGACCGCGCTCCGGGCGTGCACGCCCTTGTCGCCCAGCACGGCCCCGAGCAGCTCGCTCGCGCCGTTGAGCACACCCGGCTGCCCGGTGAAGTCCGACGCCGAGGCCACGAACCCCACGACCTTGACGACACGCGCGATCCGATCGAGGTCGCCCACCACCGACTTCACCGCCGCCAGGGCGTTCAGCGCGCACGTACGGGCCAGTTCCTTGGCCTCCTCGGCCGTGACCTCGGCCCCGACCTTCCCGGTGACCGGAAGCTTCCCGTCCACCATCGGGAGCTGCCCCGCGGTGTACACGTACACGCCCGACTGCACGGCGGGCTGGTACGCGGCCAGCGGCGGAACGACGCCCGGAAGGGTCAGTCCCAGCTCGGCGAGCTTCGCCTCGACAGCCCCGCTCATGCGGACTTCTCCCGCTTCAGGTAGGCCACGAGCTGCTCGGGGTTGTTCGGCCCGGGCACGACCTGCACCAGCTCCCAGCCGTCCTCGCCCCAGGTGTCCAGAATCTGCTTCGTGGCGTGGACGAGCAGCGGCACGGTGGAGTATTCCCATTTGGTCATGTGGCCGACTGTAGCCTCTGGCGACCACCGGCTCCCGCCCGAGCCACCCGCCGTCCCGCCGCCGCAGGCACGGCTTGTCCACAGCCTCCTGCGTACTCCGGCGGCGGACTGGTTAGGCTCGAATACGTGAGCAGGCTCCAGGTCGTCAGCGGCAAGGGCGGTACCGGCAAGACCACGGTAGCCGCGGCCCTCGCGCTCGCCCTCGCGACCGAGGGCAAGCGCGCCCTTCTGGTCGAGGTCGAGGGCAGACAGGGCATCGCGCAGCTCTTCGAGACAGAAGCGCTGCCCTACGAGGAGCGGAAGATCGCCGTCGCTCCAGGGGGCGGGGAGGTGTACGCCCTCGCCATCGACCCCGAACTGGCGCTGCTGGACTACCTCCAGATGTTCTACAAACTGGGCGGCGCCGGCCGCGCCCTGAAGAAACTCGGGGCGATCGACTTCGCGACCACCATCGCGCCAGGGCTGCGGGACGTACTCCTGACCGGCAAGGCCTGCGAGGCGGTGCGGCGCAAGGAGAAGAGCGGCCGCTTCACGTACGACTACGTGGTGATGGACGCACCGCCCACCGGCCGCATCACCCGCTTCCTGAACGTCAACGACGAGGTCGCCGGCCTCGCGAAGATCGGCCCGATACACAATCAGGCCCAGGCCGTCATGCGTGTCCTCAAGTCCCCGGAGACGGCGGTCCACCTGGTGACGCTGCTGGAGGAGATGCCCGTACAGGAGACCGCGGACGGGATCGCGGAACTGCGCGCGGCGAAGCTTCCGGTGGGCCGGATCATCGTCAACATGGTGCGCCCGGCGCTCCTCGACGGCGTCGATCTGGAGCTGGCGAAGGACGCCCCCCGTTCGGCGATCGCCAAGTCGCTCTCCTCGGCCGGTCTCGGCGGCGCGCGCCGCGGCGGGCTCGCGGAGCGGCTGGTGGACCCGCTCCTCCAGCAGGCCGAGGAGTACGGCGAGCGGTACACGCTGGAGACCGAGCAGCGGAGCGTGCTGGCCGAACAGGGCCTGCCGTTGCGCGAACTCCCGCTGCTCGCCGAGGGCCTGGACCTGGCGGGCCTGTACGAACTGGCCGCACTGCTGCGTAAGCAAGGGATGTCATGAGCCTGGACCCCGCCCGCGTCCTCGATCTCGACCCGCTGCTCGACGACCCGGAGACCCGCATCGTGGTGTGCTGCGGCTCGGGCGGCGTCGGCAAGACGACCACGGCGGCGGCCCTCGGGCTGCGTGCGGCGGAGCGCGGCCGCAAGGTCGTCGTGCTCACGATCGACCCCGCGCGCAGGCTGGCGCAGTCCATGGGCATCGACTCCCTCGACAACACTCCGCGCCGGGTGAAGGGGGTCGAGGGGAGCGGCGAGCTGCACGCCATGATGCTCGACATGAAGCGCACGTTCGACGAGGTCGTCGAGGCGCACGCGGACGGCGACCGGGCGGCCGCGATCCTCAACAACCCCTTCTACCAGTCGCTTTCGGCGGGCTTCGCCGGCACGCAGGAATACATGGCGATGGAGAAGCTGGGCCAGCTCAGGGCGCGCGAGGAGTGGGACCTGATCGTGGTCGACACCCCGCCGTCCCGCTCGGCGCTGGACTTCCTGGACGCCCCGAAGCGGCTCGGTTCCTTCCTCGACGGGAAGCTGATCCGGCTGCTGACGGCGCCGGCCAAGCTCGGCGGCCGGGCCGGCATGAAGTTCCTGAACGTCGGGATGTCGATGATGACGGGCACGCTGGGCAAGCTGCTCGGGGGCCAGCTCCTGAAGGACGTGCAGACGTTCGTCGCGGCCATGGACACCACGTTCGGCGGCTTCCGTACGCGCGCCGACGCCACGTACAAGCTGCTCCAGGCGCCCGGCACCGCGTTCCTGGTGGTGGCGGCGCCCGAACGGGACGCACTGCGCGAGGCCGCGTACTTCGTGGAGCGGCTGGCCGCGGAGGAGATGCCGTTCGCCGGGCTGGTGCTCAACCGGGTGCACGGGAGCGGGGCGACCCAGCTGTCCGCCGAGCGGGCGCTCGCCGCCGCGGAGGATCTCGACTCGGCGGAGACGGAGACCGTCGCCCCCGACACCACGCAAGCCACCGAACCCGGCTCCACGCATGCCACCGAACCGGGCTCCACGGAATCCGCCGAGCCCGGCAGCTCGGATACCCCCGACCCGGCCACCGCGGACCGCCCCGATTCCGCCAACGCGGAAAATCTTGCCGACGTCCGCATTGTGGATCAGACGGCCGGGAAGGCTGGACTTCGTAACTCTCCTGACACGTACGGCAGTTCAGAAGCAGCAGCTTCCGGCGCATCAACTCCTGACGAGGGCTCCCCCGCCATCACGGACAGGACGGCCGGCACGGACCACGGCACCACCACGGACCACACCATCGCCACGGACACGACCGCCGCCACGGCCCCCGAGCGATCCATCGACCAGCTCACCGCGGGTTTGTTGCGGCTCCACGCCGAGCGCATGCAGCTGCTCTCCCGCGAGCAGCGCACGCGTGACCGCTTCGCCGCGCGCCACCCCGAGGTGCCGGTGGCCGAGGTGGCCGCGCTGCCCGGCGACGTGCACGACCTCGCGGGACTGCGGGACATCGGGAACCGGCTCGCGGCGCATCGGCCGGAGCTCCCCGAGAGCTGAACGCGGACACCCTGAAGGGACGCTTGCGGAGCCCCCTGGCGCCTCGTGGGTGCCTCGTGACGCCCTCAGCCATTGAGAGAGCGTCAGGCACCGCCCTGCCGGCCCCCGCGGGCCTCCGTACGGCCCCGTAGGCCCGTACGAGCCCATGGAGCCAGGAGCCCCGGAGCGACGTCCCCGGCCGCGCGATGAGCGTGACGCCCCCGCCGCGGTCCGGAGCCGCATCCCGGCAGCTACGGGTGAACCAGCTATGGGTGAACTCCCGGCGATGGATGAACTCCCCGCGACGAGCGAACCCGCCCGCCCTCAGGGAACTCGCCCGCGATGGGCGGCTCCCCTCACCCCACCGCCGCGTAGCGCTCGTACACCTCTTCCTCGTCGAGGGGCAGCAGCCCCGCCCCGCGCTCGTACTCCGTACGCGCGGTCTCGAGCAGGCGCCGCCACGAGGTGACGGTCGGCCGCCGGCGCAGCAAGGCGCGGCGCTCGCGCTCGGTCATGCCACCCCACACGCCGAATTCGACGCGGTTGTCGAGCGCATCGGCGAGGCACTCCGTGCGAACCGGACATCCGGTGCACACTGCCTTGGCCCTGTTCTGCGCTGCTCCTTGAACGAACAGTTCATCTGGATCGGTAGTGCGGCAGGCCGCCTGCGCACTCCAGTCGGTTACCCAGCCCATACCGGCGCCGTCCTCTCCCGAATCGAGGCTCCCCCACGGCGGCAGCGGCATATTCACCGCCGCCAGTTGAGGACGTTACGGAAGGTGGGCACAGCGCAACACCCCCTTCGGGCCCAATCTTGAATGGCCCGAACGGACTATGCGTAAGCGGCAGATCACCCGGGGGAGTGAGCCGAGGACATGCGCGACCATCCCGGCAAACCAGGACAGTCAGGTCGAGTCACAACGGACGCCATGTGACACACAAGGCTGATTCGGACACGTGCTCCACAGGATCGCGGAACCTCCGGAACGATTCGGGGTCGCCGGACGTATTGATACGTGGCCGCACTGCTGTGACAGTTGAGAGCAGCTTAGGCCAAGGCATATACGCGTGTCCGGCGAATGAGAACGTAGGCTGCCCTCATGCCAAAGAAGCGCTCGGGCGGTGGTCTGTCCCCTACGCAGCAGGCCGCCAAGTTCCTCGGTGTCAGCGTGCTCGCGGGCGCCGTCATGGCCGGAATCGCGCTGCCCGCCGCGGGCGCGCTCGGTCTGGCGGCCAAGGGCTCGGTCCAGGGGTTCGATGACATTCCGGACAATCTGAAGAGTCCGTCGCTGAGTCAGCGGACCACGATCCTGGACAGCAAGGGCGGTCAGATCGCGACCGTCTACTCGCGCGACCGCACGGTGGTCGACCTCAAGAACATCTCGCCCTACATGCAGAAGGCGATCGTCGCGATCGAGGACTCGCGCTACTACCAGCACGGCGCGATCGACCTGAAGGGCATCCTGCGCGCGGTCAACCAGAACGCGCAGAACGGCGGCGTGGCCCAGGGCGCCTCCACCCTGACCCAGCAGCTGGTGAAGAACTACTTCGTGGAGGAGGCCGGCGACGACCCGACCAAGGTCGCGCAGGCCACCCAGCAGACCCTCGGCCGCAAGGTCCGCGAGCTCAAGTACGCCATCCAGCTGGAAGAGAAGCTGGGCAAGAAGAAGATCCTCGAGAACTACCTGAACATCACGTTCTTCGGGGAGCAGGCCTACGGCATCGAGGCCGCGTCCCAGCGCTACTTCTCCAAGCCCGCCAAGAACCTGAACCTCCAGGAGGCGGCGCTCCTCGCGGGCATCGTCCAGTCGCCGAGCCGGTACGACCCGGTCAACGACGAGGAAGAGGCGACCAAGCGCCGCAACACCGTGCTCCAGCGCATGGCCGAGGTGCACGACATCTCCCAGGAGCAGGCCGACGCCGCCAAGGCGACGAAGCTCGGGCTGCACGTCAGCCAGCCGAAGAACGGCTGCATCACGGCGGTCCAGGGCGCCGGCTTCTTCTGCAAGTACGTGGAGAACGTCTTCCTGAGCGACCCGGTCTTCGGCAAGACCAAGGAGGACCGGGCGAAGATCTGGAACCAGGGCGGCCTGACGATCCGTACGACGCTCGACCCGCAGTCGCAGGCGTCGATCCAGACGTCGCTGAAGAAGCACGTCTGGAAGTCCGACAAGGTCGCCGCGGCGGCCACCCTGGTCGAGCCCGGCACCGGCAAGATCCTCGGGATGGGCCAGTCGAAGCCCTTCGGCTACGGGAAGAACGAGACCGAGTACAACTACTCGGTCAACTACGACATGGGCGGCTCGAACTACGGTTTCCCGACCGGTTCGACGTTCAAGCCGTTCGTGGCCGCGGCCGCGCTGGAGCAGGGCAAGCCGGCGACGCAGGAGTACTCCTCGCCGAACTCGATGCTGTACCCCAGCCCCGTGCAGACGTGCAGCAGCAAGCCGTGGACCAACCAGGCGAACGAGCGGGTCCCGAACGAGAGCGCGTCCGAGAAGGGCCCGTACCAGCTGAAGGAGGCCATGGCGAAGTCGGTCAACACCTACTTCGTGCAGATGA
This sequence comes from Streptomyces sp. NPDC127038, assembly GCF_042725875.1. Taxonomy (NCBI): domain Bacteria; kingdom Bacillati; phylum Actinomycetota; class Actinomycetes; order Kitasatosporales; family Streptomycetaceae; genus Streptomyces; species Streptomyces sp. NPDC127038. Next base: position 48,719 of record NZ_JBHXDQ010000067.1, on the reverse strand, counting down.
TCTCCGACATCGGCCTGTGCCCGGTGATGAACCAGATCGACAAGCTCGGCGTGGTCCAGGGCAACGGCGACAAGCTCCCCGAGGTGCCCTCGATCGCCCTGGGCGCCAAGGGCATCTCGCCGCTCACCATGGCCACGGCGTACGCCGCCTTCGCCTCCCGCGGCATGTACTGCACCCCGGTCGCCATCGAGTCGATCAGCCAGCAGATCGGCGGCCGCGAGAAGTCCCTGGACGTGCCCAAGTCGACCTGCTCGCGGGCGATGTCCGAGACCACCGCGGACACCGTCAACAGCCTGCTGAGCGGCGTGATCGACTCCGGTACGGGCCAGCAGGCCGGTCTCACCGACCGCGCCAACGCCGGTAAGACGGGTACCACCGACGAGCGCAAGAACGCCTGGTTCGTCGGCTACACGCCGAACCTCTCCGGCGCCGTCTGGGTCGGCAGCGCCACCCAGCAGGTCCACATGGTCAACATCGAGATCGGTGGCGTCTACCAGGCCAAGGTGTACGGCGGTCAGGTCCCGGGACCGATCTGGCGCGACCTGATGACCGGCGCCCTCGTGGGCAAGGACGCCCCGTCCTTCAACCTGATCAACATCCCGGACCCCGACAAGAACAAGGGCCAGGGCCAGGACGACAACAACAAGGGCCGCGGCCGCCACGGCAGGGGGAACGGCAACACCACCGACGGCAACACCATCAGTGGTCTGACCGACGGCGGAGTGACGTTCCCGTCGCCCACGTTCTCCCTCCCCGACGGCTGGATCCAGGGCAACACGAACAACGGCAACGGGAACGGCGGCCAGCGCTGACCGGTACGCCGGAGACCGGCACGTGAACGCGTGAGCGCGTGAACGGCCGACGCCCCGTGGCCCAGGATCGACTCCTGGACCACGGGGCGTTCGCCGTAAGGGGTGTTGCGGGCGCTACGGGTATGGCGCAGTACGCAGATTCCGCGGGTGCTGCGCGTGTCGCTCCGGACCTGGACCCGGCGTCAGCCCGCGAGCAGCTGCTTCACGACGGCGGCGACACGGCCGCCCTCGGCCTGCCCGGCCACCTTCGGGTTCACGATCTTCATGACGGCACCCATCGCGCGCGGGCCCTCGGCACCGGCCGCCTTCGCCTCCTCGACGGCCTGGGCGACGATCTGCCGCAGCTCGTCGTCGGACAGCTGCTTGGGCAGATAGGTGGCGAGCACCTCGCCCTCGGCACGCTCACGCTCGGCCGACTCGGGGCGCCCGCCCTGCGCGAAGGCCTCCGCGGCCTCACGCCGCTTCTTCGCCTCGCGGGCGATCACCTTCTGCACTTCATCGTCGGAGAGTTCGCGCTTGGTCTTGCCCGCGACCTCCTCGTTGGTGATCGCGGAGAGGGTGAGCCTGAGCGTCGAGGAGCGGAGCTCGTCGCGCCCCTTGATCGCGGCGTTGAGGTCTTCCTGCAACTTCGACTTGAGCGTGGTCATGCCGTCAAGTGTCGCAGGTGCGGTGACGCGGACGCCTGTTGATTTCGCAGCGCGCCCGGCCGGGGACCGGAGTCCCGTACGGGAACGGGTCGTTCACGGTCGCACGGCCGGCCTCGTACGGGCCGTGCGAGCCGGTCTCCCCTGTGGTCCGTGCGGGGCTTCCGGACTGTCCACAGCCGGGTAAGAGCGCTCACCGGAGTCTGACACGATGGACGTATGCGCGCGCGATACGGAGTACCCCTGGGAATCACGGCGGTGGGCGCCGCCGGTCTGCTGTACTCGGCGGGGTTCGAGGCCCGTTCCTTCCGGCTGCGACGGGTGACCGTCCCGGTCCTGCCGCCGGGGATGCGGCCGCTGCGCATTCTCCAGGTCTCGGACATCCACATGGTGAGCGGACAGCGCAAGAAGCAGCGCTGGCTGCGCTCCCTGGCCGGCCTGCGCCCCGACTTCGTGCTCAACACGGGGGACAACCTCTCGGACCCGGAGGGCGTGCCCGAGGTGCTGGACGCGCTCGGCCCCCTGATGGAGTTCCCCGGCGCCTACGTCTTCGGTTCGAACGACTACTACGGCCCCACGCTCCGCAACCCCGCCCGGTACCTGTTCGAGAAGGCGGCGGGCCGTCACGGGCTGAACGGCAACAAGCCGGTCGTGGGTGCCGTCCACAACCCGTGGGAGGACCTGCGCGACGGGTTCGACAACGGGGGCTGGCTGAACCTGACGAACACCCGGGGGACGCTGAAGATCGACGGCTCGGAGATCGAGCTGACCGGGCTCGACGACCCCCACATCAAGCGTGACCGCTACGCGCGCGTGGCCGGCGGCCCGTCCGCGTCCGCCGACTTCTCGATGGGCGTGGTGCACGCCCCGTACCTGCGCGCCCTGGACGCCTTCACCGCCGACGGTTACCCCCTGATCCTGGCGGGCCACACCCACGGCGGCCAGATCTGCCTCCCCTTCTACGGCGCCTTCGTCACCAACTGCGACCTCGACACGGACCGCGTGAAGGGCCTCTCCCGGCACACGGCAGAGGGCCGGACCTCGTACATGCACGTCTCGGCCGGCTGCGGCGCGAGCCGCTACACCCCGGTCCGCTTCGCCTGCCCGCCGGAGGCGTCACTGCTGACGCTGGTGGAGCGGGGCTAGGGAGCCCGCGGAGGTCCTGATCCGGCCCCGGGTCCGCGTACTGGACGTACGGGGGCCCGGGGCCGGAAACGTCACGGAGCGCCACCGGCACGACCGCGACCGACAGCCCCGACCGAACCAGGCCACACCGGTCACCGGCTCCGCCCCGCCTCCGTCACTGCACCGGCGCCAGCGCCGGGACCGGGATGCAACGACACCCCAGACGGCCTGGACGCCCGAATGTCAGAGTGTCCCGGAGACCCTGCCGTAACCCACCCAGTCGATACATATCGCCCAAATGCCCCGACCCGCTTAGCGTGAGGGCATGATCAACCCCTTGCCGAGGGACATACCCGATCTCCCCGCGATACCGGGGATCCTCCCGTCGACCCACCCCTTCGTCCCCCCGACGGCGGTGATGACTCCCGCCCGGCGCCCGGCCGCGGCGGCGTACCGCCTCCTGGTGGCCCTCGCGGCGGCGACGGGCGTGGCCATCGAGCTGAAGCTGGGCTCGCCGCTCCACGTGCTGAGCTACTTCACGATCCAGACCAACCTGCTCGTCGCCGTCGTCTTCGCGGTGTCGGCACGCCGGGCCTGGTCGGCACGCAGGCCGCTGCCCGCGGCCCTGACCGGCGGCACGTTGATCTACATCTCGATCACCGGCCTGGTCTACCACCTGCTCCTGGCGAACGAGTCGACCCCGTTCTCCATGACCGGAGGCACCGGCACGCCCGCCGGCTGGCAGGCGGTCGCCAATCAGCTGCTCCACACGGTCACACCGATCGCCGTCGCCCTCGACTGGCTGCTGCTGACACGCCCGGCTCCGTTGGCGTTGCGCAGCGCGGCGACATGGCTGATCTACCCCCTCGTCTACCTGGCCTTCTCCCTGGCCCGCGGAGCGATGCTGAGCCCTGGAACACCGGCGCGCTACCTCTACCCCTTCGTCGACGCCGACCGGCACGGCTACGGGGGCGTCCTCGGCAACACCGCCGTCCTGGGCCTCGCCTTCTACGCCCTGGGCCTCTTCATCGTCGTCCTCGACCACCTGCGCCCCGACCCGGTACGACGCCGCGTCCGACGCCCACAAAACCGGATTTCGTCTCAGGCCACCGGTGGGCTAAAGTAAACGACGTCGCCGCGAGAGCAGCGACAATCGGGGTGTAGCGCAGCTTGGCAGCGCGCTTCGTTCGGGACGAAGAGGTCGTGGGTTCAAATCCCGCCACCCCGACAGCCGAAACACCAGGTGAGGCGCCTACTGAATTCAGTAGGCGCCTCACCTGTTTCTGTGTGCGTGTCCAACTGCGTGACTACCTCTCCACGACTAACAGCATCCCGGTCGCACAGGGTGAACCCGCGCCGGGGCATCACCGGCACCGGACGGTCCCACGGGATCACACCGAGCCGCACCGTCGTCAGACTCTCGACCGCCAGGAGGAGGAAGCTTCCTCGGTTGCGGGCGCCGACTCCACCTCGGCCAGCGCCTCCCGGAGCGCGGCAACAGCAGCGGAGTCCAGGTCGAGGGCCGGCGACAGGCGATCGAGGACGTCACGGCTCGGCACCATCCGACCGTTCTCCACCTTGGACACCGTCGGCTGCCCCACTCCGGCCCGCTGCGCCAACACAGCACCGGTCAGGCCGACATCCACGCGCAGAGCCCGAAGACGTGCCCCCGGCGCCCGCATTCGCTCCTGCCGCTCACTCCCCGTACCCAGCGTTCTCACCACAGAGCAGCAAGCTCCGGATGCCAACGGCCGTGATCACCGTTCTCTGGTGCCCTTCGAGCTACCACCCCTCCTCGGAGGGGCCGACAACGTGACCGTCGACCTGCGCCGCCAGCCACGCCGCACGCTCGTCATGCCCAGGGCGTGCATGGATGAATACGGTGTGCTCGGGCGCCCACTTCTCGCAGTGAATCGTGTGGCTGTTGCACGCGACCTGCAACTCAGCGTACTTGTACTCCTCGCCCAGCCCGAGTTCAGGCACAGCCGGCCACTCCAAGTCGTGCCAGAGGATGTAGCACGTTGTGATGTCCGCCCAGGTTCGCAGGGCTTGACTCCCCTGCGAGGGGGTGGCAACGCCCCATGTCAGCATTGCCGGAAAACCGACACCACCCTCTCCGTACCACCTGACATTCGCTTCCGGGGAGGCCTCGGTCAGACGTCGCAACTCGTCGTCATCACTGGCCCAAGCCTCCAGATAGCAGCCGCTCGGCTTGTACCAGAGCGCGACCGACAACAGCCTCTCCGCGAGCGTCAACGCCTCGGCCAGATCCGTCGTCCGCAACACGGGCCATGCCTCTGTGTTTCCCATCCGCGGCATCCTGCCAGAGTGATCGTTCCGTCTGCCAAGGCCTTTACAGCCGGTTCGAACCCCGCAGCAACACGCGCCAGATGACGCCACAACGTCAAGCATCAACCGAGACAGGACAGGACCACCAGCGGGACCGTGATTCAAACTTCCTCTACTGGTTCAAGCCCCGGCTGCACCGGCGCGCGTCCACTGTGGATAGGGCCGGAGGCTATGAGTCGATCACCGCACAGAGCGGCCACGGTCAAGGAAGGGGTACGCGCGTGCTGCTGACGTGGTTCTTTCCGCCGAGGCGTAGAGCCGCATGCGCTGTCAAGCCTCCGTGCAACGGCTGACACCAGCGGCTGACACCAACAAGCGCGAACAGCAGCGATCGGCGTCGGACCTCAACGGACGATCGGCCCAGGCGCAGGACCGGTTGACCGACATCGCCGGTCCCCTGTGATCGACCCGAAGAGGATGAGGCCACAGGTTCAAATCCTGTGCCCAGCGCGAGACCCGACTCGCCGGAAGCTTACGGGGCCATGACCATTCGCCCCATGACGGCTCCCGCCCAAACTCGCTCCGCCGAACGCGGTCGTACGCTGACCACTCATTCGCGAGAGACGGGAGCAGCGCATGTCCGGTAGACCATCCATCGGCGAAGCGGCAGACCTCCTTCGGGCGGAACTGCGCGCGAGCCGGCTGTCGAGCCCTGCAACGACTGATGACGCATGGTCTGCCTTCATCCGCTTCGGCCGGATGCGGTTCGGCACGGCGGATTCGCCCGACGTCGACGGTCTGCTGTTTCAGTATGGGGTGTACACGTTCGATGGTCCGGACGGGTTCTCACTCGACCTCACGCGCCAATTCGAAGTGCTGGACGAGAACGGCGGCCATGCCCACTTCGTCCAAGTCCACTGCGAGCTGATCTACGAGCCGGTACCGGCTTTGGTCGCTCTGGGGGATTTCACCTCTTGGTTCTTTCACGACTCAGGTGAGGATCTGGGGCGGTGGCTGGAAGCCCTCACCGCTCGGGATGCCTGGGCAGCCATCCGTGAGCAGAGACCGATGAAGGTCGAGGTCTACCAAGAGGCCGTCTAGGCAGCGTGCCCCCTGCGTGCCCGGTCGAGCGGGTAGCCACGGGGAACGGCGGTCGTCGACGGGCACCGGGCAGCAGAGCGGCCCCTGTGCGACCGGTTCGGTGCCGAAACTCCGTCCCCGGGTTGTGGGCGTTGAACCTCATACAGGACCGGTACGCCTCTGTCAGTAGTCAGTGAGGTCCACGATCACATCGCAGTGCGGATCGTCGGAAGGTTTGTGCAGATTTTCGTTCGCCAGGAAAGCGGGGGAAACCATGGCACCGAGCAGGCCGGGCCCTGTATGGCTGATCAGCACGTCCACACCGTACGTAAGATCCCGCTCAGGTGAACGGAAATAGAGGCGCATACCGTCGTCACCCGTGATGACCGCCCCGATGAAGAGCGGCTTCCACGACACATGCATCGTGATGAAGGAACGAACGAGATCGAGCAGACGGGACGTGGCCGCCTGCTCAATGTCTGGTTCAGGAGAGTTCACAGCCTGGCCCATGCCGGACATTTGTTTCCCCGCTGGTTATGGCAGTACGCCGTGATGACGCCGATTTTCTGACCGCGACCTGCATTATAGTGGCCGTCCGGGGTTTTCTGCGTGTATTGCACGACAACGGTGATCTTCACTTGCCTCGGCCTCGGCCCCGTCTCGATCTCGACAGCGTCGTACTCCAGGTGACCGTGGTGATCGTTCCGGTCCACTCGGCCATGCAGGGCCGCGTAAAGGGTGGAGCACTTCTTGATGTTGTGACGACCGGTGAAGTGATACCAGCCCAGCTCCGAATTTCCGTAGCGGGTGACGATATGCCTGCCCTCCGGGTCGTTCGTCTGACACTTGACCCGCTGGTCCCACGGGTGCGGTACTACGGGCATGGGAGCAGCGCCGGCAGTCCCCGCCATGAGCGAAGCGCCGAATGTGACGGCGGCGGCGAGCGTCATGGTTTTCTTCATGAAAATGATCGCATCATTAACCTCCGACAATCAACAGACACCTATCGGACAAATTGCCGGATTGAGCAAAGCTGCTTTTCGTCTGAATTTCAACTGCCTGCAATGCAGACTCGCAGCAGCGCAAAGCGCGGACGAGTACGGACCATCGTGGGATGTGAAAGGCACACTGACCCGAGGGCAAGCGCTGATCCGAGCTGCTTCGAGACGAAACGGGCTCCGTGCCACGGCCGTGCCACATCGTGCGGTCAACCACGGTCAACGACGGCTCGCCGCAGTCGAGATGCGCCGTTCGCTTGGGCTGCCGCTGTGGGCGTAGCGACCTGGGCGAACACGTCGCCGACCTCGACGCTGTTGCCCCCGAACGTGATCCCCGGCTGGCCGTAGAGACACTGGCTGGAGTCCGAGGCAGGTGAGACGTAGTAGGGCCCCCTTGGACGGGCGCGCCGCTGGCCGAACCCGCCAGGGCAGGGGGCACCCCATGCGCCACCGGCCCTACACTCCAGCCCCATGCCGCCCCAGAACCAGCCCGCAGGCTCCATCGATGAACAGTTGTCGACCATCGACACTCTGATCACCCAGCCGTTCCCCGAAGGGAAGGGGGACGCGAAGACGGAACACGGCTGGGGCGGGGCCGGTTTCCACATAGCCATCCTGCGAGCAACCCAGGATTTCTGGGAGGACCGGAGCCCCGAAATCGTCGAGCCGGCGATAGAGGAGCTGGAAGTCGACCTCACTGCACTGGCCGGCATTCTGACCGAGCGTTGGGGCGATCCGACCACGGTCGACCTGTGGCCGTACCTCGGACTCGACGACCCGGACTACCCCAACACCGAGCCCGTGCCTGAGCCTTTGCTCTCCTTGTGCGGCCTCGCCGCCGACTTGCTGGCATGGCGGATACCGTGCACCGGCCGTTGGCTCGGGCTCACGATCGGCCAGGCCGACAGAGAGTTCCCGTTCGAACTCCTCGCCGCCGTCGGCGAGGAGTCCTCGTTCCCACAATGAGCGACATCGCCACCCACACCGCAGCCCCGCTCGCGCCATCGTCCACAGGACGCTGCGCTACGACAGGCCCGATACAGGACCGTCGCATCATCCTGCGCTTTTCCCCGCGGCCAACGCCGGCCGTCAGGGTCGCCTGCCCCGGCTTCCCGAACACGGTGGATCAGCCCATCGGGCCAGACCGGCCTCGAAGAGGTACGACGCGCCGGTACGACGGTCCGCCAGGGCTCGCGGCTCACCGTCGGATGCTCCCAACCGAGGACGGGATCCTGTGCGTGCCCGGAGCTGGCGCCTGCCCGAACGAACGTCGACCACGAAGAATCCGGCAGCCTCGCGGAAGAGGGCGGCCGCGGGCGAATCATGCGACCGCACGCTTGCGTCGCTGGTTCCGGTCTTGCACGAAACAGGGAGAGTACTGCGTGTTTGTGGCGAGGACGTCCGGCCGAAGCGCGGCGGTCGACGACGACCGCCGCGAGTTCACGCTCTTGGGCAGGAGACAGTCCAGCGGGCTGGACCTCGCACGCCCGGTCACCACGGGCGTCCGGTCCCGCGCGGTTCTGGAACTGCAACAGAACTATGGTCGTCTGCAGTTCAGGGCTCTGGTGGGTGGCGAGTTCGTGCCTGGAGAGGGCGACCGGATCGCCTGGCGGGTCAGGTGCTGGGAGACGGTCCGGCCAACTCCACAGCGGGGGCTGCTGCCCGGTGCGCTGCTGCCGGGCCTGCCCGCGGGGCTGGATCACGCCGCGGCGATGGGTCTGTGGGCAAACCTCAACGCCGGGGTCCTACCAGCCGGCCAGTTGGTGATCGACCGGGCGGGCTACAACCGGGACTCCTCCCCCGCATTGTTCACAACGGCCGTCGGACTCCTGGTACACGTCCTGTTGGCGGGCGTCTTCGGATCGCCCTCGGAGCCTGTCATCAGATCCTGGGTAGTCACTGGCCGAATTTCGGAAAGCTGCGACGGTGGGCCAGGCCGTAGGGATCCGCCCCTGTCACGGAGCGCACACACCACACGATTGTCGAAGGCCAAGATCGCTCTCAGGGCAACCCACCCGGCCGTCCCCGCTTGCTCGGGCTGACGCCGGCGGCCCACACCAGCGGCCGACACCAGCCGCTGACACCGGCAAGCGCGAACGGCCACGGCCGAGACCCGACCCCACTGCGCGAGCGGCCGAGGCTCAGGGGCCGTAGATCATCGAAGGCGAGGAATGCCATGCGGAGAGCGGTAGTCGTGTCCAAGGTCGTACTCACGGTGCTGGGTACGTGGCTGGCGCTCGTGCTGGCGATCGCGCTTCCAGCCCTGCTTCCTGAGCGGTGGGAGTACTACATGATCTCCCCTGCCAGCGTGGGCCTGTGGATGCTTTCCATGCTCGTGGGACCCGTCGCAGTCTGCTGGAGGCTGCGCTCCTGGATACGTACGGTTCCCGGTGATCCGCAGCGGCCGGGCAGCTGACTCGCCGGTCCTGCGTCGACGCTCAGGCCTCGGGTGCCCGTTCGACGTGCTCGAGGGGGATGTCGATGCGGGTGTCGTCTCCGAAGATCTGCACGATCAGCTGGACACGGCGACGCTCCCGGTCGACGGAGCGAACCGGCCCGGTGAACTGTGCGAAGGGGCCATCGGTCACCAGGACGGTGTCTCCTGGCTGTGGCTCCGAGGCACTCGACATGGTCACTCCCCCAGCACGGCGGCCGCCCTACGACGACGGCAGCATAGTTCGAGGGTCCTGGCCGGGTTCCTCAGGCATCCCCCCCAACGGGCCCCGCCGTGTCAGTCGTTGAGGACCGAGCCGTACCTCGGGGTGCCCGTCGTGGAGACCCCGGTGGCCGATGGGCCGAAGGCGAGTGCCCCGGCCGTCGTCGGTCCGGAGGCGGCGGATCACGGTCGGCGTCTGGGCGGCGTCGGGACCGCCCGGGCCGCCGTACCAGACGGAGATCTGACCGCCCTTGTGGCCGGACGTCTTGGACCCGCCGGGGTCCGTGGGGTCGCCGAGGACCACGTCGCCGTAGCCGTCGCCGTTGATGTCACCGATCGAGCCGTACTGACCGTCGGCGTTCGGCAGGACCTTCATCACGTGCCGGTAGCCGGTCCAGGTGAAGTAGAGGATGTCGCCGCCCTCGTCGTCGCCGTCGACGAGGAAGGGGTAGATGCACTCGGCGGCGCGGTCGCCGTTCAGGTCGCCCGCGAACACAGTGGTGGTGGTGCCCAGTTCACCGACCCGGAGGTTACTCACCGGGGTACCTGAGGTGCGGACGCCGACGGTGGCCGTGCCTGGCGGGCATCCGTAGTCCATGGGCTGCGGATCCCTTGTGTTCGACGCGAGTTGCCCCGCGGTTCACAGGAGAGCGGCAACCAGGAGACCTGAACCGGGGCGAAAAGGTTGTACATGAGTTGACGTCACCGGGCGTTCCGTAAACCCCTTGCTCCCTTGTCGGAGGCAGGCACTAGAGTGCGGCGCGTTGCGTCATGTTCACAGCAACCGCACAGAGCGTGGCCGGCCTCCGGATGTCCGGGGCAGCGGGGCCGCGCCCTTCCCGTGGGGGGAATCCAGCAGTGAGAACACGCTCTTTGGTGTCGGCGGCCGTGTCCGCCGCACTGGGCGCCGCGCTCCTCGCCGCGCCCGCGCTGGCGTACGCCGCCGACGACGGCACGCCCGGGCAGAGCACGGCGGCCACCGCGGCCACGGACCCGACGACCGGTCCGACGGCCGGTCCGACGGCGACGGACACGCCCACCGCCGCCCCGTCCGACACTCCCTCGGACACCCCGGCCCCGACCGACCCGCCCGCCGGCGAACCGACGGCCACCCCGACCGACCCGCCCGTCGACGAACCGACGCCGACCCCGTCCGACCCGGCCTCCGGTACCCCGACGCCCGGTCCGAGCGGCAGTGCGTCCGGCGACGGCACCGGTGCCCCGGTGTTCGGCGACGTCGGCTCCGACCCTTCCGACACCGGCTTCCTCACGGTCGCCGTCTCCTCCGACTCGGCGGTCACCGAGGTGTCCGCCGACCTGACCGAGCTGCGCGGCGCGAACCCCGCGACCGTCGCCGTCACCGGCTTCACGCTCGTCTCCGGCACGCCGCAGGACGGCGTGTGGCGCTCGCCGCGCATGTCGGGGCTGCCTTCGTACGGCACCTACGACGTGACGGTGAGCGCCGAGGACAGCGACGGCGACAGCACCACGGCGGCGGGCGTCACCACCGTGGACGTCGAGCCGAAGCCGGTCTTCGCCGACCGCAGCATCAGCCCCGACGTGCTGGACGTGGAGCACGAGCACGTCACCCTCAGCGGCCGTATCTCGGTCTTCGACCCGATCACCGGTGACACCTCGCCGCTGGCCGGGAAGGCGCTGAACGTGGTGGCCGAGTACTCCTACAGCGCCGTCACCGCCGCCGACGGCAGCTACGCGATCGACGTGGCGCCGCGGCTGAACGGCGAGAACGCCACCTCGGTGCCGGTCTCGCTCTCGTTCTGGATCGCCGACCCCGACGGCACGAACACCTATGTGCTCGTCGACAGCAAGACCCTGCCGGTCGTGGTCAGCCCGAGCCGGATCCGGCTCGACCACTCCAGTGCGCAGATCAAGTTCGGCGCCAAGGCGTCCTCGTCCGGTGTCGTGGAGTACCTGTACGGCGGCACCTGGCGCCCGGCCAAGGGTGTCGCGCTCGACATGGGCTACTACGCCACGGCGACCAGCGGTACCGGCGGGCGCTTCACGCTCACCGACCCCTACATGCCGTACGACGACGTCACGTTCACGGTCGAGACCAGCCGCGACAGCTACCTGGCCGACCCGTATCTGACCGCCTCGCACGCGCAGTTCAAGGTCGACGTCGTCAACCGGACGAACATCTGCTTCTGTTCGAGCTGGATCGACGCGTACTCCAACCTGCACGTCCAGGGCAGCATGAACGCCAGCAACGGCAAGGTCCCGCCGAACCACAAGCTGTACCTCCAGCAGTCGGCCGACGGCAGGACCGGCTGGAAGTCGCTGGGCTGGTTCACCACGAAGTCCGACGGGACCTTCAACCTCGACGGGTACGTGGCGGTGCCGAAGGGCTACTGGCGGCTGTACTCGGCGGGTTCGTCGGACTACCAGCCCGGCTACTCCAACTCCGTGCACTTCAACCGCACCGCCACCCGGATCACCGGCTTCAACGCCGGACCCGAGCCGGTGCGCAAGGGCCACACCGTGACCGCCACCGGCACCCTTCAGCGGCTGAGCGGCACGAAGTGGTCCGCGTTCGGCAAGCAGCGCGTCTACATCCTCTTCCAGGCCAAGGGCAAGAAGTCCTGGACGCAGCTGGGCTCGGTCAAGACCGACTCGCACGGCCGCTTCACCGCCCGCTTCACCGCGAAGCAGGACGGCACCTGGGTCGGGGTCTACCTCGCGTCCGGCTCCTACGTGGACGCCGAGAGCTACCACGACTACGTGGACGTGCGCTGACCTGTCCGTCGTGACGACCGACGGCGAAGGGCGCCCCGGAACCTCCGGGGCGCCCTTCGCCGTCACGGCCGTCCTGCGCCGCACCAGGCCTAACGCCCGCGGCGGCGGCCGCCCTTGGAGCGCCCCGGGTACGGGAAGAGGCGCGGGCTGCGCTTGGCGGCCACGTCCTCGATCCAGCCGAAGAGCAGGATCGCCAGGCAGATCAGCGGGACGGCGAGCGCCAGCGGGGTCCACTGGCTGGCCAGCAGCCACTGCGCGTGGTCGTAGAGGAAGCTGTTGTTCCACAGCGGGTCGATCAGCGGCTCGGTCAGCACCAGGGCGAAGGAGTGCCACAGGTAGACCGTGACCGCGCGGGAGTTGAGCAGGCTGATCACGCCGTTGAACCGCTCCAGCGGCTTGGGCCACTGTTCCCAGGACGGGCTCAGATGGAGCAGCAGCAGGACGGCGCCGAACGACCAGATCGCCTGGGCGACCGGCACCGCTTCCAGGTCGTGCCCGATCCGGGGGTTGTCCACCGGCGACCGCAGCAGCCACCACAGGCCGAACATGAGGACCAGCGGCGCGACGGACGGCACGATGTACTGCGGGATCCTGCGGAGCAGCCCCTCCTGGTGGGCCATGCCGAGGAGCCAGCAGGAGCCGAAGGTGGTGAAGTCGGTGGCGGCCTCCATCAGCCGGCCGGACTGGTCGACCAGGCCGGAGTTGACGACGAAGGCGAGCACCAGCGGCACCAGCAGGGTGACCCAGGGCAGCTTCCGCATCGCCTTGAGCAGGAGCGGCGACAGCAGGACGTACCAGAGGTAGGCGCGCAGGTACCACAGCGGCACACAGATCTGCTCGGCCCAGGAACTCGGCAGGTGCCCGCCGAAGGTGTGCAGCGTGGCCCCGAACGGCGGCTCGCTGAACGGCAGGACCCAGTAGGCCAGGTCGGCCCACCACCAGTCGGGGTGGTGGGCGGCGTCGGGCCGCCAGCCCTGCCACAGCATCAGCGGCACCACGACCGCGCCGAACAGCCACATCGGGGGCAGCAGACGGCGCAGCCGGCCGCGGATCACGCTCAGCGCCGGCCGGTTGAGGGACCGCACCATCAGCGACCCGGCCAGCGCGAACATGACGCCCATGGAGGGGAAGACGATCGGCAGCCAGGTCCAGCTGAAGTTGTGATAGATCACCACGCGGACCAGGGCGAGCGCCCTCAGCAGGTCGAGGTAGCGGTCACGGCCGGGCTTTCGCGCGGGCGCCGGGGCTGCCTCCTCGGGCTCCGGTCCGCGCTGCGTGGGGATCAGGGCCGGGTCCGTCACCCGCAGGGCGACGGTGTCGGAATAGCTCCGGGCGCCGTAGGCACCCCGTTCTGCCGTACTCATGAAGACATCGCCCCCGTCGTGACATCGAGCCCCACCTCGCCGGTGCGCTTCAGCTTCTGCCAGCGCAACCGGCCTCCCGTCAGAGCGGTGATGGCGGACTGCATCAGCACCATGTACATGAGCACCCGGTAGACCACCTGCTGGGCCGGCAGCGTGATCAGATGCCACGCCTTCTCCTTGTCCAGGCGGAAGGACCACCAGGCGCAGACGGCCTGGAGGGCCATCACCGCGAACCAGGCGGCGAGGGTCTTGTAGGCGTCGACGAAGACCACGCCGTAGACCATGCCGATGTCGAAGGCGGGCGCGAGCAGCGGGGTGACCACCATGAACAGGGCGACGAACGGCAGGCCCACGCGGCCGAAGTGGCCGGCCGGGCCGCGCTCCAGCAGGGCGTGCCGGTGCTTCCACATCGCCTGCATGGTGCCGTAGCTCCAGCGGTACCGCTGCGACCACAGCTGCTTCATGCTGACGGGCGCCTCGGTCCAGGCCCGGGCGTTCTCCGCGTAGACGACCCTCCAGCCGGCCCGGTGCAGGGCCATGGTCACGTCGGTGTCCTCGGCGAGGGTCTCGTCGCTCATGCCGCCGGCCTCCTCCAGCGCGGAGCGGCGGAAGCCGCCCACGGCGCCGGGGATGGTCGGCATGCAGTTGAGCACGTCGTACATCCGGCGGTCGAGGTTGAAGCCCATCACGTACTCGATGTGCTGCCAGGCGCCGATCAGCGTGTCGCGGTTGCCGACCTTGGCGTTGCCGGCGACCGCGCCGACGCGCGGGTCGCCGAACGGCTGGACCAGCTCCCGCACGGTGGAGGGCTCGAAGACCGTGTCGCCGTCCATCATGACGATCAGGTCGTACGAGGCGGCGGCCACACCGGTGTTGAGTGCGGTCGGCTTGCCGCTGTTGGGCTGCCGGATCAGCCGGACCATCGGCAGGTCGAGTTCCTCGACGATGGCGGACGTGTCGTCGGTCGACCCGTCGTCGACCACGATGACCTCGATGGGGTAGTCGCTCGCGGCCAGGGAGAGCAGGGTGTTGGTGATGCACTCCTGCTCGTTGTACGCGGGGACGACCACGGTGACCGGTTCGGTGACCGGGTCACCCCAGGAGAAGCCCGGCTTGCGGATGCGCCGCACATGGATGGCCGAGAGCAGCAGCATCAGCACGAACCGCGCCATGACCAGCGCGCCGACGACCGCGAGCAGGCCGACCAGGAACGGCATCAGCCACACCGAGAAGGTGGTGCACCACAGGAAGGCCTTGCCGACCCACAGGTTGTAGCTGGTGACCTTCGTGTTGGCGGAGCCGGTGCCGAGCGCCTCGCCGGTGGTCTTGAAGGTGTAGCCCTGGGCCTTGAGCTTCTCGATGATGATCGGCAGCGCGGTCAGCGTCTGCGACCGGTTGCCGCCCGCGTCGTGCAGCAGGATCATCTCGCCCTGGCCGGGGAGGTCGGGCATGGCGGCCTTGACGATGGAGTCGACGCCGGGGCGCTTCCAGTCGTCGGTGTCCTTGTTGATGAAGGTGGTCAGGTACCCCTCGGACCCGGCCTGCTTGGTCACCGGCCACGACCAGTCGTCCAGCGCGTCCACGGTGGAGGAGTACGGCGGGCGGAACAGGCTGGAGTGGATGCCGGCGACACCGGCCAGCGCGAGCTGGGTCTCGCCCAGCTCCCAGGTGAGCCGGCTGCCGGAGTGCAGCGCGAGGTCGGGGTGGGTGAAGGTGTGCAGACCGATCTCGTGCCCGTCGGCCACGATCCGGCGGATCAGGGCCGGGTTGCGGGTGACCATCGAGCCGGTGACGAAGAAGTCGGCGCGGACGTTCTCCTTCTTCAGCACCTTGAGGATCTTCGGCGTCCACTGCGGTGACGGTCCGTCGTCGAAGCTGAGGACGACCGTCTTGTTCGGGATCGTGTAGCTGACCGGTTTGGCGTTCTTGTCGCCGCGCGCGTCGACGACCGGGCCGCCCTCCAGCACGCTGGTCGGGACGGTGACCTTGTCCACCGACGTGGCGATGCGCTCGTCGTGGAAGACCTCGTTGTTCGCCATGCCCCGGAGCACCATCAGGGCCAGCAGGGTGGTCAGGACGGTCACCGGCAGAAAGAAGCGCAGCGGAGGCGCGGCGAGGCGGCGCGGCCGGGCGAGGGACTGCCGGGGGCGCTGATGGCGGGAGCGGGACATGGACTTCCTGGTCGGTCGCGTCTGGCTGCTGCGTCGGTCTCGTGCGGCTACTGCGCGGGGGCAGTCACGGGGCTCGACGCCGCCGTACCGGCTGTCGTCGTCGCGGAGGTGTGGGTGGTGCCGGTCGTGCCAGTGGTGTCGGTGGTGCCGGTGGTGGAGCCCGAAACCGCTGCGCCGGCCGCGGCTGTCGCGGTGGCGGACGGGACGGTTCCGGCGAGGGAGCCGGTGGTACCGGAGGTGGTGGCGGAACCCGTCCCGGCCGTGCCGGTCGTCCCGGTGGCCGACGGGGTGCCGCCGGCGAGGGAGCCGGTGGTGCCGGAGCCGGCCGCTGTGGCGGTCGCGCTCCCGGCGGCACCGGGGGCCGCGGGGAGCGGCGCGTTCAGGTACTGGCTGGGCGGTGTGGTGTCGGCGGTGACGGGGACGGTGAGCGCGGGCGCCTGCGACTGGGTTCCGACCAGGCCGGAGGCCATCGCCACCACGCACCCGGCGCAGAGGATGCCCACCAGCCAGCCGAGTCCGCGCAGACGGCGACCGCGCTGACCGGTCTGGTCCACAAAGACGGGAGCCGGCTCGACCTCCGTGGAGGTACTGGTCATCGACAGCCTCGAGCCTTCGTTCATCGCGTTACGTCCGCCTGTTCGGCAAGCCGATGGCAGTGAGTAATACGGAAAAGTGATGTATGTGCGAGGAAAGGGAGATCATTCAACCAACCCCCGACCATGCGGCTAGATTAGTATGCAGATTCCGTGAATGTCACGCAGGTCTCGTAGAGTCCCGGCGACGTCGCTTGCTTCCTGCCCGATGGGACCTGACGCATGGCCATACCCCGCCGCCGCAGCCGCGTGACGGTCGCCGCGATCCTGATGATCGCCGTCTCCTTCCTGGCGGACGCCTGCGGCGGCACGGGAAGCGCGGGCGGAGGCGGAGGCGGCTCCAAGGCGGGTACGGGCGCCGCGCGGTCCGCGCACTACCAGGTCACGCCCCTGCTCAGGCCGTCCGGCCGCGCGCTGGGGGTCGTCGACGACAAGACGCCCTGGCAGTACGACATCGTCACCACGTTCGCCGAGGAGGCCGGGCGGACTCCGGACATCCGCGAGTACTACAGCTCCTGGGGCGACGACTTCGACACCGAGGGCAACGCCTTCCTGTGGCAGCACGGGCAGCTGCCGATGATGGCGCTCGTGCCCTCCGACACCTCGCTCGCCGACATCGGCAAGGGCGCGGACGACGACTACGTCCGCCAGCTCGCGGACCAGATCGCCGCCTACGACGGCCCGTTGGCCCTCTCCTTCGCGGGCGAGATGAACGGCCCGTGGAACTCCTGGGGTCCCGGGCACGCGAAGCCCGCGGACTTCGTCGCGGCCTGGAAGCACGTGCACAGCATCTTCGCCGAGCGGGGCGTCACCAACGTGATCTGGGTGTGGACCCCGCACGTGGTCGACTCGGGAACCACCGCGAAGCTGCGCCCCTACTACCCGGGCAGCGCGTACGTCGACTGGGTCGGCCTCATCGGCTACTACGGGCCCATCGACGGCGTCGCCTTCTCCAGCCTGTTCGCCCCCACCCTGCACGAGATCGCGGGCTTCTCCGGCAAGCCGGTGCTGATCGCGGAGACCGGGGTGGCGCAGAGCGCGGGTAAGGAGGCCCACATCCGTGACCTGTTCCAGGGCGCCGCGAAGGCCGGTGTCATCGGGCTCGTCTGGTACGACCAGCGCAAGGACTGGCCGGGCGGCAAACAGCTGATGGACTGGCGGATCAAGACGTCGGTGGGTGCGCTGGCCGCTTTCCAGGTGGAGTCGTCCCGGAACAAATTCGGTCATTCGTTCAAGAGCGGCTGAGTTAGCGCAATTCGGGGAATTCGGGCCGAAGCCCGTAGGAAACGTATTTATCACGGTGCATCACTGCGGCTGGCGCAAACGGATGCCCGACCAGGGGAGATCACGGAGATGACGACGGAATCGTCGCCGGGGCAGGGGGCTCCGCAGGAAGACCTCGACTGGGCCTTCCGGCCCCGCACGCCGGCCACCGGTCCGCGCCCGCCGCACCGGGAGGAGCAGCGGGCCTACGGGGACGAGCACCGGACGCAGCGGGAGGAGCACCGGGCCCACGGGGACGAGCACCCGTCTCACGGGGACGGCCGGCCGGCATACCGCCAGGAAGAGCGGACGTACCAGGACGAACAGCCGACCTACCGGCAGCAGTCGCGGCCGGCGTTCCGCGACGACCGGCCGAGCTACCGGGCACCGCAGCAGCCGACGCGGCGGGAGGACCCGGCCGCCTACCGGCAGGAGCAGCAGGAACAGCAGGCGCGGCGGAACGACCAGCGGACGTACCGGCAGCAGCAGCCGCAGCGGGACGACCGGCAGGCGTACCGGCAGGAACAGCCGACGCAGCACGACGAACAGCGGGCCCACCGGCAGGATCAGCGGGCGTACCGCGACGACCGGCGGACGTACCAGGACGAACAGCGGGCCCGCCAGGACGAGCGGCGGACGGCTGCGGCCGGGCAGTGGGACGACGGATGGCCGGCCCAGCCGCACGGCGGATCCGACGGCATCCGCTGGGACCAGACCATGCCGATCCGGACCCCCGAACCCCGCACCGGCGCCCATGAGTCCCTGGACGAACAGGACCGCCGTACACCCCCGCGCACCCCGCACGGCGGTGAGCCGGCGCACCACGAGCCCCGGCACCCGCAGCCCTCCGCGGGCGCGGGCGAACCGCCCAGGAAGCGCAGGTGGGTCGGCCGGATGGCGCTCACCCTCGTCGTCCTCGCCGGCGCGGGCGGGGCGGCCGCCGTCCTGTTCGAGCAGGAGGACGCCGCCGCCGTCGCCTCCAAGCAGCTGACGCGGCAGTGGCAGATCCCGGCGCCCGCCGCCGACGACGCGCTGATCGGCAGCTGGCTCACCGACAAGCTGCTCGTGCGGGCCAGCAGCCAGGGCGGTCTGCGGGCCTACGACCTCACCGACGGCAAGCAGGTGTGGAGCACCAAGCCTTCGGCGTCCACCAAGCGCTCGGCTGCCGCCGGATCCAACGGGTCCGCCGGGTCCGCCGGGTCCGCCGGGTCCGCAGAATCCAACCCTTCCGCCGGATCAGCCGGATCCACCGACTCCTCCACGGCCACCGGCACCTCCGCGTCCGCCGCGTCCGCCGGCACCGCCGCCCCCCGTGGCGACGTCCCCTGCGCGATGTCGCCCACGCTCAACGCCAAGGGCATCGGCACCGTCGCCTTCGGCAAGGACGGCAGCACCTGCACCCTGCTGGCCGGCGTCGACGCCGCGACCGGGAAGATCCTCTGGTCCATGCCGCTGACCAGCGCCAAGCACCCCGCGGCGGCGACCGCCTCGACCTACGTGCAGGGCAACGTCGCCACCATCGTCAGCGAGAACTTCCTCGGCGGTGTCGACGTCCGCACCGGCGACCGGGTCTGGGGCTACAAGGCCCGCGGCCACTACTGCAACGCCTACGACTGGGGCGCCGACGGCACGGTGCTGGTGGACGACTTCTGCCTCGACCAGAAGTCCCGGTTCACCCTCACCGCGTACGACGGCCGGACCGGGAAGGTGATCTGGCGGAAGGCGGAGAGCGCCCACTCGGACGTGACGCACATCCTGTCCGGCTCCCCGCTGATCGCCTCCGTCCACACCGCCCGCCAGGACGCCGTGCGCGTCCTCGGCCGCTCCGGCAGCGGCCGCAAACTGGCGGTGGGCAACGACGAACTCACCACCGGGAACGGCACCGGCGCCGACCACTCCGCCCGGCTCTACGGCAAGGTCCTGGTCACCCCGGCCACGGCCGCCGGCAACACGCTGATCGACGCCTTCGACACCACCACCGGCGCCAAGCTCTGGACCGCCCGCTCGGCCGCGCTCGCCGTCCCGGCGTCCGGCGCGCACGACAAGGTCTACGCGGTCACCCTGTCCGGCTCCCCGCAGCTCATCAGCATCGACCCGCGCACCGGTCGCACCACCCCGGTCGCCGGACTGCCGGTGGGCGGCGGCAAGTGGAACTTCACCTCCGGCACCGTGTACGTCACCCCGGACGGCGGTGTGCTGGAACTCAACGCCCTCGGCTCGAACGGTGGGGTGAGGCTCTACCGGTAGGAGCCTCTCCGGATCCGGGTCCGTGGTGGGGCCCGGCGCGGCTCTCCCCTGGGAACCACCGTCCCCGTGCGGCAGTCTTCTCCTTCGTGGGGAATCTTCCGTCTCAGAGCGCGCCGGGTGACGCCGCCGAGCACATGGTGGTGGCAGGGGACGACGCCCTGGCCCATCGGCTGGCCGCCGAACTGCGCGGGGTGTACGGCGAGCGGGTGACCCTGGTGGTGCCGCCCGCGCAGCGCGGTGTGCTGCCGCCGGTCGTCGGACGGGCGCGGGCCACCGCCCTTTTCGACCGGGTCTCGGCCGCGGTGAACCGGGCCTCCGGAAACGGGAACGGGGGCGGGACGGGCGACGAGCCTCCCGGGGCCGAGCGGCTCGTGGAGGCCGCCGAGCTCGGCGAGGCGGCGCTCACCTACGCGGGCGTCGAACGGGCCACCGCGCTCGCCCTCGTGTACGACGACGACGAGACCAACATCCGCGCCGCGCTCACGGCCCGCCGGCTCAACCCGCGGATCCGGCTGGTCCTGCGGCTCTACAACCGGCGCCTCGGCCAGCACATCGAGGCCCTCCTCGACCAGGCCTCGGCACTGGCCGCCGCGGCCGACGGCACACCCGGCGGCCCGGACCCCGCCGGAGGCGCACCGGGAAGGCCCGGCTCACGGGGTCCCGGGAACGCCGAGGCCTACGACGCCTCCACCACCGTCCTGTCCGACGCCGACACCGCCGCGCCCGCGCTCGCCGCGACCGCCGTGGCCGGCACGAGCAAGGTCGTCCAGACCGACGGGCTGATGCTCCGCGCCGTGGAACGCCCGCCTCCCGGTCCGGGCCAGGTCGCCGATCCGGGCCTGTGCACACTGGCGTTGCTGTCCGCCACGACCAACGACCCGGCCGGTGCCGACGGTTCGGAGGGCAGCGGGGCGCAGGGTCCCCAACTCCTGCCCGACGAGAGGGCGGTGGCGGCCGCGACCGGACGCGGGACCGTCGTCCTGGAGAACGTCGCCTACTCGGGGCCCGAACTGAACTCGGGCCGGGGCGTCGTGCCCTGGTTCGGCTCGCTGCTGTCGCGGCGGCTGCGCCTGTCGTTCGCGGGGCTCGTCGCGTGCGTGGTGGGGCTCGCCGTGGCGTCGATGCTGGTCACCGGGGAACGTCCGCTCCAGGCGACCTATCTGACACTCCTCGACCTCTTCGCCATCAACAACCCGGCCATCGGGGAACCCCTCGGACGGCAGATCCTCCAGCTCTGCTCGGGGATGGTCGGGCTGCTGCTCCTGCCGGTGCTGCTCGCCGCGGTCCTGGAGGCACTCGGCACCTTCCGCGGCGGCTCCGCCCTGCGCAAGCCGCCGCGCGGGCTGTCCGGGCACGTGGTGCTGCTCGGGGTCGGCAAGATCGGCACACGGGTCCTGGCGCGGCTGCGCGAGCTGCGCATCCCGGTGGTGTGCGTGGAGGCCGATCCCGAGGCCCGCGGGCTCGCCCTCGCCCGGCGCCTGCGGGTGCCCGTGGTGCTGGGCGACGTCACGCAGGAAGGAGTGCTGGAGGCCGCCAAGATCCACCGGGCGCACGCGCTGCTGGCGCTGACCAGCGCGGACACGATGAACCTGGAGGCGGTGCTCTCCGCCCGTACCCTGCGGCCCGATCTGCGGGTCGTCCTGCGGCTGTACGACGACGACTTCGCGACCGCCGTGTACCGCACCCTGCGGGCCGCGCATCCCGGCGCGCTCACCCGGAGCCGCAGCGTGTCCCATCTGGCCGCGCCCGCGTTCGCCGGGGCGATGCTGGGACGTCAGATCCTCGGGGCGATCCCCGTCGAGCGGCGGGTGCTGCTGTTCGCCGCGGTGGACGTGGGCGGACACCCGCAGCTGGAGGGGCGCACGGTGGGAGAGGCGTTCCGGGCGGGGGCGTGGCGGGTGCTCGCGCTGGACACGGCGACCCCCGAGGAGCGCCGGGCGGCCGCGACGTCCTCCCCCGGCGGCCCCCGGCTGGTCTGGGACCTGCCGTCCACCTATGTCCTGCGACCCGAGGACCGTGTGGTGCTCGCCGCCACCCGGCGGGGGCTGGCGGAACTGCTCGGCCGGCGCCCCCGGCAGCGGGCGGGGACACAGCCGTGACACACCACCCCTGACGCACCACCACCGACCCACCCGGCACGGGCCGGTCCCGGGGCTCCGGCGGAGCCCCGGGACCCTCCCGCGTCGCCTGGGCGTCAGCGGCCCAGGTGCCGCTCCGCGAAGTCGAGCTCCAGGCGGACCTGCTTGATGCGCTCGTCGACGACCAGGGAGCCGTGGCCCGCGTCGTAGCGGTAGACCTCGTGCACGGCCTCGCGGGCCGCCAGGCGGGAGACGTAGTTGTCGATCTGGCGGATCGGGCAGCGGGGGTCGTTGACACCGGCCGAGATGTACACGGGGACCTTGACCGCGTCGACGTAGGTGAGCGGGGAGGACGCCTCGAAGCGCTCGGGGACCTCTTCCGGGGTGCCGCCGAGGAGCGTGCGGTCCATGGCCTTCAGCGCCTCCATCTCGTCGTGGTACGCCGTGACGTAGTCCGCGACCGGGACGGCGGCGATGCCGAGGGCCCAGGCGTCCGGCTGGGTGCCGACGCCGAGGAGGGTGAGGTAGCCGCCCCAGGAACCGCCGGTGAGGATCAGCCGGGCGGGGTCGGCCAGGCCGGAGGCGACCGCCCAGTCGCGGACCGCCGCGATGTCCTCCAGCTCGATCAGGCCGACGCGGTGCTTGAGCGCGTCGGTCCACTCGCGGCCGTACCCGGTGGAACCGCGGTAGTTGACCCGGACCACCGCGTAGCCGTGGTCGACCCAGGCCGCCGGGCCCGCAGCGAACGAGTCGCTGTCGTGCCAGGTCGGGCCGCCGTGGATCTCGAAGACGGTGGGCAGCGGGCCGGTGGCACCGGCCGGCTTCTGGACCAGGGCGTGCACGCGGCCGCCGGGCCCCTCGACCCACACGTCCTCCACCGGGACGGACCCCGGGGACTTCTCGCCGGGCGGGTCCAGGACGATCTCGCCGGTCGTCGAACGGACCACGGAGGGCTCGGCCGCCGAGGACCACAGGTACTCGACCGTGCCGTCCGGGCGGGCCGTCGCCCCCGAGACCGTGCCGGGCGGGGTCGGGACCTCGGTCAGCTCGCCGGTGGCGAGGTCGTAGCGCCACAGATCGCTGCGCGCCTCGAAGCTGTGGGCGATGAGCAGGCCCGAGCCGTCCGGGTACCACTCGGCGGCCACGTCACCGGGGAGGTCGAGACCCAGGTCGGTCTGCGCGCCGGTCGCCACGTCCCACACCAGGGGCTCCCAGCGGCCCCGCCGCTGATGCCCGATGAGCAGCCGGCCGTCCCCGTCGACGGGGGCGAAGCCCAGCACCTCAAGACCCAGCTCGACGGTGCCGCCCTCGGTGTCGTCCAGCTCGGCGACCGCCGAACCGTCCGGGCGCAGCACCCTGAGCGCCGAGTGCATCGCGTCGCCGTGCTCGGTGTGCTCGACCGCGATCAGCGAGCCGTCGTGCGAGAGGTCGCCGACCCCGGCCGACTCGCGGTGCCGGTAGATCTCCACCGGGGCCTCACCGGCGCGGGCCACGTGGATCGTCGATCCGTCGTCGTCCGTCGAGCGGCCCACCACGGCCGTACGCCCGTCCCGGCCGATGGCCAGGCCGGCCGGGTACGACGGGTCGAGGCCGGGGACCGCCGGCTCGTCGACCTCGCCCGGGACCAGGGGCGCGTCGAAGGCGCGGCGCCGCCAGACGCCGAACTCGTCCCCGTCCTTGTCGTCGAACCACCAGATCCACGCGCCGTCGGGCGAGAGCACCCCGTCCGTCGTGCCGTTCGCCCGGTGGGTGACCTGGCGCTGCTCACCCGTCTCGCGGTCCCATGCGTACAGCTCGTACGTCCCCGTCGCGTTCGAGACGAACAGGGATCGGTGCGGGGCGTCCTCCGCCCAGTCCGGCAGCGACACCCGCGGTGCCCGGAAGCGCTTCTCCCAGTCGGGCATGTCTGCCTGCCGCGGCTCGGTGGACCTGGTGCTCTCAGTCATGGCCCCATAGTGCCTGGCCCGGCCCTCCTCGCGCCGACGAGGTCCCCAGCCTGTGGAAAACTTCCCCGCCGCCGCCCGCCCCGGCGTCACGGAACGGGCCCCACGACCGAGTCCCGCCGGGCCGCCCCGTACCGTGGACGGCGTGTACCGCTTCCTGCTGACGCCCCGCTGGTGGGGGATCAACGTCTTCGTGCTGTTGGCCATCCCCTTCTGCATCTTCATGGGGTCGTGGCAGTTGGGGCGGTTCGAGGACCGGGTCCGCGAGCACAGCACCGCGCAGGCCACGGCCTCCACGGCCCGGACGGAACCCGCCCGCCCGCTGGCCGCGATGCTCCCCGTGACCGTGGAGACGTCCGGCAAGCAGACCACCGCCACGGGCCGCTACGGCAAGCAGCTGCTCGTCCCCGGCCGGGAACTGGACGGCAGGAGCGGGTACTACGTGCTCACGCTGCTGCGGGTCGACGGCGGCAAGGCGCTGCCCGTCGTCCGGGGCTGGCTGCCGGGCAGGGCCGACCCCGCGAAGGCCCCGGCCGCGCCCAGCGGAGAGGTCACGGTCACCGGCGCGCTCCAGGCGTCCGAGAGTCCCGGGTCGAACGGCGTCAGCGCGGCCGGAGGGCTTCCGGCGGGGCAGACGGCCGCGATCAGCGCCGCGTCGCTGGTGAACCTGGTGCCGTACACCCCGTACGACGCGTGGATCACGCTCGACAAGGCCGACTCCGGGATGAAGGCGGTGCCCCCGGCCGCGCCCGACAACACCGGACTCGACCTCAAGGCGTTCCAGAACCTCGGCTACACCGGCGAGTGGTTCGTCTTCGCGGGCTTCGTCGTCTTCATGTGGTTCCGCCTGCTGCGCCGCGAGGTGGAGTTCGTCCGTGACACCGAGCTGGGGCTGCTCCCGGACTCGCCGGACACCGGAGCCACGACCCCGGCACCGTCCGCCACGGCCTGACCGACGCACACGGACCGACACCCGAGGTCTGACGCACACGGCCCGACACCCACCGCCCGACGCCGCGGGACGGAACCCGGGCTCCCGGGCGGACCCGGGAGCCGGGATCCGCCCGAGGAGCGGGAGTCCCTCAGGAGTCGGTCGGGGTCCGTCAGGACGAGGCCAGGATCCCCGTGTGGTACACCGTGCCCGCGCAGGCGGCGGCCACGGTCACCGACGCCGTCGCGCCGCCCGTGGACGCCGTGCTGGAGACCACGACCGAACCGTCCACCGTGCCGTCCTCGACGAAGAGCTGCGGCGCCGGCCCTGCCACCGCCGAGCCGGCCGTCGTGCCGCCGGTGTCGGTGGCGCCCTGCGTCGGGGTCGGGTCCGGCGTGGGCTCCGCCACGGTCGGACACGTCGACGAGGGGACCCAGGCGAACTTCACCACGTACGAGGTGCCCGGCTGGAGCACCAGCGAGGTGACCTCCGTGGACGGGTCGGGCAGCCCGGTGGCCGCGTCGCCCCCCACGTGCGTCGCCACACTGATCTTCGCGGGGTCCGCCGCGCCCTGGGCCAGCGCGCCGACCGTGCCGGCGCCGGTGACCGTACAGGCGGCGGTGGAGACGTTCGAGACGGTGAAGGAGCCGTAGACCGCGCCGACGGAGTCCGGTGCGGCGGCCGTGCCGGAGGCCCCGCCGAGCTGGCCGGCCGTGCAGGCGGGCGCCGCGGAGGCGGAGGCCGAGGGATCGACACCGCCCGTGGCGGCGCCGTTCGCGCCCTTGTCCGAACCGCCCGGCGCCTCCGTCCTGCCGTCGGAACCGGCGCGGGACGTACCGCCCGAGCCGCCCGCGTCCCTGCCGGAGCCGCCGTTCGCGCCCTTGCCCTGGTTCGTGCCGCCCTGGGCCTGGGAGCTGTTGGCCGCGATGGACGGGTCGGGGTTCGACCCCGAGGAGTTGGCGACGTGCACGAACGCGGGGATCGCCGTGCCCATGAAGAGCGCCGCCGCCGCCATGCCGACCACGGCCTGCCGCTTGCGGGCGCGCCGGGCCGGTACCGCCCTGCGCAGATGGTCCAGGGTGCCGTCGGCGGGTTCGATCTCCTGAACGGCCTGGTGCAGCAGCCGGCGCAGCGCCAGCTCGTCGCCGCCGAGCCCTTCGGGTCCCAGTCCGTCCATGTCCGGTGTTCCGGGCTGTTCGTCGGGGCCGTGGTTCACATTTCCGTTCCCAGCGTGCGATTGCTTGTGCTCGTGTTCCGGGCTCCCCTGGTCCTCGGGGTGCCGCCGGTCGTCCTTGCCACTCATGCCGAGGCCCCCATGGCGACGCGGAGCGCGGCGATGCCCCGCGAGCCGTACGCCTTCACCGAACCCAGCGAGACACCGAGCGTCTCGGCGACCTGAGCCTCGGTCATGTCCGCGAAGTAGCGCAGGACCAGGACCTCGCGCTGACGGCGCTGGAGCCCCTTCATCGCCTTGATCAGGGCGTCGCGCTCCAACTGGTCGTACGCGCCTTCCTCGGCGCTCGCCATGTCGGGCATCGGCTTCGACAGGAGCTTGAGGCCGAGGATGCGCCGGCGCAGGGCCGAACGCGACAGGTTGACGACGGTCTGCCGCAGATAGGCGAGCGTCTTCTCCGGGTCCCGGACGCGTTTGCGCGCCGAGTGCACCCGGATGAAGGCCTCCTGGACGACGTCCTCGCAGGAGGCGGTGTCGTCGAGCAGGAGCGCCGCGAGACCGAGGAGCGAGCGGTAGTGCGCCCGGTAGGTCTCGGTGAGATGGTCGACGGTCGTGCCCGCCGCCAGGCTGTCCTGGGCGCCGTCACGCTGACTCGGGATGCGGGCGGGCCGCGCTGAGGGCATGGGCGCGATCACCGGCATGCCGCCGGGCGCGCCGGGGCTGCGGGGTCGGCGGGGTGGACGCAGGGCCATGCCCCTTGTCTGGACCGCGGTGAATTCGAGTACCTCTGCCACGCCAGTTGGACACACGTCCCCCCGGCAGGGTTGTACGCGACGGGCATCACATTCGCGACGGACACCACTTCGGCCGGAATCCTCCGTGCCCGAACGGCCTCCGGACCCCCCGCCGTTACGCCGACGCGGCGACGCGACGGTGCATCAGATGCCCTCATGCGTAACAGCTCTCCTGTGCCCAATGCTCCGCCGCCCCCCGGACGCCCCTGAATGGCGACGGCGAAGACGCTGCCCACCCTCCGCGCGGTTGCGGGGGCGACAGCGAAATCTTCGAACGCCGACACGAGTCCGTTCAAGTGGTCAGGACCATTAAGTTGATCACTGGACCGATGGGGATCCTACAAACCTACCCTCCGCGGGGCACCGGAATTACGGCGCCAGGACACCCGGAACGCGTCCGCGCAGGGCTCCGACCAGGCACGATGCCGGATTTCACGGGGGCGCTTCCGGGCGGAGGACGGCCCCTAGGACGCCTTGACGATCTCGGCGGCCACCAGCTCGGCGATCTGAGCGGTGTTCAGGGCGGCGCCCTTGCGCAGGTTGTCGCCGCACACGAAGAGTTCGAGGGCCGTCGGGTCGTCGAGTGCCCGGCGGACCCGGCCCACCCAGGTCGGGTCGGTGCCGACGACGTCCGCGGGCGTGGGGAACTCGCCGGCGGCCGGGTTGTCGAAGAGGACGACACCGGGCGCGGTGTCCAGGATCTCCCGGGCCCTGCCGACCGTCACCTCGTCCTGGAAACGGGCGTGAACGGTCAGGGAGTGCGTGGTGACGACGGGGACGCGGACACAGGTGACCGCGATCCTCAGCCGGGGCAGCCCGAGGATCTTGCGGGTCTCGTCGCGGACCTTCATCTCCTCCGACGACCAGCCGTCCTCGGCGAGCGACCCGGCCCACGGCACCACGTTCAGGGCGACCGGCTCCGGGAACGGGCCCGTGTCGTCGCCCACGGCCCGGCGTACGTCACCGGGACTGTTCCCCAGTTCGGTGCCCGCGACCAGGGACATCTGCCGGCGCAGGGTGTCGACGCCGGCGCGGCCCGCCCCGCTGACCGCCTGGTACGAGGAGACGACGAGTTCCCGCAGCCCGAACTCGGCGTGCAGCGCGCCCAGCGCCACGATCATGGACAGGGTGGTGCAGTTCGGGTTGGAGACGATCCCGCGCGGGCGCACCCGGGCGGCGTGCGGGTTCACCTCGGGCACGACGAGGGGCACTTCCGGGTCCATTCGGAAGGCGCCGGAGTTGTCGACGACGACCACTCCCCTGGCGGCGGCGATCGGCGCCCACTGCGCGGCCACCTCGTCCGGGACGTCGAACATGGCGATGTCGACCCCGTCGAAGGCGTCCTCCGACAGGGCCGTCACCTCGACCTCCTCGCCGCGCACGGCCAGCTTGCGGCCGGCCGAGCGCGGCGAGGCGATCAGTCGGATCTCACCCCAGATGTCCGCGTGCTGGGACAGGATCTGGAGCATGACCGTGCCGACGGCTCCGGTCGCTCCCACGACCGCGAGCGTCGGTCGCCGGGTCATCGCCCGGTGCCTCCGTAGACGACGGCCTCGTCGCTGTCGGAGTCGAGCCCGAAGGCGGTGTGCACGGCGCGGACGGCGTCGTTGACGTCGTCGGCGCGGGTGACGACGGAGATACGGATCTCCGAGGTCGAGATCAGCTCGATGTTGACCCCGGCGTCGGTGAGCGCCTCGAAGAACCCGGCGGTGACGCCCGGGTTGGTCTTCATGCCGGCGCCGACGAGGGAGATCTTGCCGATCTGGTCGTCGTAGCGCAGCGACTCGAAGCCGATCACGCCCTTCGCCTTCTCCAGGGCGTCGATGGCCTTGCGGCCCTCGGTCTTGGGGAGGGTGAAGGAGATGTCCGTCAGGCCCGTGGTGGCCGCCGACACGTTCTGCACGATCATGTCGATGTTGATCTCGGCGTCGGCGATGGCGCGGAAGATCGAGGCGGCCTCGCCCGGCTTGTCCGGGACGCCGACGACCGTGACCTTGGCCTCGGAGGTGTCGTGAGCGACACCGGAAATGATGGCCTGCTCCACCTTCTGGTCCCCTTGCTTCATCGGTGCGCTGCTGACCCAGGTGCCCTGAAGTCCGCTGAAGGACGACCGCACATGGATCGGGATGTCGTAACGGCGGGCGTATTCCACACAGCGGTGGAGCAGCACCTTGGAGCCGGAGGCCGCGAGCTCCAGCATGTCCTCGAAGGCGATCCAGTCGATCTTCTTCGCCTTCTTCACCACGCGCGGGTCGGCGGTGAACACGCCGTCCACGTCGGTGTAGATCTCGCAGACCTCGGCGTCGAGCGCCGCGGCGAGCGCGACGGCCGTGGTGTCGGAGCCGCCGCGGCCCAGCGTGGTGATGTCCTTCTTGTCCTGCGAGACGCCCTGGAAGCCGGCGACGATGGCGATGTTGCCCTCGTCGAGCGCCGTACGGATACGGCCCGGGGTGACGTCGATGATCCGCGCTTTGTTGTGGACCGAGTCGGTGATGACGCCTGCCTGGCTGCCGGTGAAGCTCTGGGCGCTGTGGCCCAGGTTTTTGATCGCCATCGCCAGCAGGGCCATGGAGATCCGCTCTCCGGCGGTCAGCAGCATGTCGAACTCTCGTCCGCTGGGCATCGGAGATACCTGCTCGGCGAGATCGATCAGCTCGTCCGTCGTGTCGCCCATCGCGGAAACGACCACGACCACCTGGTGGCCGTTCTTCTTCGCTTCTACGATCCGCTTGGCGACGCGCTTGATGCCCTCGGCATCGGCTACGGAGGAACCTCCGTACTTCTGCACGACAAGGCCCACGTGCGCTCCTCGCTCAGTCCGTCTCTGCACCGCACTACTGCGGTCGGCTCAGTCTAACGAGCGGCCGGAATTCCCTTCCGGGGTATCGCATCGTGAGATGTCCCGCTCACGACGTGATCACTCCGGGCTGTCAGGTGGCAAGGGAGGTCCGGCCGCTCCGAGACGGCACCTGCCCGTACCGGAGCCCCGCCACTCCGAACGTGCCTCAGCTCACATCGGCGGAGCCGGATCGCCGGGGGCGGGGCGCGTCACCTCGGCGGCGGCGTCACCTCGGCGGCGGGGCGGATCACCCCGGGGGCGGGACGGGCTACTTGACCGTGCGCAGGCCGAGCGGTCCCGCGATCTCCTCCGCCATCACCTTGCCGGCCTCCTCCGCGAGCACCTCCTCGCCGAGGTCCTGGTCGGTGTCGAGGCCGTCCAGCTCCTCCAGGGGCTGGTTCAGCCGGACGTGGGCCACCACGGACTGGAGGGCGCGCAGGGTCGCCGAGGCGGTGGAGCCCCAGTTGGAGAAGTAGGAGAACTGCCACCACCACAGGGCCTCGGTGGTGCGGCCCGCACGGTAGTGGGCCATGCCGTGGCGCAGGTCGGCGATGACGTCGGCGAGATCGTCGGAGATACGGGCCGGGACCGGGGCCTTGCGCGGCTCGTAGGGGTCGAAGACCTCGGAGTAGACGTCGATCGGCTCCAGCATCACGGCGAGACGCTCGCGCAGTTCGTCCACGTCCGCCTCCGGGCCGAGGTCCGGCTCGTAGCGCTCGTCGGGGACGATGTCCTCGTGCGCACCGAGACGGCCGCCCGCCAGCAGGAGCTGGGAGACCTCCAGCAGGAGGAAGGGCACGGCCGAGTCCGGCTCGTCGCCCTTGGCGACCTCGGCGACGGCGACGAGGAAGCTCTCCACCTGGTCCGCGATCTGGACCACGAAGTCGTCGGGGTCCGGGCTCGTCTCGTGCAGCGTGGCGTCAGACATCTAGAAGTCGTCTCCCCTCGAAGGCGCGGCCGAGTGTGACCTCGTCCGCGTATTCCAGGTCGCCACCCACCGGGAGGCCGCTGGCCAGGCGGGTGACCTTGAGGCCCATGGGCTTGATCATGCGGGCGAGATACGTG
Organism: Streptomyces sp. NPDC127038; assembly: GCF_042725875.1. Lineage (NCBI taxonomy): Bacteria > Bacillati > Actinomycetota > Actinomycetes > Kitasatosporales > Streptomycetaceae > Streptomyces > Streptomyces sp. NPDC127038. The sequence continues at coordinate 17,899 of NZ_JBHXDQ010000067.1, read as the reverse complement.
GCCGTGGCCTCGCCCTCCAGGTTCGGGTCCGTGGCCAGGATGAGCTCGGTGACCGTGCCGTCGGCCAGGCGGGCCAGGAGTTCCCTGATCCGCAGGTCGTCCGGGCCGACGCCCTCGATCGGGCTGATCGCGCCGCCGAGCACGTGGTACTTCCCCCGGAACTCACGCGTCCGCTCGACGGCGACCACGTCCTTGGGCTCCTCAACCACGCAGATCACCGTGAGGTCGCGGCGCGGGTCGCGGCAGATGTTGCACAGCTCCTCCTGCGCGACGTTGCCGCAGGTCGCGCAGAAGCGGACCTTCGCCTTGACCTCCATGAGGGCCTGGGCGAGCCGGCGGACGTCCGTGGGCTCCGCCTGGAGGATGTGGAAGGCGATCCGCTGCGCGCTCTTGGGACCGACGCCGGGGAGCCGCCCCAGTTCGTCGATGAGGTCCTGGACAACGCCTTCGTACAACGGACTGCCTTCCGATCGTTCCGGTCCCGCCCGGTCCCGTCCCGCTTTTCCTGCTGCTGTTTCTTCCTGGTGCGTACGGTAGTTGGATGCCGCCGGTCTTAGAAAGGCAGACCGGGGATGCCGCTTCCGCCGCCGAGCCCCTGGGTGAGCGGGCCGAGGGTCCGCTGCTGGAGCGCCTGCGCGTTCTCGTTCGCCGCGTGGACGGCCGCGACGATCAGGTCGGCGAGCGTCTCGGTGTCCTCGGGGTCGACCGCCTTCGGGTCGATCACCAGGGCACGGAGCTCTCCGGAGCCCGTCACGGTCGCCTTCACCAGGCCGCCGCCCGACTGGCCCCCGACCTCCGTCCGCGCCAGCTCCTCCTGCGCGTTCGCCAGGTCCTGCTGCATCTTCTGGGCCTGCTGGAGCAACTGCTGCATGTTGGGCTGGCCACCACCGGGAATCACGATCAGCTCCTGGTTCGAGTACGGCTGTCCGAGCGTTTTTTCCTGTCCAGCACGAGCCTACGTGGTCCACGGGCCCGTCGCCCAAGCACTCTTTCGAGTGACATCGAAGCGGCGCCTATACCTGATCAAGGCCCACTTCCGGGCGGAAAAGCCGGTAAACCCGGTCCATCGCCACCCATTGGGCGGTAGGAAGGGGGCGGCGCAAATGCACCACGCGTCACAGGACGTCACGCAGTGTCCGTGCCGTCACCGTCGTCAACCGTCGTCCGCCATCACCGTCGTCGACTAGGGAGTGCCGGGTGAGTCAGCCGGAGATGCAGCCGGAGGGGCCGCTCCAGGACGGGCGGGGCGAGGGCGCGGCCGGGCTGCGGCCCGGGGACCTGACCGGCCGGACGTTTCCGCTCGGCGACTGGGGCGAGCCAGCCGAACGGCTCCACGAGCTGTACCGCTGGGTGGAGCAGGGGGCGCTCGACACGGCCTCCTGGTATCTGTCCGACCGCGTGTGGAAGCGCCGGGCGGCACGGGGGCTGCGGTGCGGTGCCTCGCTGGGCGCGGTCGCCGGGGCCGCGCTGCCGCTGCTCGACCTCACCGGCTCGGTGCACGGGGCCGCTCCCTGGGGGTATCTGGCGCTGCTGTTCGCGGTCTCCTGTGCCGCCGTCGACCGGTTCTTCGGCGTGACCTCCGGGTGGATAAGGGACGTGGCCACCGCGCAGGCCGTGCAGCGGCGCCTTCAGGCACTCCAGTTCGACTGGGCGTCCGAGAGCGTCCGGGAGGTCCTCGGACCGGCCGACGGAACGGCCAGCGAGGCGGCCGACCGGTGCATCGGCGTGCTCCGCAGGTTCTCCGAGGACGTCACCGAGCTGGTGCGCACCGAGACGGCGGACTGGATGGTGGAGTTCCGCACCGGACCGGCGCCGCTGGGCATCCAGTCGGCGGCGGGAGCGCCCCGCCCCGACGGCCCGCCGCTGAACGGACGCACCCCGCTGCCGCCGGGCACCCGCCCGAACATGCCGCGCCAGCGTCCGCCCGAGCCCCGCTAGGAGCCGTCAGCCGGCTCCGCAGATCCTCAGCCCGACCGGTGTCCCGCAGGGCAGATGGCCGTGGGTGCGGATGACGTCCTGGCCGCTGCCCCTGCTGATGTAGGAGAGGAAGCTGGAGGCGAGGGAGTCGGCGGGCGGCTGCCCGTAGGTGTAGGCGTACTCGATCTCGCGGTACGGGTAGTCCGAGGTGCCGTGCTCCAGGTCCTCGACGGAGGCGGCGTGACCGTCGAGCGCGAGCCGGTGCAGGCCCGGGCGGCCGGTGGCGTCGTTGAGCTCGCTGTAGCCGATCGCGCCGCGCAGCCTGGCGACGGTGGCCAGCACCTGCTCGGTGGAGTCGAGTTCACAGCGCACGACCGGCGCCGTCGCGTCGTCCTTGTGGACGCAGTCCAGCGAGGAGTTGGCGATCTCCCCGCGCCCGAGCACCCGCCGCTGGAACACCTGCCGGGTCCCGGAGTCGGCGTCCCTGCTGACCAGGAGGACGGGCAGGTCGGGGCCGCCGAGCTGCTTCCAGTTCCTGATCTCGCCGCGGTACAGCCGCCGCACGTCGGTCAGCGACAGGTTCCTCACCGGGACGGCGTCGTCGACGACCAGCGTGAAGACCGACACCGCGATCCGGTTCTCGCGCAGCCTCGGGAAGTCACCCGGCTTGGGTCCGTCGGAGAGCGCGACCAGGGCCGGTGACCCCTTCTTCGACGCCCGCCCCGCCGCGTCGAGTTCCCGCACGCCGGCCGTGCTGCCGTGGGCGTCCACCGTGATCGTCGAGCCCTGGCAGTCGTGCTCGTACTTCGCCGCCAGTTCGCGCGCCACCGGCTCGAAGGCGGTCGAGCCCGTGACGGCCAGCGTGCCCCGCTCGCAGCCGATCGGGGGCGGGGTGCCGTCGCGCAGGACCACGATCAGGGCCAGCGTGACCACGCACACCGTCAGCAGCACCGTGAACAGCCGCGCGACCCGGCTGAACAGCGGCGGCTGGTCGTCCGGTGTCGTACTGCGGTTGGGCCTGACCTCGCCGTCCCGGATGCCGCCGACGATCCGGACCGGGCATCCCACGTCACCGCCCGACAGCAGCACGAGCAGCTTGAAGTGCTCGCCCCGGTTCAGCGGGACGCGCGGGATGCGCAGCGTGCCGTTCTCGTAGCTGAGCCCGGCGGCCGGGGTGAAGTGGTCCATCAGATGGTCGGTGCCGGGCGGCTGGGTCACGGACACACCGCGGATGGTGCGGTCGGTGAACACCGCGGTCAGGCCGTGCCGTTCGTGGCTCGTGTAGTCGTCGCCCGCGATGCTCTGCGAGCCGTCGTTCTCGATCCGCAGCAGCACGAGGGTGGCGTCGGACATGCCGGGCGTCTCGTCGAACAGCCCGAGCCGTACGTTCGCGCGGCCCGAGCGGACCCCGTCGCCGATGGGGTTGTCCATCTGGACGCGGTAGCCGACGGTCTTGCGGCGCGGCACCCTGCGCTCGTACCAGACCATCACGACGGAGGAGACGACGCCGATGACGGCGGTCCCGACGGCCACGACGTTCTCTGCGCTCAGCCACTCCACGTGAGCCACTCCCCCGAGCACTGCCCTGCGGTGCGGTCACCGTACGGCCGCGGCCGGAAACGGCCCACATACGGGAAGTGAACTTCGACGGCCGCGCACGGCCCGGAGCCGGGCGGCTCCCCGCCGTGCGCGGTCCGGGGGCTCAGCCGCTCCTGGTGTAGGTCAGCTCGGCCTCGGCCGCCAGGCCGGTCTTCGCCCGCCGCAGCCGGCCGTCCGACAGGAGGGTGACCTCCGAGGCGTCGCCGGGATTGCAGGACGGCGGCCCGCCGACGGTGACCGAGGAGGGACCGATCTCCAGCGGCCCGCTGGGACCGGGGGCCGAGGTCAGGGCCGCCTCGAAGACACAGTGGTAGCCGGCCGTGCCGTCCGCGACGATCGTCAGCACGGTGTCCCCGACACCGCCCTGCTGGATCGTCATCCGGCGCGTGTGGTGGCCGGTGGAGTTGTCGATGACCGCGTCCCAGGTGCCGAGGAACGCCTGCGGGATCGTGCCGCCCGGAGTCGCCGGGGCGCTGGACAGCTGCGGGGAGGCGGTGGTCGGCACCTGCGACGGGCTCTGCCCCTGTGTCGTCCCGCCGGAGGCCGTGGTGGACGCCTTGGGGTCGTCCGTGCCGCCCCCGCCGCCCCGGCCGTTCAGCAGCGCGAACACGCCGCCGCCCGCGCCCAGCGCGACGACCAGCGCCACGGTGACGAGCAGGGCGGTGGACCGGCCGTTGCGGCGCGCGGGCTCGGGACCGAGGGCGGCGACGCCGTGACCGTACGGAGGCGTCGGGCCGTAGGGCGGGGTCGGGCCGCCGGGGCCGTACGGGCCCGTCGTCACGCCCGGACCGTAGGGGGGCGTCGAACCGTACGGGGGCTGGGCGCCCCAGCCGGCCTGCGGATAGCCGTACGCGGGGTGCGCCGGGCCCTGTCCCGGGTGCCCCGGGTGCTGCTGCGGATAGCCGTAGGCCGGGTGCGGGCCGGCCGGCGCGGCAGGGGGCGGCGTCGCGCCCGAACCCGCGATCACGGTCGGCAGGTGGTTCACCGGTCCTGGCTGTCCCGGGGCGGGCGGGGTGGCACCCCCGGCGGCCGGCGCGGACGCCTGCTCCGAGGAGGCCTCGGAGGAGGCGGGCGCCGAGGAGGAGGCGGAGGGCGTCGAGGAGGAGGCCTCGGACGAGGAGGCGGGCGCGCCCGACGGCGGCTTGGAGAGGTCGGGGCCCGCGACGGGGGCCGGCGGCAGGGCCAGGGGCGCACCGGACGCCGGAGCGCCGGGCGGGAGCTGCGGCGGTCCCGCGTCGGGGTTCTCCGTGTCCAGCAGCCGCACCGCGTGACGCCCCAGCTGGGCCACCAGCGAGCCGGGCAGCCACGGGTCGAGGGTGCGGCCCTCGGCGACGGTGTCCTCCGCCCCCGTGCGCTCCAGGATCTCCTCAAGACCGGGCCGGGCGGCGGGATCCTTGCGCAGACAGTCCCGCACCAGGTCGGAGAGGCCCTCGGGCACCCCGGTCAGATCGGGGTCCTCCTGCGCGATGCGGAACATCATGGCGTGCACACCGCTGTTGGCCGCGCCGAACGGAAGGGCACCGGTGGCCGCGTACGACAGCACCGAGCCGAGGCAGAAGATGTCGCACGCCGGGGTGACGCGGTCGCCGCGCACCTGCTCGGGGGCCATGAACCCGGGGGAGCCGACGAGCGCCCCGGTGTGGGTCAGGCCGCCGTCGGTCACCGTCTCCAGGGCGCGCGCGATGCCGAAGTCGATGACCCGGGGGCCGTCGATGGTGACGAGGACGTTCGAGGGCTTGAGGTCGCGGTGGATCAGACCCGCGGCGTGGATGTCCTGGAGCGCGTGGGCGAGGCCCGCGGCCAGGATGCGCACGGAACGCTCGGGCAGTGCGCCGTGGTCGCGCCCCACGACGGCCTGGAGCGAGGGACCGGCGACGTAGCCGGTGGCGACCCAGGGGATCGGGGCATCGGTGTCCGCGTCCAGGACGGGCGCGGTCCACAGCCCGCCGACCCGGCGGGCGGCCTGCACCTCCTGGCGGAAGCGGGCCCGGAACTCCTCCTGCTCCGCGAGCTCCGGCCGGACGAGCTTGACGGCGACGGTACGTCCCCGGTCGGACCGCGCGAGATAGACGTGCCCCATCCCTCCGGCGCCGAGCCGCGCCAGCAGACGGTACGCCCCGATCTCCTGCGGATCCCCTGCCCCGAGCTTCTCCATAGCAGTGCCCACCCTCCCCCATATGTGTGCAACAGACCGAGGATAGTGCGCCGTTGGGGGCCGCGGGCCGAGCGGTGTCTACGGTTCCGTCACGACTGGTGCCGTTTAGGTAACGACGCCCCTCGTTGTCCTTGACGTCCCGCGCCGGGGCGTCCCGCGACCACCGCCCGGCGCTCGCGCCACGGTCCGCGCCCGTGCCCGCGCCGGTGCTCCCTCCCGTGCCCGCGCCGGAGCCCGCGCCGGAGCCGCCGCCGGACCCCCGCCGCCGCCGTGCCCCGCACCCGTCGGCCAAGCCCGACAGTCTGTCGCGGAAAGCCCCCTACCGCAGACAGGACGCCGATATCGCGCCCGGTCGGCGGACATTTACGCTTCGCCGCATGACCCCTCAGCCCAACCCCCAGGCCGGCGCCGCCGTGAAGGCCGCGGACCGCGCGCACGTGTTCCACTCCTGGTCCGCGCAGGAGCTCATCGACCCGCTCGCCGTCGCCGGTGCCGAGGGGTCCTACTTCTGGGACTACGAAGGCAAGCGGTATCTGGACTTCACCAGCGGGCTCGTCTTCACCAACATCGGCTACCAGCACCCGAAGGTCGTCGCCGCGATCCAGGAACAGGCCGCCACCCTGTCCACGTTCGCGCCCGCCTTCGCCGTCGAGGCGCGCTCCGAGGCGGCCCGGCTGATCGCCGAGCGCACCCCGGGCGACCTGGACAAGATCTTCTTCACCAACGGCGGCGCGGAGGCCGTCGAGAACGCCACCCGGATGGCCCGGCTGCACACCGGCCGCCCCAAGGTGCTCTCCGCCTACCGCTCGTACCACGGCGCCACCTCCACGGCGATCAACCTCACCGGTGACCCGCGGCGCTGGCCGAACGACATCGGCGCGGCCGGCGTCGTCCACTTCTGGGCGCCGTTCCTGTACCGCAGCCCCTTCCACTCCGACAGCGAGCGGCAGGAGTGCGAGCGCGCGCTCCAGCACCTGGAGGACACCATCGCCTTCGAGGGACCGGGGACCATAGCGGCCCTGATCCTGGAGACGATCCCGGGCACCGCGGGCATCATGACGCCCCCGCCCGGCTACCTCGCCGGAGTGCGGGAGATCTGCGACCGCTACGGGATCGTCTTCATCCTGGACGAGGTCATGGCCGGGTTCGGCCGCACCGGCAAGTGGTTCGCCGCGGACCACTACGAGGTGACGCCGGACCTGATGACCTTCGCCAAGGGCGTGAACTCCGGCTATGTGCCGCTGGGCGGTGTGGCGATCTCCTCCGCCATCGCCGAGACCTTCGCCCGCCGCCCCTACCCGGGCGGGCTCACCTACTCCGGGCACCCGCTGGCCTGCGCCGCCGCCGTCGCGACGATCAACGTCATGGAGGAGGAGGGGATCGTCGGCCAGGCGGCCGCCATCGGCGAGACCGTGCTCGGACCGGGGCTGCGCGCGCTGGCCGAGCGGCACCCGAGCGTCGGCGAGGTCCGCGGCACCGGTGTCTTCTGGGCGCTGGAGCTGGTGAAGAACCGGGAGACCCGGGAGCCGCTGGTCCCGTACAACGCCTCGGGCGAGGCGAACGCGCCGATGGCCGCGTTCGGCGCCGCGGCCAAGGCCCGCGGTCTGTGGCCCTTCATCAACATGAACCGCACCCATGTCGTCCCGCCGTGCAACATCACCGAGGCCGAGGCCAAGGAGGGTCTGGCGGCGCTGGACGAGGCGCTGTCGGTGGCGGACGAGCACACGGTGTGAGGCCGTAGGGGTTCGCGCCCACGTGGGGGCCGGCCGCTCCGCATGCCCGTGCCCCTCGGGGGGTGCCGGGGCATCGGGCGGCCGGCCCCCACGGCGTATGGTGGCCTGCTCGACGAGATACGCGAGCGGACACGCGCACCCAGTGACGGGGAGTGAGACCACCACCATGGCCGGGACCGGCGGCAGCGGCGCCGTAACACGCAGCACCCTGCGGCAGCAGATCGCGGACGCGCTCCGTGACGAGGTGCTCGGGGGTCGCCTCCGGCCGGGCCAGGAGTTCACGGTCAAGGAGATCGCCGAGCAGTACGGCGTCTCCGCCACCCCGGTCCGCGAGGCCCTGGTCGACCTGTCGGCCCAGGGGCTCCTGGACGCGGACCAGCACCGCGGCTTCCGCGTCCACGAGTACTCGGGCGCCGACTACCGCGGCATGATCGAGGCGCGCAGCCTGATCACGGAGGGCATGTTCCAGCACCTCGTGGCCAGCGGGATGCCGCAGGCCGACGACCCCGGGGCGCTGGCCGCCCTCGCGGCCGTACGGCGCCGGGGCGAGGAGGCCCAGCGCGCGGCCACCGCGGGCGACCTGAACATCCTCATCGGCTACGACCTCCGTTACTGGCGCGAACTGAGCAACCTGTTCGGCAACACCTACCTCGCCGACTTCCTGCACCGGATGCGGGTCCAGTCATGGGTCTGCACGGTCCAGCACCTGCGCCACGTCTCGGACCTCAAGGGCCATCTGTGGTCCGGCCACACCCAGTTGGTGGACGCCCTCGCGTGCCGCGACGCCGACGCGGCCCGGGCCATCGTGACGGCCTACAACGAGCACGCGCTCACCCTCATCGAGCGCCTCGACGCCCCCTGAGCCGAAGTTCCGGGACGCGGCAGCGGCCCGTCCCGCGTTTGAGGACGCCCTTCGCGGGCGATCGAGGGGATGGGGGGCGCGGCCCCGGGACCGGACAACCCCGGCCACCCGGGGACGTACTTGTGTACCGGCCTCTTCACAGGACCGCCACGCGCATTACGCTGCCCTGACCACCCTGCACCCCAAGGAGCAAGAGGAGCCGTCTGTTGGCCTGTGACCTGTGGTTGGTCCCGCTCGTCGACGTGCTGTGCCACACCCCCGACAACCCCTTCGCCGAGGAACTGGCGCTCTACGACAAGGTGCTCGCCGAGGCCGGGCTGCCCCCGGTGCCGGTGTACGCGTACATGCCGGGCCTGTCGGGTGACGTGGCCCCGGTCGCCGGCTTCGACTACGACGCGCTGCACTTCCTGCGCCGCGCCTACCTGCTCCAGATGTGCGGCCTCGCGGTGGCGCCGGTCGACGAACTGGGCGGCGACTACGAGCAGTTGCTGGAGATGTTCGAGACGAACGCCCAGCAGTCCCATCTGGTCTGGCACTACGACCACGCGGGCGCCTACGTCCCGGTGGAGTTCCCCCACCCGCTGGCCAACGACGAACTCCTCGCGGGCGGCGGTCCCTTGGGCTCCTCGCAGGTTCTCCTGCGCGAACTCGAGTTCGTGGCACCCTCGATCGGCATCGACCCGGCCAATCCGCCGGCTCCGCCGCAGCCCCCGAGCGCCCCCACGGAGCTGGAGGAGCCCGCCGCTCCGGCCCCCTACGACTCCAGCCCCTTCGCCCGCGAGCGCCATGTGTGGCTCGGGCTGCACGCGGCGGCGACCCGGAGCCTCGCCCAGGGCTCCATGATCGTCTTCAGCTGATCCGTGCCGTCTTCCGGTGCGGGGCCAGGACACGGTCCGCGCGGCCCCGCACCGGCCCGGACGGAACGCGTCCGGCGGGGCCGTCAGCCCAGCTGGGACAGGCCCTTGTGGAGGTCCTCCGCGTTCATGACGGGGGCGAGGTCGATCTTGGCGCCGAGTTCCGTGAACAACGGCTCGGCGATCGCCGGGATGTGGCTGGGGTCCTCCAGGTCGAAGACCATGTAGCAGGCGCGGCTGCCCTCGTGGGTGGTGAAGTAGGACGCCTCGGGCTTGATCCGCTCCATCGTCCGCTGCATCAGTTGCGGAAGCTTTCCGCTCCGGATCAGCTCGTTCGCCTTCTCCGTGTCCATGGTCGCCCTGAGCATCACGCGCATCGCAGTCTCCTGGTCCGTCGGCCGACGCACGCCGAAGCACCCGCACGTGCGCTTTCAGGCTGTTCCCCCCGTCCACGGCGTCCTCACGGCGGCGGCCCGGACGTCACTCTCTCCAGTGAGGTCCGGGCCGTGCCGGTCATGGGTGGTGCGTCGGGCGGGTCAGAAGACGGGCGTGCCGCCCTGGGTCAGCTTCCAGTTGACGGCGGCGAAGTCGGCCGGGTCCAGGGCTCCCTTGGCGATGACGTAGGCGATCATCAGGTCGCGGACCTGGTCCGGGGCGCTGAAGGCGGTCTCGGCGGCCGCGATGTGCGGGTAGCCCGAACCGCCGTTGGCGCGGTAGTTGTTGACCGCGACGACGAAGACCTGGTCGTCGGCGACGGCCGCGCCGTTGTAGGTGAGGTTCTTGATCCGCGAGCCCTCGGCCGCGGCGATGTCGATCTCGTAGCCGACGCCCGCCGCGGTGTCGTACATGTAGTCCCAGAAGCTGTTGGCGTTGGTGAGGGTGGCGGTGTCCACCGCCGTGCCGGCCGGGACCTGGTGGTAGTACTTCGCCGCGTACTCCAGGTAGTCCCTCAGCTGGGCGCCCGTGAGCTTCTTGCCGTAGAGCGTGTTGTCGTAGATGTACAGCCCGGCGATGTCCTTGATGGTGACGCTGCCCGCCGGGATGTCCGCGGTGCGGCTGAAGGGCGCGGCCACCGAGATCAGCGGCAGCGCCGCGTCCGCGGCGGACAGGCCCGCCTTCACCGACTCCATCTGGACCTCGTGGATGAAGTCCATGACCGGGACGTCCTTCCAGCAGGACTCCGCGGCCGAGAGGTCCTGCGTGCAGGTGCCGACCGCCGTGTTGACGTACTTCACGACGAGCTCGTGGTCGGCTTCCAGGTGCTTCTTGATCTGCGGGTCCTCGTCCGCCGTGTTGGGGTTGAGGGTCGTCGCGGTCTTGCTCACGACCTTCCAGCGGCCGTGCTCCAGCTCCATCTCGAAGTCGAAGACGCTCAGCCGGTAGCCCCAGCAGTAGGGCTCGGACAGCAGGACGTCCTCGCCGCTCTCGGCGTTCTTCACCGTGTAGGAGGGGACCTCCACATGGGTGTGGCCGACCAGGATCGCGTCGATGCCGGGCACCTGCTCGGCGACCAGGTTCGAGGCGTTCTCCACGTACGGCAGGGCGTCGCCCCACGAGGAGGAGCCGTCGAGGCCGGAGTGGTCGGTCAGGAAGACGACGTCGCAGCCGAGCGCGCGCAGCCGGGGCACGTACTTCTTCGCCTGCTCGACCAGGCCCGGGAAGACCATCCTGCCGTTGACGTTGTCCTTGTCCCACAGCGCGATGCCGGGGTTGGTCAGGCCCATGATGCCGACCTTGATGTCGGGGGCCCCGGGCACGCGGATGCGCTTCACGGTGTACGGCTGGAAGGCGGGCCGCAGCGTCTTCGCGTCCAGCGCGTTCGCGCCGAGCAGCGGGAAGTCGAGCTGGCTCTCGAACTTGCGCAGCGTCTCGATGCCGTAGTTGAACTCGTGGTTGCCGAGCGCGGCGGCGTCGTAGCGCATGAGGTTCATCGCCACGGCCATCGGGTGCTTGGGGCCCTTCTTGCCCTTCGTCCCGGTGATCGGGTCGACGCGCGCGAAGTAGTAGCCGAGCGAGGTGCCCTGGATGATGTCGCCGGCGTCGACGAGGAGCACGCGGTCCTCGCCCTTGGCGGCGCGCTGCTGCTTGATGAGCGTGGCGACCTTGGCGACGCCGACGGAGTTGCCCTTGGCGTCGGAGTAGGCGGCGTCCTTGTAGTAGTCCCAGTCGAAGACGTGGCTGTGCAGGTCGGTGGTGCCCAGGATCGAGAACGACCAGGTGCGCGGCTGCTTCGGCGGCTTGCGGTCCGCCGCCTGCGCGGGCGTCGTCAGTGCGGCGCCGCCGACGGCCACGGCCGCGCCGGTGACGGCCGACGTCTTGACGAACTCCCGGCGGTTCAGGGGATTGACGGGCATACGGGCTCCTGGGACTGGGGTGTCGGGACAGGGGGAAGTGCCGTGCGTGCCGTGCGGAACTACACGCGTAGAGCGTGGTCGCCCGCTTGCCCGTCGAAAACCAGGAGAAGCCCATGTCCCGGTCAATAAAAGGTCAGTTCACGGTTTCCGCGGCGCCCGGGACCGGGGTTTCCGCACCGCGCCCACCCCGATTCACCCCGTCGTCACCCGCACGTACGCCACCACGTACGCGACCACACCCGCCACCGACCGCCGGCACCCCGAACTCCCCCACCGCGCATCCGATTTCCCCCGGCCGTCCCCCCAAAGACGAGTGCGCCCCCGGCCGTCGGCCGGGGGCGCACTCGGGGAACCGCGGGACGGGCCCTAGATGAACGAGTTGATCTCGATCGTCTCGGTGCGGCCCGGGCCGACGCCGATCGCGGAGATCGGGGCGCCCGACATCTCCTCCAGCGCCTTCACGTAGGCCTGGGCGTTCTTCGGGAGGTCCCCGAAGGTCTTCGCCTTGGTGATGTCCTCCGACCAGCCCGGGAGGGTCTCGTAGATCGGCTTCGCGTGGTGGAAGTCGGTCTGGGAGTACGGGAGTTCCTCGACGCGCTTGCCGTCGATCTCGTACGCCACGCAGACCGGGATCTCCTCCCAGCCGGTCAGGACGTCCAGCTTGGTGAGGAAGAAGTCGGTCAGACCGTTCACCCGGGTCGCGTAGCGGGCGATGACCGCGTCGAACCAGCCGCAGCGCCGGTCACGGCCGGTCGTCACGCCACGCTCGTGGCCGATGCGCCGCAGCGCCTCGCCGTCCGCGTCGAACAGCTCCGTCGGGAACGGACCCGAACCCACGCGGGTCGTGTACGCCTTGAGGATGCCGATGACCCGGCTGATCTTGGTCGGGCCGACCCCGGCACCCGTGCAGGCGCCGCCCGCGGTCGGGTTCGACGACGTCACGAACGGATACGTGCCGTGGTCGATGTCCAGCAGCGTGCCCTGGCCGCCCTCGAAGAGCACGACCTTGTCCTGCTCCAGCGCCTGGTTGAGGATCAGGACGGTGTCCGCCACGTACGGCTTGAGCCGGTCGGCGTAGCTCAGCAGCTCCTCGACGACCTGGCCCGCCTCGATGGCACGGCGGTTGTAGAGCTTGGTGAGCAGCTGGTTCTTGACCTCGAGAGCCGCTTCGACCTTCTGGGTGAGGATCGACTCGTCGTAGAGGTCCTGGATGCGGATGCCCACGCGGTTGATCTTGTCCGCGTATGTCGGACCGATCCCGCGCCCGGTGGTGCCGATCTTCCGCTTTCCGAGGAAGCGTTCCGTCACCTTGTCGACAGTGACGTTGTAAGGCGTGATGATGTGAGCGTTTCCGCTGATCAGCAGCTTGGAGGTGTCGACACCGCGCTCGTTGAGCCCGTTCAGCTCGGAGAACAGGACGGACGGGTCGACGACGACTCCGTTTCCGATGACCGGAGTGCACTCCGGCGTGAGGATTCCGGAAGGGAGGAGGTGGAGAGCGTATTTCTGGTCGCCCACGACTACCGTGTGGCCGGCGTTGTTGCCGCCCTGGTAGCGCACCACATAGTCCACGGATCCACCGAGCAGGTCGGTGGCCTTTCCCTTGCCTTCGTCACCCCACTGAGCACCGAGCAGCACAAGTGCGGGCACAGGCGTACACCCCTTCCGGGCGGGGCATGTCCAAGGTCGGGGCGTACGCGGCCGAATGTGGCCAAGGCTGCGTACACCGGCGACCACCATTGGCCGCGACGTCGGACCGGATGCCCCGGAATAGACGAAGCCCCTGGCGCAAAGGCGCAAGGGGCTCTTGCAGAAAGATGCTACCCGAGGAAGCGAGGCAGGACCGAGGTGGCGGCTTCCGACCAGCTCCTGGTGGTCATCGACCCGGTCGCCCGACGGACGGACGGCGAGTCCGTCCGGATCGCGAAAGACGTGCTCAGCGCGGGTGCGGCGACGAAGGTGTGCCTCCCGGAGGGGCCCGAGGAATTCGCTCGGGCGCTGATCCGCCGGGGTGCGCGCAGACCCGTCGTCATCGGCGACGACGGCGCCCTGCTGCGGGCGGTGTCGCTGCTGCACCGGCAGCGGGAACTCGCCGGGTGCGCGCTGTCCTTCGTGCCCGTGGGCGGTGCGCTTGCGCTTTCCCGGTCGCTCGGGGTGCCGATGGGGGCCGTCGCGGCGGCCCGGGCGGTCCTCGACGGGGCCGAACGGCGGCTCGACCTGCTCGTGGACGACAGTGACGGCGTGGTGCTCGGCGCACTGCGCATCCCTTCCCTGCCCTCCCGGCCGTCCGCCGAGGTGCTCGCGGGTCTGCCGGGGGAGGAAGCCGCCGGGCATCCGTGGCTGCGCACCTGCCAGTCCCTGGTACGGACCCTGGCCTCCCGGCCGTCCCGGCCCGCCACGCCCGCGACCGGGCCCTCCCGGCTGCGGATCGAGGTCGACGGGGTGTGCGTCGTGGACCTGGACCAGCCCGTGGAGGCCGTGTCGGTGACACCGGGGGGTTCGGGGACCGGCGCCGAGATCGAGGTCCGCGCGGTGTCGCCGGGGGCCGCGTCCTCGCCCCTGCGGCTGCTGGGCCACAAGGTGACCGTGTCCGGCGCGGACTTCCGCTACCGCGCGGACTCCGTGGTGAGCGGCCCGGTCCGCACCCGCACCTGGACGGTACGGGAATCGGCCTGGGGCCTGACCCTGCCGGCCACGACGTGACGCCCCGGGACCCCCGCCCGGCCCTCTGACGCCCCCGTGAAGGCCCGACCGGCGCCGGTACGGGCCCGGGGCGCGGGCGAGCCGCGCCGGGCCCGGAGCGGCCGGTACCGGGGCCGGAGCTGGCGGGGGTGCCGGATCTGGCGGGGGCGCCCAAGTCGTAGGCAGCGCCCGAGCCGTCGGGGGCGCCCGAGCCGTCGGAAGTGCCTGAGTCGCCGGGGGGTGCCCGAGCCGTCGGGAGTGCCCGAGTCGTAGGGGCGCCCGAGCCGTCGGGGGTGCCCGGAGGCCTGGTCGGGCGTTGTCGCCGGACCGGTCAGGCGTCGCCGCCGAACCGTTGCTCGCGGTGGGCGCGCCAGCGCTCCATCATCGCGGCGATCTCCCCGTCGATGAACTCGAAGAAGGCGAGCGTCTCCGAGAGCCGCCGGCCCGCCGGGGACGCGGGACCGAGGGAGTCGACACCGGCGCGCAGGGCGAGCTCCCAGCGCTTGAGGACCGCGTCACGGTTGGTCAGGGCCTCGTACCACTGGTTGCTGTGCACCCGGTACCGCTCGCGCCGCGAGCCGGGTTCCCGCTCCCGCCCGACCATGTGCTGCTGCGCGAGATAGCGCACCGCGCCGGACACGGCGGCAGCACTGACCTGGAGCTGCTCGCCGAGTTCGGCCGAGGTCATGGCACCGGAGTCGGAGGCCAGCAGCGCGGCGAAGACCCGCGCGGGCATCCGCTGCATCCCCGCCTCGACGAGCTGGGCCGCGAACCCCTCGACGAACTGCGAGACCGCCTCCGGGTCCCTCTCCGTCGCACTCGGTTCCGCCATCTGCCGATCATCTCCCCTGCTCACGCCTGGTCGTCGAGTGTAGCCAGCATTTATACGTTTCCTTAACTTCACAAACTTCTGAAAGAAGCGTACGTTCGGGCCATGACGAAGGCAATCAGCGTCGCCGGACTGCACAAGTCGTTCGGCAGGACGCACGCACTGGACGGCCTGGACCTGGAGGTCGAGGCCGGCGAGGTGCACGGCTTCCTCGGCCCCAACGGCTCCGGGAAATCCACCACCATCCGGGTCCTGCTGGGCCTGCTCCGCGCCGACTCGGGCACCGCCCGGATGCTGGACATGGACCCCTGGGCGGACGCGGTCGAACTGCACCGCCGGGTCGCCTACGTCCCCGGCGACGTCACCCTGTGGCGCAACCTCTCCGGCGGCGAGATCATCGACCTCTACGGGCGGCTGCACGGCGGTGGCCGCGCCCGGCGCGGCGGACAGGGCGGCGGACGGACCGGCGGCCTCGACCCGGCACGGCGCGCCGACCTGATCGAGCGCTTCGAGCTCGACCCCACCAAGAAGGGGCGCACCTACTCGAAGGGCAACCGTCAGAAGGTCGCCCTCGTCGCCGCCTTCGCCTCGGACGTCGACGTCCTCATCCTGGACGAGCCCACCTCGGGCCTGGACCCGCTGATGGAAGAGGTCTTCCAGAAGTGCGTCCGGGAGGAACGCGACCGCGGCCGCACGATCCTGCTGTCCTCGCACATCCTGAGCGAGGTCGAGGAACTCTGCGACCGCGTCAGCATCATCCGCAAGGGCCGGACCGTCGAGAGCGGCACCCTCGCGGACCTGCGCCACCTCACCCGTACCAGCGTCACCGCGGAACTCACCGGCCCGCCGAACGGACTGGCGTCCCTGCCCGGGGTCCATGAACTCGACGTCCAGGAGGCCGGGTTCGGGCACGACGGCGTCAGCTGCCGGGTGCGGTTCCACGTCGACACCGACCAGCTCAACCCCGTACTGAAGTCGCTGACCGACTCCGGCGTACGGTCCCTCACCTCGACCCCACCGACCCTGGAGGAGCTGTTCCTGCGGCACTACCAGGAGGACGACGTCCAGGCGGACGGTACCGGGGAGACGGTGACCCGATGACCGCCACGACCCCCGCGGCCACCGGCACCTTCACCGCCCGCACCGGCGGCTCGCGGCCCCTGGCCGGCACCGGCACCCTGCTGCGCTTCGCGCTGCGCCGCGACCGCGTGACGACACCGCTGTGGATCGGTGTGAGCGCCCTGATGGTGCTCTCCCTGCCGGCCTCGCTGAAGAGCGTCTACAGCACTCCCGCCGAACGCGCCTCCCTGGCACGGCAGATGCTCGCCAACAACTCCCTGCGGGCCACCTACGGGCCGGTGTTCAGCGACTCGCTCGGCGGACTCACGGCCTGGCGTATCGGCGCCTACGCGGGTGTCCTGGCCGCCATCATGAGCCTGACGATCGTCGTACGGCACACCCGGGAGGAAGAGGAGAGCGGGCGTCAGGAGCTCGTCTCCGCCGCGATGGTCGGGCGGCGGGCCCCGCTGACGGCCGCCCTGCTCGCGGCACTTGTCGCCAACGGCGTTCTCGCCCTTCTCATCGCGGGCGGCCTCTCCGGACAGGGCGCCTCCGGGGCCCTGGCGCTCGGGCTCGCGATCGGCGGAACGGGGATGGTCTTCGCGACCATGGCGGCGATCGTCGCCCAGCTGACGGAGAGCGCACGGCTCGCCAAGGGGCTGACGGGCGGGCTGATCGGCGCCGCCTTCGTCCTCAGGGCGGCGGGCGACTCCGCGACGGTCGACGGCTCGTCGGTGCTGACCTGGATCTCGCCGGTGGGCTGGCTGGAGAACGTACGGGCCTTCGCGGACGAACGCTGGTGGGTGCTGCTGCTGTTCGTCGCGGCCGTCGCCGCACAGGGTGCCGCCGCCTACGTACTGGCCGGGCGCCGCGATGTCGGCATGAGCTTCCTGCCCACCCGGCCGGGACCCGCGACCGGCGGCCTCGGCTCGGCCGGGGCACTGGCCTGGCGCCTCCAGCGCGGTGCCGTGCTTGGCTGGAGTCTCGGTTTCCTCGCGGCGGGCGCCGCGTTCGGAGCCATCACGAAGGGGGCCGCGGACCTGGTCGGCGGGAACGCCAAGACCCGCGAGATCATCGAGCGGATGGGCGGGCAGGCCGGGATCACCGACGCGTTCCTCGCCGCCATGGTCGGCATGCTGGGCATGGTCGCCGCCCTGTACATCGTCTCCTCCGTACTGCGGCTGCACGGCGAGGAGACCTCGCAGCGTGCCGAACCCCTGCTCGCGGCCGCCGTGGGCCGGCTGCGCTGGGCCGGCGGGCATCTCGTCATCGCGTTCGGCGGCACGGTCCTCATCATGCTGCTCGGGGGACTGGGCCTCGCCCTGGGTTACGGCGCCGAGTTCGGTGCCGTCCTCGGCGCCGCTCTGGTCCAGGTGCCGGCGGTGTGGACGCTGGGCGGTCTCGCGGTCCTGCTCTACGGTCTCTCGCCCGCGGTCGCCCGCGGCGCCTGGGCCGCGGCGGGCCTCGCCCTTCTCCTCGGCTGGATCGGCCCCGCGCTGAAGATCCCCCAGGCGGTCATGGACCTCTCCCCCTTCGGTCATCTCCCGAAGCTGCCGGGCGGCTCGATGACCTGGACACCGGTGCTCGTCCTCACCGCGGTCGCGGTGGCTCTGACGGCGGCGGGACTGGTCTGCCTGCGCCGCCGGGACATGGCCACGTGAGCCGGCGGTCCTCGCGGTGATACGGGAACGTTCTCGACACACATGGTCGAGAACGTTCCCGAAGAGGATCCCTGAACACAGAAAAAGGGTCCCTGAACGCAGAAAACCCCCGTACCGGTATCCCCGGTACGGGGGTTTTCACAAAATTTGTTCGGCGGCGTCCTACTCTCCCACAGGGTCCCCCCTGCAGTACC